>CACZOU010000030.1 GCA_902782945.1 uncultured Methanobacteriaceae archaeon
TATATTTTCCTTTGAATAATCTTGAATGTATATTAGTGAGTTATTTGCATTGTTTGATTTGAATGTGGTATTGTTTATTAGGATTAGTTTTCCATTGAAGTTATATATTCCAGCTCCAGTTCTTGCATTATTGTTTGTGAATGTAGAATTGTTAATTTGAATGTAGCCCATGTTGTCCATGTTATTTTTTATATTGTATATGGCACCACCATCAAAGTCGGATGTATTATTTTCAAATGTGGAGTTGTTTATGGTTAAATTACCTGTGTTGAATATGGCTCCACCGCCTAGGGTATTTTTTGTTGTTGCATGATTATTTTTGAATATTGTGCTGTAGATTATTGTTGTTCCAGAGTTATATATTGCACTTCCATAATTTTTTGACGTGTTTGTAATCGTCATGTTTTCAATGATAAGTGTATTATTTGAATTTACTTGTATGAAGCTTTTTGTATTATTTCCTGTTATTGTACTTCCTTGTCCATTGATTGTTAATTTTTTCTTGTTTTCTAGGTTATTTGCCCATATTATTTTGTTTGTGATAGTATAGTTTCCTTTTTTTAGATTTATTGTGTAATTTGTCGTGTTTGATTGTTTTGCGTTGTTTATTGCTTTGATGAATTCGGGATATGTTGACACGTTTTCAGTGGTTGATTTTTCTAGAGGTTCTTTTTTAATTGCTTGTTTTGTTGTTTTATTTGTGATGTGAGGGGTTATATATGTATGTGTTGTGTCCTCATTGTGTATTATTGTGTTGTTTTCGGGTGTTTCTGTTGCGTTTAGTGTGTTAATACTTCCAATTATGATGATTGTTAGAAATATTATTAGTAGTGTGTGTTTTTTATTCATGTTTCTTCTTTTTTAACATCTCCTTTTTCTATATAACATCATTGTTTTTAAACAATGATTATTTTTTAATATAATTTTTAAACTATTTATAATTTTTTATCTTTTTTTATATTAATTATTGAAAATAATTAAGATATTTATATTAAATTAATATTTATATATATGGTGTTTCTATTTTGATTTTATATATAAGTTTATATAGTTTAAAACGTATATATAAAAGTAGACAGTTTATTATGTATATATAAAAACAGGTTTAATAACAATGACTGAATTTAACAAATGCACTTGTGTAAAAGTTAATAAAGAAAAAATGGACTTAATAAAAGCTAAAGGATTAAATTTACAAGACTTACTAGATAAAGCAATGGATAACGAGCTACAACTCGATAAAATAACAAACAATGAAGAAAGAATTGAAGAGATTGATAAGGAAATAGAAAAACTAGAAAAAGAACGTGATGAGGCAATAGCTGATTGTCAAAAGAAAATAGACATATTAATGAGTAATCTTATTGAATCAAAAAATCATGAAGAAGAAAATTACAATAAACAAATTCACATTTTAGAACTAGAAAAAAAATTGCTAAATGAAAACCAAAAAGAGGAGGAGTAAATATGACAAAAAAAGTAGTAGTATTAATGGGTAGTCCAAGAGAAAATGGAAATACAAATATATTATGTGATGAATTTATAAAAGGAGCAAAAACAACAGGAGCCAATGTTAACAAGATAATAATCCAAGATCAAAATATTAATTACTGTATTGGCTGTAGTTCCTGTTATAAACAAGGAGAAAAATATTGTGTGATATTTGATGATGACATGAGATATATTCTTGATGAAATGGATAAAGCAGATGTAATTGTATTTGCATCACCATTATATTTCTATACTATAACAGGACAAATGAAAACATTAATCGATAGAATGACACCAAGATACCAAGATTTACATGATAAAGAAGTGTACTTCCTCTCATGTGGTATTACAGGTTCACAGGATAATTTTAATCGTGCAATAGAAGATTTCAGAGGATTATTAGATTGTATGCCATCACCAAAAGAAAAAGGAATGGTATTAGCTACAGGTGTATGGGAAGAAGGCGAAATAAATAATACAAAATTTGTACAAGAAGCATATGAACTAGGAAAAACAGTTGATGATTAACATGGTTAATAAACAATGGGCTATTAAGGGACCATTAAGCTTAAATGATGGAAATTGGGGTGAATTATTTGAAAATGCAGCTAACATAACATATGAATTAAATAATTTACATCCCTCAGAAGAAACAAAAAAACAGGAATTGCTAAAAGAACTATTTGGTAAAATAGGTGAAGGAACAACAGTAATGTTGCCATTCTATTGTAATACAGGTGTAAAAACTATAATAGGAAAAAATACTTTTATAAATAATAATTGTAACTTTTTAGATACGGATATAATAGAAATAGGAGATAATACATTACTAGGCCCTGGAGTAAATGTTCTAACTGCGGATCATCCTGTTTCTACACGTGAAAGAATATTACCTGTAGATGATGATTTAGAAGATGAAAATTATTCATATATTGATGAAAAAGGAAATTTTGATGATTCTATTGAGTATACATTTGTTAACACCAGAAAACCAGTGAAAATAGGTGATAGATGTTGGATTGGTGCCAATTCTATAATACTTCCTGGAGTTACTATTGGAAATAATGTAGTTATCGGGGCTGGAAGTGTTGTTACTAAGGATATACCAGATAATGTAGTTGCTGTAGGCTCACCAGCAAAAATAATTAGAGAAAATAAATAAAAAGAATATTAAATTACACAATAAGGAGTTTATGAAAATGAAAAGTATGGGTTTTGGAATGATGAGATTACCTCTCCTAGATAAAGATAATACAAAAAGTATAGATCAAGAACAAGTAAATAAAATGGCTGATGAATTTATAGAAAAAGGATTTACCTATTTTGACACTGCATATCCATATCATGATGGAGAAAGTGAAGTAGCATTTAGAAAAGCAGTAACTGAAAGATATTCCCGTGATGAATTTATTGTAGCAGATAAGTTACCAATATTTTCAATAACAAGCGAAGACCAATTAGAACCAATTTTCAATGAGCAATTAGAACGCTGTGGCGTTGATTACTTTGATTATTACCTTATGCATAATGTCAGTGGTTTATCTGAAAAAGGTTTCCGTGACGTAGATTCATTTAAATTTGCAAATGAGAAAAAAGCTGAAGGAAAAATTAAACATCTAGGATTTTCTACACATGCACATGCTGATTATATTGAAGAGATAATTAAGGAACATCCTGAAATGGAATTTATACAATTACAGATAAATTATCTTGACTGGGAAAATCCAGGAGTAGAAGCTCGTAAATGTTATGAAGTAGCATGTAAATATGATTTACCAATCATTGTAATGGAACCATTAAAAGGCGGTTTTTTAGCAGATGTACCCGAGAAAGCAGAAAAACTAATGAGAGATTATAATGGACAATCCCCAGTGGAATGGGCATTAAGATATGTGTTAACATTAGATAATGTGAAGATGGTTCTTTCTGGTGCAAGTGCTTATGAACAATTGAAGAGTAATATGGATATTCATGAGAATATGAAACCATTAAATGATGAAGAATTAGATATAATCCATCAAGTGGTTGATATTATTAATGATAATATAACAGTTCCATGTACTAAATGTAATTACTGTGTATCATCATGTCCTAAAGATATTAATATTTCAAAGTTATTTGACTTATATAATAATGAAATGATTGAAAATATTGATGGCTTCACAGCTACTGGTAATGAATATCTTAATTACAGTAAGATTGAGGGAAATGGTTTAGCTTCTGATTGTATCGAATGTGGTGCATGTGTAAAACAGTGTCCTCAGCATATTGATATTCCTAAGTATCTTAAAGATGTTGCAGCTAAATTTGAAACACCATTATATGGTTTTAATACTGAATAATTCAATAAATTTTTAGGATTTATCCTATTTTTCTATTTTTTTTATATTGTATTTTTGAGGTGATTATTTATGAAAAAATTAGGTTTTGGATTAATGAGATTACCCTTAATTAATGATAATGATCCGTCAAGTATTGATTTTGACAAGGTTTTTGAGATGGTTGATATATTCATGAAGAACGGTTTTAACTATTTTGACACTGCTCATACTTATTTAAAGGGTAATAGTGAAAAAGCTTTTCGTAAGGCTCTAGTAGATAGATATCCTCGTGATTCTTATATTATTGCTGATAAATTGCCTATTTTTAATTTGACTAATTCAAGTCAGATGCAGGATATATTTGATGAACAGTTAGAGCGTTGCGGTGTGGATTATTTTGATTATTATATGCTTCATAATGTATCTACAAAGCATATGAAGAAGTTTACTGATATAGATTCCTTTGGATTTGTCAGAAAGAAAAAAAGGGAAGGTAAAGTAAAACATATTGGTATTTCTTGTCATGATTCCCCTGAATTTCTTGATAGAATATTAAATGAACATCCTGAGATTGAATTTGTTCAATTACAGATTAATTATCTTGATTGGACTGATAATAATATACGTGCAAGGGATTGTTATGAAGTAGCATGTAAACATGATTTACCTGTTATTATAATGGAACCATTAAAAGGTGGTACATTGGTTGATGTTCCAAGTACTGTTAAAGACATGTTTAATAATTATGATGAACATGATAGTGTGGTTTCATGGGCTATTCGTTTTAATCTTTCATTGGATAATGTTTTTATGATGTTAAGTGGAATGAAATCTGTAGAAGATATTAATGAAAATATTTCAATAGTAGATAATTTTAAACCTATAGATGAGGTAGAAAAATCTATTTTAAATAAAGCAGTTGATATTATAAATGATACAATAGAAATAAAATGTACTTCTTGTAATTATTGTATAGATGTATGTCCTCAAAATATTAATATTCCTAAATATTTTGACTTATATAATAAACAAAAATTGTTAAATCATGAGAATTCATATTCCATGTATTATAATAATTACGTTTCATATTCTAATCACGCATCTCCAGATAAATGTATTAAATGTAAACAATGTATGGAAGTATGTCCTCAAAATATCAATATTCCTAATAATCTGGAAAAAGTAGTAAAAACATTTGATAATTGAATTTTTTTATATGGTATGAATTTAATATATAATAATATAGTTAGGGATTTGTGATATAACATGAAAAAATTAGGGTTTGGATTTAAACGCCTGCCTTTAGTAAATAAGAAAGATATAAAAAGTATTGACCTTGATAGATTAAATGGTATGGTTGACCTTTACATTGAAAAGGGATTCAACTACTTTGACACATCATACATTAGTCATAATGGCATGTCAGAAGTGGCTATTCATAAAGCTGTAATTAACAGATATCCTCGTGAATCAGTAATATTAGCTGATAAATTGCCAACTATGTCTGTAGATGGATCATATGACTTGGAAGAAATATTTAATAAGCAGCTAGAACGTTGTGGTGTTGACTATTTTGATTATTATATGATTGATATTGATTCCTTCTCTGAAAAAAAATTAGTTAAAGATGAATCATTCAAATTCATGGAAAATAAGAAACATGAAGGTAAGATAAAGAATATGGGAATTTGTTTTTCTGGAAAACCAAAGGATTTAGATGGTTTATTAGATAAACATCCTGAAGTAGATGTACTACAATTACCTTTAAATTACTTTGATTGGGATAATTTTGAAGTATCCTCGGGTAACTATTATAATGTAGCTAGAAAACATGGAAAAGATATAATAGTTATGGATCCATATAAAGGAAGAACTTTAATTGATTTACCTGAAACAGTTATTAGATTATATAATAATTATGATAATAAATTATCTAATGCTTCATGGGCTGTTAGATTTTTAGCTAGTCTGGATGGAGTTATCATGGTTGTAAGTGACATGAGTAAAATTGAGCATGTTGCTGATAATGTAGGTTATATGGTTAATTTTAAACCAATTACTGATGAAGAAAAAGAAATAATTAATAGAGGAGTTCGTATAATCAAAAGTAGGATGGAAATTCCTTGTGTTGGATGTCTACAATGTTTAGATGTTTGTCCGATGGATATATTAATACCAAATTATCTTAATTTATTTAATACATACAGAATGTCCTCTGGTTTGAGAAATTATTCTCAGAAAAGATTTTATCAAACATTTGTGTTGAATAAGAAATATAGGGGAGCATATGAGTGTATTGGATGTGATAACTGTATAGATGTTTGTAGTAAGCATATTGATATTCCTAAAGTGTTAAAAGCTGTTTCTTTTGCTTTTGATGATTATCAATATTTCTAATTTTCTTCTTTTTTTAACATTTTTTTTATTCATTATTATTCTTTTTTTTTATTATTTTATTACTAATTATTATTTTTTTAAGATAAATTATACTTCTTTATCATGTCATGGTTTAGTAATTTATCATATGAGCATATTTTCATTTAACCTCCACTAATTTTTATTATAATTTAGTTTAACGTTATACGTATACCCCTATAGGGCTATAGAACGTTTATATAGTGGTATTTACATAATACTAACTAGGAATTAAATAACTAAACTTATCTCATAGGTTTAATTCGAGTTATTAATTATAAAAAAAATTTTGAGGTGAAAATAAATGCACATACCAGATGGAATGATTACAGGATATCCATTAATAATATATGCAGCAGTTGCAATAATACTTCTAGCAATAATATTCTATAAATCTAAAGACCAACTAGATGAAAAGAGTATACCTATGATTGCATTGTTTGTAGTAGCTACTGTAATAGTTCAAATGATTGAACTTCCACTACCTGTTGCAGCATGTGTCCACGTATCCTTAATCACAATACTAGCACTATATGATTTAAGAACTTCAATGATAGTATACATGTTCGTAACAATAATACAAGCATTCTTTGGAGAAGGAGGAATCTCCACATTAGGAGTAAACCTATTAAACTTAGCTATACTAGCACCAATAATAGCTTATGGAATATATAAACTATTACATAAAATAAACAGAGATGTAGCATTATTTATATCAGGTTTTGGTACAATAACATTACTTGGATTAATAGCAAGTATAGAATATGCAATAGCAGGAACATTCCCAATAACTTATGGACTAACCATAATAGTACCTGTTGAGGCAGGTGTAGGAGTACTTGAAGGTGCTGTAACAATAATTGTTATGAGAGCATTAAAAAGTCTTAAACCAGAATTAGTACCTGTAATGTCAGATGATAATTAATCATTACTCATTTTTTATTTTTTATTTTTTTTTTTATTCAATAATATGCACCCTAAATAATATAAATAAAATCTTCATGAAAAACATAAACCTTTTTTTTTAAATTATTTAAATTTTAGAATTCTAACAAAATAATCCTAAAATTACATTTGAAAATAGGGATTTGAAAAAATAAAGAGTATATTCATAAGATTAAAAATGAAAAGCTATTCAACTCTTTTTGTTAATAATATTTATTGATATATTATAATGTACAGAAATAATATTTTATATAATGCCAATGTTTAATTATGTTCATTGATAAAATAAATTATATAAAATTATGGATATTAATATTATGTCACCAGATATAAATGATGCATTAGATTTATTTAATGAAGTCACAGGAACTAATGATTTATCAGATGGATATCGACAAAAATTATCTGAATTACATTTAAATGAAACTGATGGATATATTGTTAAATTAAAACTTAATAATGAAATATTATCTGGAAAATTAGCTAAAGAAGATGTTATTCCTAGATTAAATTATGTTTTAAATCTTTTATCTTCTCATAAATCACATAATAATCACATATTCCAGTTTAATAAAGATGTTTTATTATATCTGAATAATCATAATGAGAACAAGGTTATTTGTGAAAAATGTGGATGTCCTATATTGGCTATAGATAAATATTGTTATAATTGTGGCTATGAACAAGTTCCACAAATTACATTATTTGAATTATTATCCAGTATAAAATCTACACAGATTAAACCAGGAGATATTTTAAGAATTAACAGAGATAATACAATTGAATTAACCTCTTTTAATGAAGATCCATCGGAATTAAGAAATATAATTGAGGATAAAGAATTAGAAGATTTATATGAAAATAAGATTGAAAAAATTGAACTTTATCATCACTATTTTAAAGTAATTTTATTATATTATATTAAAAAATATGAGAGTATCGAATATATTAATAAAGAAGTTTACTCATCATATAAAATAAACAATGTTCTTGAAGTAATAAATGAATTAGCAAATGATGGATTAATTAAAATTCGTAAGGGTAAATTTTATCAGAATTTTTCAAATTTTTTATCAGTATTAGATTATAAGGATATTCATAAAATAGCTAATAAAAGGGACAACTGGCTTTATTCTTTAACTGATAAAGGAGAGGCATATTTAAATAATAATAAACATGTATTAATTTATAATTTTTTCATAATCAACACGTGTATGGATGATATTATTAGTTTTGATAATTTCATTTCTACTAATCAAAATGTTGATCAAGAGGATTTACTTGTATCATATATTATTTTTAAACGTGAAAATTTCTTTAAAGAAAGAATGCTTGGTTCCTGTATATCTAGTTATGATTTAGAGGCATATTATTATGAAATTAATAAAGATACTTTAAATCAAATTGTAACATTATTAAAGAAGTTTATTTTTGGATTAAATTATAATTACATGTCTGTTAAAAGTATTAAGCCAATTGATTCGAATTTCATTGAATATTTAAGTAACGTGTTAACAGATAATTCAATAAATATGAATAAATTAAAAATAAGCTTTTCCACTGCTTATGATTCAATGAATGTTGATAAATTAATTTTTTCAAAAGAAGAATCTTTAAATTATCTTCTTAAATGTTTAAACAGTGAAGATATTAATAATATGAATTTTGAATTAACAAAGATTTATCATGAAAAGATTAATGATTAAGCACTCTCTTTTTCATAGAACTTTTCATAATATTCCTTATTTTTTATTATTTTTGGATATATTTGCTTATCATTCATTATTTCATAACTGTTTATTATCATATCCATAAGGTAGACATTTTGTAATATATAATTACTTTTTTCAATGTCAGTTATACAGATAGGTTCAGCTATTGTTTTAGTATTATTTATTTGGAATTCTTTGATTATTTTTTCTTCTAATTCTTTATCTATAAATGTACTTAATATTTGATGTATGCTCTCAGTCATACTCTTACCTATAATAACTGCCCGTAGAATTATGTTTTTATCATAGTTTAAATCAGCACATATTGAATTAAAGGATGAGTATGAAACATATTCCGGTGGTAAGTATTCTTTTTCTATACTACTTGCACAATATTCACTGATTAATAGTATGGATGGTATTGTTATCATTGTTTGTATAAATGATTCAAGCATAGGTGTTTTTCTTACATTCCATAGAAAGATTAATATTTCTTCTATTATCTCATTAAATAGGTGATGTGTTAATTCATGTAATATCGTGGCTATTTGGATTGCTGAGTCAAACTGTTTATCTATACATATTACATTGTATGCGTACTCACCATATGTATTGCCTCTATTTTTATATATTACTTTAGCATATGCATCAGCAATAGCTTTTATTCTATTTAGGGGGGTCATTTTCTTTTTATATATTATTTCATTTTCACCTGTTTCTATAATGTTCTGAATAATTGCTTTATATGATTCTATTCTCAATATTTTATCTGTTAATTGATGATAATGAGTGGCTGTAAATAATTCCTCTATAGTGTTGATTTCATTATTTGTTTCATATTCCTTGAAATTATGTAAGATCTCCCCGCAATCTTTACAATAATCTTGGTTTATAGAGTTTTCTACGCCACAGCAAGAACAATATATTTTATCATTCATCTTAATCATTTTTTTTATTATTTTGGAAAGTATTATTTTATGATATTTATTATCTGATTTAATAATTCAATAAGTTTTGGATCTTTTAGTTTATGATATACCCATACACCATCTTTTTCACTTTCTATAAATCCTGCGTTTTTTAGTATCTTTAGATGGTGTGATATGTTTGATTGTGGTTTATCAAGAACTTCTTGGATAGAACAGGTACACTTTAAATCAGTTCCCAATAAGTATAGAATTTTTAATCTTGTAGGGTCTGATAATGCTTTTAATTTATCAGAATAATCTTCAAATTCTTCATTGGAGGGTAATGTTTTTTCGAGTTCTCGCAGTTCTTTAATGTTTTGTTTTTTTAAATCTTCATGATTCATTTAAACCTACATCCTACCTTTTTTTCTAGTTTATTTTATGTTTATTGTTCTTTATTAATAAAACTAGTTTTTAATTTAAAAAAAAGTAGAATACTCCCTAATAGAGGGGAGTATTTCTTTTTTGATTGATAATAAATTTATACTATCTTTTTCTAAGTTAGTATAATAGGATAATTTGTTATTATTATTGTTAACAATTTTTTTTAGTCTTTATTTTTTTGCAGATTCTAAAGTTTTTTCTAAAATTAAATTAGTATTATTATTTTTATTACTATTTTTAATTGTTTTTTCTTTATCATTATCTGCACATGATTATGTATCAATATATATTAATATATAAATGTTTTTATATTTAAAAATTAATATAAAAATAAACTAAAATATATAATAATGGTGAAAAGGATTATGATTACAAAAAAAGAAATAAATTCTGATGGAATAGAAGTAATATCCGATGCTGTTATTGTTATCATAATGACAGTACTAGTAATACAATTACCTCAACTAGAACAGCCATCATTAGCAGCTATATGGAAACTAAAATTCTTATATTTACCATATATTATAAGTTTTATAATATGTATAACCCTATGGATGAATCATCATACTATATTTCAACAGGTAAGAACTATCAATAATTCAGTTATTATAATTACAGCTGTATTATTAGCACTGTTAATTATATTACCTTACATAACATCATTACTCTCAGAGAATTTTCACTCATTAATCTCACAGTTAATATATAGTATTAATTTTATTCTAGTATACATAACATTTCTGATATTAACCAGATGTTTAGTAAATATTAGTGGGAAATTAAATGAAATCAGTTATAATAAAAAAGAAGTCATGATAGTTTTAGTATTATTTATCCTAGGTATCAGTATAGGGTTAAATGGATATCCTGAATTAATAAGTGTCTTTTGTTTATTATCATCAATAGTATGGTATTTTATATAATAATTATTTTAATAGAAAGTGTAATAAAATATAAAAGAAGGATGTTAGAGAAGGATTAAATTCTAAAGAATTCTTTAGTATTATTAGTTACTATTTCTCCTAATTTTTCATATGGTATGTTCATTTCCTTTGCAATTCTTTTTAATATATGTGGAAGATATTTTGGTTCATTTCTATTTTTCTTAGGCTTCTTCTCAAAATCACGTGGCATTAAAAATGGTGCATCTGTTTCAATCATTAATTTTTCTGGTGGAATTATTTTAATAGCCTTTAATAAATCTTGGTTACGTCTTTCATCACATATCCATCCGGTAACACCAATATAACATCCAAGGTCAAGATAATCCTCAGCTTCATATTTAGTTCCTGTAAAACAATGAACTACAGAGCGGTCTGTAACATTTTTATGTTTTCTAAGGATTTTAGCAAAATCATCATAAGATTCTCTGTCATGTAAAAATAGGGGCATGTCAAGTTCTTCAGCTAGTTTAATCTGTTCTTCAAACCATTTTCTCTGAACATTCTGTGGAGAATAATTACGGTTATAATCTAATCCACATTCACCGATAGCAACTACACAATCTTTTGAGGCAAGTTTTCTAAGAGTAGGTATAGTATTTTCATCACAAGTCTTTGCGTCATGAGGATGAACACCACAGGTAGAATATAATACTCCAGGATAGTTGGTAGCATAATTAGCAGCACTAATACTTGAAGGTACACTGCTTCCGGTAATAATAGCTTTTGTCACACCATTTTCGGTGGCATCATCCATAACTTTTTTTCTATCATTTTTATAAGATTTATGCATTAAATTAAGACCAATATCAATAAGTTCCATAATATTAAAACTCCAAATTTTATTCCTTACATTAATATTTAGAAATGTTCATTTATTATTTTTTTTAAATAATGCTGATTATATAATAAAAAAAAGAGTGTATCTTAAACAGTCATTAAAAGAAAAAGAAGAGAGGAGATATTATTTTTTTTATATAAGTCCTAATATTGTTGTTCCAAGAGGTATTGTTAAGTTAGCTTCTATGAATGCTGCGATTATTAATAGTATTGTGAAAATTACTAGTAATATTAAGCTATCAACTATCATTCGTCCACCAACAATCACATAATCAGTAAATGGTGCGTCATCATTTGGAATTCCACTAAGTATTGTTATTATTGCCTGTGTTAATCTAAATCCTGCAGCTCCTGATAGTATTATAGCTGTGAGTTCTACTATTCCATGTGGTAATGTGAATGTAAGGTAGTATACTATTGGTAGTGTTGATCCTGTAAATCCAATTACTAATGCATTGTATATTAGTAGGTATAGTGTTACTATACTGAAATATGCTCCGCCTAAGAACATGTTTATTGCTACTGTGAAGTTATTGGTAAATAATGGTACTGTTGATAGTTGTACTGTTCCATTGTTTACTCCTTCATTCATTCCTTGAAGAGCTGGCATTACTAATTGCTGGAATACTGATGGGTAATAGTATGATAGTAATGTAAATGCAATAAAGATGACTATAGATAGGGCTATGTGATATTTCATTCTATGATAATATTGGATTATTCTACTTTGTTTTTTATTTACTACTTCTGTGTTATTAATATTGTAATCATAAACATTGTAGAATATCTTGTATGTTATTGATGTACATGCTTGTGCTATTAGTGCTGATAATATGAGAAATGCATAACTTGGCTGTATTAGATAAATTACACATATTACTATAAGATATCCAATGTATGCTATTTTTTCATAGTTGTTTTCTACTAGACATGTAATTATTAGTGATGCAAATACTATTGTAGGTAGTTCTACGTCTATTATTTCTGCCATGGGTACCTGTGAAGACCATGCACATAGAACATAAATTAATATAGCTAATAGTATTGTTGTCAGGTAGTTATATAACGATTTTTTCTTTTCTGGTTGTTTTATGTTTTTTTGTTCTTCTTGAGGTATTTCCTGTGACGTGTTTGGATTGGGTTTGTTTACCTCTTCATTTGTTATATATATGATTTTATCATCTTTCATATATCTTATCCTCCATGTGGAGTATTGTCTATATTTTTATATTTTGTTTTAATATAGTAATATAATCCACATTTTTTTTGTAGCAATACTTATTATTAATATTTCTAAATATGTACAATTTTTGTACATTTGTTGTAATTATATTTATTTTTGATACTATATAAAAATTTTTTGAGTATATTTATTGTACATCACTTATTTAATATATTAATAAAATTAGAAATAATAAGTAATTAAAAAAAAATTAATGAGTGAAAAACTATGAAAATAAGAGTATCTCAGTTTAATTCTACTACTGATGATTTAACAATTGTCATTGATTTATTAAGAGCAAGTACAACAATAACAGTGGCATTAAATAATTTCAATAAAGTAATTCCTGTTAACAGTACGGATAAAGCATTAGATTTACAGGATAATAATACAATACTAGCTGGAGAAAAGGATTTAAAACCAATCGAAGGATTTGATTTATCAAATTCTCCACATAAAATTAAAGATTATACTGCTGACACACTAGTATTAAAAACTACTAATGGAACACGTGTATTGGAAAACATATATAACAGAAATAAGAATATTAAGATATTAATAGGATCTGCAATTAATGCACGTGCTGTTGCAGATAAAGCATTATCATTAGCTACCGATGAAATAGAATTAATCATGGCTGGATGGCATGGACTTTTCAGTACAGAAGATTGTATAGGTGCTGGGTTAATAGTTGAAGAAATAGTAAATATTGCTAATGAAAGATCTATTGACTTAGATGTTGAAGAATCTGCATTGATTTCAAAGTTATTAGCAAGTAATCATGATAGAGCTAGAGAATTAATAGATACCTCTCTTGCAGCAGAACGATTAACAAAACATGGTTTTAAAGATGACATAGTAGTTTGTCATGAAATCAGTAAACTTGACATAGTTCCTCTATATAAGGATGGTAAAATAATTAATTTATAATCTTCATTAATATTTATTTAAAAAAGTGGTAGATTTAAATGGTATTTTCTAGGGAATTAATGGATGATGTTGAAGAGATATTTGAGAATGATTATGGAGGACATGATTTTTTTTCACACACTGCGTGTCATGAGAATAGCAAAATACATAGCTAAAATAGAAGGAGCAAATACAGAAATAGTGGAACTTGCGTCATTACTTCATGATGTTGATGATTATAAGATAACAGGAAGAAATATGGATTCAGTTGAAAATGCATGTAAACTTATGAATAAATATAATATTGATAAACAGGTACAACTACAAGTAACAGATATTATAAAAACAGTTTCTTTCAAGGCAAATGACACGGAAATTCCTTCTTCACTTGAGGGTAAGGTTGTACAGGATGCTGATAGATTAGATGCATTAGGGGCAATAGGTATTGCCAGAGCATTTGCTTATGGTGGTAGCAGAGGCAATATGATTTATAATCCAAATAGTAAGCCTAATCTTAACATGAATAGTGACGAGTATGTTAAGAATAAAACGACTACTATCAATCATTTCTATGAGAAACTGTTACTATTAAAAGATATGATGAATACAGAGACGGGTTATAATATTGCAATAAAAAGAGATCAGTTTATGAGAGATTTTCTTGAAGAATTTTATCGGGAGTGGAATAATATATGAAAAATATGTAAAGGAGTTTTTACTGGACTCCTGGTTTAAATCCAAATATTTTTTGTGCTAATCTGAATGCTATCTTGTTTACAAATAGTGTTACTATAAGATATGCTACTAGCCATCGAATAGGCCAGTATAATAAGCACATTTCTATGGGCATGCCCATTGGCGTGGCAAAAATGAGTGGCATTAATAAGCTCATGAAGAAGCTTATAAAAAAAGCTATAGGGTTCCAAAATATTTTCTTAAGTTCTTTTTTATATTCCAAAAATATACCTCGTTTTTTTTGATTAATTTACAGTGTTATATTACTTATTGTTATCTGTCTTTTCTAAATAGACATTTATTATATTAAACTTAAGTTAAAAAAAATATAAATAAGTATTTATTTTATTTAGTATCCATGATGTTCTAGGACGTGGTACATTTTGTATCTTGGTACTCTTAATATGTCATGTGTGTTTTTTGTGTTGTATATTTCGGATAGTTTTGTTGTTTCTAGAAATACTCTTCCTTCAGCAATTCTTATTAATAGTTTCATGTCTTCGGGTTTTATTATATCATCAGGGTTAGCTGTTATTCTGTCTATATCTTCGTTTAATTCCATGATTTTTAGTGCTATTTTGCCATCGTAGGGAATGTTGTTTTCTATACAGTATTCTAGTAGATATTTATGGTAACCTTTTATGAATATTAATTCGTCTTTTATTCCTAAATCGTTTAGTGTTAGATTTTTTGTGTTCATTTTTTTCGTTATTCCTTAAATGATTATATTTTTAGTTGTATATTATTGTATCTGGTTTTCTTTTTTTATGTTAATTGCTGTCAACATATGTTGTATTTTTCTTTTACTATTTCTCGTACTTCATCAAATGTTTTTATGGGTTCTTTATTGTTTTCATGGTCTCCTATTATTTTTTCCATGTATATCATATTGTACCAGTTGTTGAATTTATATGCACAGTTGTGAAATTCTCCTACTCTTTTGAATCCCATGTGTTCATGGAAATTTTCGCTGTTTTTTGTTAGGTATTCATCTTCAATTTTAGGGTAGCTTATACATGCATTAAGATTAGTAATGTTTTGTTCTTTTAGTATTTTTTCTAAAGAATCGTATAACTTGGACCCTACTCCTAATTGTTTGTAATCTTCATCTACGTATATTGATGTTTCTACTGACCAGTTACATGCTGCTCGTGTTATAAATTTACTTGCATAACAGTATCCTATAATTTTATCATTGTATACTGCTTTTAGGTAGGGGTATGTTTTGAGGGTGTTGGTTATACGATCTCGGAATTCCTTTACTGATGGTACAGCTACTTCAAATGTTATCGCAGTGTTTTTAACGTATTTTTTGTATATTTTTTGTAGTTCTTCTGCATCATCAGGGGTTGCAATTTTTATAGTTACTATACTTTCTTTATTTATTTCCTTTTGCATGTTTTTGCCTCATTAATCTTTTGTTTGATAACATGTTGAGCATTATTCGTATTTTAATTACTTAATGTATTTTTATTATAGTGATTATATATAAATTTTTTGATATATATGAAAATGAATATATTATTTTTAATGAACATGTCCTTATCAGATTAATAATAATAAAACAAATAGAGATTATTCTTAGAATAAGATGGTTTTTTCTAAATTGTAATTGATTAAAAATAGAATTTAAAAAAAATAATTATGTTTGGAAATATTGTTTTTGGTGATTAAGGGTTAAAATGATTAAATAGAGTTATCTTCTATTTCTATTGATTCTGCTTCTTCTTCACGTAAAGCTAGTGAAAATCCTTGAATTCTTACTTCTATTGGGTATCCTAGTGGTGCTTTTCTTTGAAATGTTATGGGTGTTCCTTTAACAAATCCCATTTCACGTAGATGTTTACCAAGAGATCCTGTTATTTTTGGTTTTTTTATTACTCCAGTTTCTCCTTCTTTTAAATCATTTACTGTTCTAGTCATTTTTTGTCAACTCCTTATTATACCACTACCCCTAGGGGTATATAATAATATAAACTACATACTATATAAACATTACAATAAAAAATTCAAGTAAATCCATTAAATTTAAGAATAAATAAAAAATACATTATAAAATAATAAAAAGAAGATAAATGATTATAAACTATACTCAACACAATGACTATTACACTTAATAACTTCATCATCTAAACAAACAGACTCACCTTTTATCATAGAATAAAGCTTAGATAACTTAGGTGGCAATTCCTTAAAAGTATCAAAACTATCAACGACACATCTTTCTTTATCTTCAACTAAAACATCATAAACCTTCTTAGGATTAAACCAGCAAATACTATAATAATACTTATCAGATTCAAGAATAACATGCTCAAAAATAATAACACCAAAATCATACAGCATGCTTATTTCATTTTTATTCTCCTTATCCTTCTCAATTCTAGTATTCTCAGTTTCCTTGTAACCTTCACTTAACATAAAAATCACCTAAGATAATCTTCTATTATTATAAACTATAAACTTAATAGTATAATATATAATCTATTAGAAAAAAACAACATATAATCATTTATCATAAAATAATTAAAGTGGAAAATATGAAAAAATTAATTATATTTGATTTTGATGGAACATTATTCAACACAATGCCTGATGTAGCAAATTGTCTTGACATAGCATTAAAAAAACATAATTTCCCCCAACTAACATACAACGAATATGAAAATGCAGTTGGAGGAGATATAACACAAGTAATATCAAATGTATTAAAAGAAAATAATACACCAGAAAACATCGAAAAAGTAAAAACAACCTACCAAAAAATATACCTAAACAATCCTAATGAACTAACAACACTTTATGATGGAATACATCAACTATTACAAACATTACAAGAAAATAACATAAATTTAGCAATAAACTCTAACAGAAAAACAGAATCAATAAAATATTATACATCAAAATTCTTAAATGACATAACATTTAATTATATAAGAGGAAATAACCCTAATATTCTACCTAAACCAGATCCAACCAATCTACTGAATATCCTTAAAAAATCCAACATAAAAAAAGAAGAAGCTTTATATGTGGGAGATACAAATGTAGATGTAGAAACATCACAAAATGCAGGAGTAGATTGCGTAATAGTTAAATGGGGACAAGGAAATGAGAAAAACATGAATAAAAATCATATAATGGGTGTTATAGATAAACCAGAAGATTTATATAGCTTCATAGAATAAATAAATATAAAGCTATTTATGCTCTTCACATTAAATAAAAAAACTTATTAGTAACTTTATCAAGATATAAAAGAGTAATAAATAGATTTAATAAAAAAAAGGAGATTACTTATATGATAATCACAACAACTGAAAACATACCTGGAAAAGAATATGAAATTCTAGGATTAGTAAATGGAAACAACATCCAATCAAAAAATATCTTCAGAGATTTCACACAGGGAATAAAAAACATCACGGGTGGAGAACTACACGCTTACACAGAAATGATGATGGAATCAAGAAACACAGCAGAAGAACGAATGATAGAACAAGCAAAGAAATTAAACGCTGATGCAATAGTAATGGTTAGATTTAACACTAGTTCAATAGTTGAAAATTCTTCAGAAGTACATTGTTATGGTACGGCAGTTAAATTTATCTAAAAAACAATTAATAACTTCCTCTTCTTCTTTTTTTCGTATTATTTCTAAAAATATCCTACTTTTCTATAAAAACTATAAATATTAAAAAATCTAGAAGTTTAATCATTATTGAAACTAGTGATATCATGTTTGAGAAATTAAAATCGATATTTAGGGAAGTTTTTGATTTAAGCATGGACACTGCTCAACCAGATGTAATCTATGAAAGAGTTATCGGTGGTACAAGAGTAAAAGGTACAAATGCTGTATTATTGATACTATCAATATTTATTGCCTCAGCAGGGCTAAATTCTAATTCAGTTGCTGTGATTATAGGAGCAATGTTAATATCACCACTTATGGGTGGTATAACCGCAGCTGGTTATGGTGCAGGAACTAATAATTATAAAATGACTAGAAATGCACTTGTTAAGGTAGCTTTTCAAGTTGTAGTTGCAATAATAATTTCCACGTTATATTTTAGATTTTCATTGATAACTACAACCATTCCAACAGAACAATTATTAGCACGTACAGAACCTACACTAACTGATGTGTTGATTGCCGTGTGTGGTGGACTTGCAGGAATACTTGCATTAACGAGGGAAGATAGTGGTACTGTTGTTATACCAGGTGTAGCCATTGCTACTGCTATTATGCCACCATTATGTACTGTAGGTTATGGTCTTGCAACTGCCCAATGGCACGTATCATTAATGGCATTTTATTTATTCTTTATTAATGCATTTTGTATTGGTGGTTCAGCAACAATAATGGTCCGATTACTAAAATTACCTACAGTTAAGGGTTTAACACCAGAGCAGCATAGAAAAGTTACAAGAAATTTCATAATATTAGCTATAATCATATTTATACCTGCAGCTATCATGAGTTTTTCAGTTTATATGGAACATGTAGAAGAGGGTAATGCTAATACTATGTATAGTGCTAATGATTCTTCTAGTATAAAGATGGATACAGGTAATGGTATTCAGAAATCAATAGATGAGAAATCACATATTAAAGTGTTAAATTACTTTTCTAATTCATTTATAAGTTATGAATATAATAATTTGATTTCGGCGAGTTTAGTTTAATATGCATAATTCTAAACTTCTTCTTTTTTTATTTAATTTTCATTAAAATATTAATTTAGTTTTTAATTTATTTAAATTTTAAAAAAATATATTTATTTTTATTATCATACATTACTATATTAGAGATAAAATATAGAGAAATTGATAATATGAGTATTTTAAGTAAATTAAAAAATTTATTTCATAGGAATGAAGAAAAGGATATTGATGATGAACCCTTAGATTTCATTGAACTATTCAAGGATTTGAAACATACACTTGTTGGTAAAGATACATTATTTTTAGTTAATGATAATAATAATGAAATTAGACAACACTATGATTCTACATATGAGGGACGTGTAGATTATGACTTATTTAGAAAAAGTATACAATCTAAGAAAAAATTCTTTAAAAGAAGAGACATGGCTTATGGTTTATATGCTATTCCAGATAAAAGTGTAACTCTACAAGATCAATTACCATTCGATACAGATAAGCCTGTAAGACATGTGGATAATTTAGGAGATGTTGTATCTGATTTATCTGTTGTCATTGACTCTGATGATTATGATATTAATGATACTCATATTAATCGAAAATCTGGTGTTAATGTAGCTGCATATATTTTATCTGATTTACATGAAAATCGTTCATATGAGGAATATTTAAGATTACTTATGAGTAAGTTAGATATAGTGTCAGTTGATGATTATAAGGGTGATTTATTGTGAACTCGTAACTGGTCTTATGGTGAAGGTGAATTAAAAGAGAAATATCTTAAGGTTCCTACTGAAAAGGTTAAAATTACGGATAATATTGTCGATGCTTCTGAATCTATTCCTGATGAGTTTAAATGGTTTTCTAATCGTGCTTCTGTCTATTGTAAGAATGAAAATAGTTATACCAATAAGAAATTATTGCTTTTAAATGACTCCTCTGGTCATAGAATTATTCCAGCATGTTTAACATATTACAGAGAGGTATTTTCTTACTGGGATCACTGGTACTTTAATAAAGATTTAGTAGAATGGTTTAAACCTAATGATATAATAGAACTAAGAACAGAAAGATTCCTAGATAACCCATTATGTCCTATTGTTGATGAGCAGTCTATTATGCCAATACAAGTTATAGGTAAATTTACTAGATGCTCTGTTGAAGACAACTATTTAAAGGTAGATGCTCATTTCGAAGATATTCATCATATGCCTGTTGATTGTGATTGTATTTTACTTATAAACTCACAGGTTATTGATACTAAACATGTTCAAAATGAATATTCATGTAGGCATAATGTTGAGATTTATGATGGAGTATTAAAGGTTAAAATAATTCTTCAAGGTAATCCAAGATTAAAAACAATAGCATTTTCAAAGCAAATTGAATTATAAATAAAAATTTAATTTGTATTTATTTTTTTCATAATTTCCTTTAATGGAAATATTTATATATGATAATTTTCATAATTATTATTTGTACTAAACTATAATAGATTATATTTATATGCCGTCGTGGCTCAGTAGGTAGAGCGTTCGGCTGTTAACCGATTGGTCACAGGTTCAAGTCCTGTCGACGGCGCTACATTTTTTTACTTATTTTTCATTAATTTTTAAAAATATTAAATACAAACTATTTAGTTTTTATATTAATAGTATTTAATTAAATAAATTAGGAGGTATATTGATGCGTGATAAACCAGTCTTATTACTCTTAGTGATTGTTATTATTGTAATTATTGGAGCAGTATCTGCTTTTTCATTATATCAACCAGAAAACAACACTACTAATAATACAACAGTTAATATTACAAACAATACTACTAA
>CACZOU010000031.1 GCA_902782945.1 uncultured Methanobacteriaceae archaeon
AGTTATATGTTTAAGTTCTAGCATAATATTTCTCCTCTTTAAACTATATTGTATTTTACCACAAATATTATACTTTTTCTATATTATAAAAATTTTATTAGTAAAGAAATAACAAAATCCATAATTAATTTTACGAGACAAACTGCATTCATAATAATTCCCGCTAGTCTTACACCAGTTTTAGTTTTACTGTTAATACCAACAATTAATCCAACCATTGAAAGTATAAGTAATATAACTGTTATAACAATACTTAAAGTTGAAGTAAAATATACATGTGATATTAACATTAAAGATGTGATAATTGGTATAACTTCACATATAATAGCAAATACCAATGATACAACTGCTCCACCATCACTTCTTACACTAACATTTTCTTTAGGTTTAATAGTTCGTTCAACTTTTGAATTATTGTTTATTGGTGATAATTGATTACCACAACTTGTACAAAATTTATCTCCTTCCTTTAATTTTGAACCACATTTTTCACAATACATAAAAATACCTCCCTTAGTTATGAAAAAATATATACTAAGGTAAACTCTTAAAAAAATTGTTCCCTAGTTGCTTCTCTATTGACGTTATTTCGCTATTATTTTTTAAACTAATATTACCATATGTTACAGTAGTAAACCACTCAGCAGCATTAGTTTTACTAAAAACAGCACCATCAGTAAAATGAGGATCATGTAATCCTGTTAATACCGAATATCTTATATCTCCATATTTTGAATAATATTCTGTTAAATCTTTTGCAGTTTCGACCACTCTACCATATTCATCATTTGATGTTATAACCCATATTGGTGTTTTTAATGTATATGGAGGTATTGTTTCACATCTATCATTACGATCAGTATCATAACTAGTTGAAGGCATAAAAGCACATCTATAAGTATTTTTTGCTGGACTAAATGACGCTATTAAAGCATAAATATTTCTTTGATCATTATCATTTTTAGGCCTAATAATCGTAGTAGAACCTTTTTTCAAAGTAGTTCTTGAATTATCATTAAATGGAATATCTTGTCTAATTCTTCTATAATAATTTTGAACTACTTCAGCAGTTGTACCATATTTTCTAGCTACACTTTCTAATGTAGTATTACTATCCTTTGCTTTATATAAAATTTGTTCTTCTAAAAATCCCATATATAAACTTCCTACACCACCCTGACTAATTCCTGTAAGAACTATATGTTTAAAGTCAACATTATAAGTTTTTATAATTGCGTGCACTATATCCAAAGCTTGTGGCATTGAACCATCCCAATTACAAGTCATGTTTGACGGAGCAAGAATCAATGCTCTTATATCACTTCCATCACCACCATTAATATTTCCTAATTCATTAAAGAATACCATTTTCAAATAATGATTTGATTGATTTATTTCATTATAAACACCACATCTAGGACCCCAACCATATCCACCATGTAATGCAACAATTAATGGTAATTTTTCATTTTCTTCAATATTATTAGGTACATGAATATAATATGATATATCATTTTGTGGATAAGGATTTTCAACACTATTATTCTTATCTTTATCACTTCCTACAGAAAAATAATAGCCTTTTTTATTATAAGGCAAATGATTAGAATGATTTACTGAACAAGCAATAGTTGTTTCCTTACCATTACTGCTTTTAATTACTACTTTAGGATAAATTAATAGTGTATATTCATTATCAGCTATAAAACTAGAACTTTTACCATTTTGAACTTCTTTTTTATCTATTAAAAATCTATAATTTGTTGCATTACCGCTTTTTAATTCTACATTTAGTTTTGCTAATCCATATCCATTTTCATATTCTCCTACACATCTTGCAAAGATTTTAGCATTTGGATTAGAACCTGTTAAAGTACTTTCTTTTTCACATTCAGTATCTCCATAATCACAATCAATATCATTTGTAGCAGATAATGAATCTATTTGTTCTTTTACCTCTATTAATCTTTCTACATACTCATTTCTTTTATTTTCATCTTTTATATTTTTTAAATATAAGTATGCATTATTATAATCATAAATACTTAACGATTCTTCTGACATTGCTACTAATTTTTCAATTTTTTCTTCATAAGCAGATGTTATCACTTCTTCACTAACATTTATACAATTCTTATAATCACTATTAGGAAAAGTTAATTTAATAATTATATTTATTATATTAGGTATTAAAAATATTATTACTGCAGCAATCACATTATTCAAAACAGATTTTTTAACTTTATTAAGATTATCTTCATCACCAATTTTTATTACACTAATGAATTTAAGTGATACAGAAAAAATTAGTATTATTGGAACAACTACTCTTATAATACCGATAAATATGTTTACATATTTCATTATTTCTAATATTTTAGGCTCACTACATATACTTAATATCATATTTTCCTCTATAATGATAATAACATAAAATCAATTAAAACTCAATTACTATTTATTATAGATAGTGTAAAATATTTTTAGGTTGTATCAAAAAAGATTGAATCCAATCGATTATGATATAATCATAATATAGTCTAAGCGGGACTA
>CACZOU010000032.1 GCA_902782945.1 uncultured Methanobacteriaceae archaeon
TAATATTATAATCATCACCCACTCTTTTTTTTTAAAAATATACAATTTTTTCATTATACTTCACTTAATTTATTACACTTAAACTAAATAATATAATAATATAAAACTATTTCAAGAGTAGGTAAGGATGATAAAAGAAGCAACTTGTTATATTAATGATGAATCTATTTATATGAAAATTTATCAACCAGACAAAATAGAAGGTAAATATCCAACAGTAATATTATCACATGGATTATCCCTAAATCATACATTTATGATACCTTATGCAGAGAAATTATTAAAAAAGAACATTGTCAGTGTAGTATTTGATTTTAGAGGTGGTGGATATGACTCTAAAAGTGATGGAAATATAAGTGACATGACCTTAAATAGTGAAATGGATGATTTAAACCAGGTACTTGATTTTGTAAGGACATTAGATTATGTGGATAAAGATAACATATATCTAGCAGGTCATAGTCAGGGTGGATTAATAAGTAGTCTCATTGCACCGACAAGAAGTAATGATATAAGAGGTTTATTCCTATTTGCACCAGCATATGTCATACCATTTGATGTAAAGGAATATCCGGATAATATGCGAGAAAAGAATGTTATGAGATTAATGCCAGAATATCTTGGTACTACCTATGTGGAATCTGTAAATAATATTGATGTGTATAATACTATTAGTAGATATGATGGTGATGTTTATATCTTTCAAGGAAAAAAGGATACACGTGTTCCAGTTAGATATGTAATTAAGGCAAGTGATGTTCTTAGTAATTCCCATTTAATACTATTTGATGAGGAGGAACATAGATTCACAGATGAAACTAAGGATGTAGTTGTTGACAAGATTAGTGAAGTTATAGCAGACAATAGATTATAAGAATACTCTCTTATTATAATCATATTTCCTATTAGATTTACCTGTAAATGGAAGCTATCTCTTTTTTACTATTTTTTATCATATTTTTAGAGAATTATTTTATATTACATGTATATTTCAAAGACTAATTTACCCTATTTAATATTTGTGTATGAAAATCTTATTATTATAGATAAAACATAATATAATAATAGAATAAAAGAAAATAATAATAAATTTATTAGGGAGACAGTAATACAATGGTAAATCCAAACAAAAAAGTAAAAAGACCCGATGGATTAGGTAAAATCTACAGATACAAGACAGATGAAGATAATAAAATATTAACATTACCTATAAAACAATTACTAAAAGATAACTATATTTACATATACAGAGCAGTAAACAATGAAAACTTCTACATTAATCCAGAGGATTCATGCTTCTTTTTTAAGGAGATATTATATGACAATGAAGTAGTAGGCTTTGCAGCATACAGGGGAAGTGACATAAATAATCAATCACTTGTAATGCAATACATATATATCTTACCAGAATACAGGGGAAACGGATTACTGATAGAAGAAATAGATGAAGCATCAACATTATTTGAATCTAGCATTCTCATAGAATATCCAAATAAATACATTGTAAATTCATTATTAAAACATAAAATGGCAAGAGTATTAAATGACAGATATGTAGTATCAAGAATTCCATTTATTGTACCGATGATGTCTCTAGAAGATGCAACTAGTGGTATTGTAAGGGAAGATTATGACATGACCGATAAAAAAGGATACAGTAAATTATCATTGATTTATGATTTAGATTTATGTGCAGTAGTAGGACTAGCATCAACTGATGCTGAAAACATGTTTGATGAAGATAAAGTTACAGAAGAAGATGACTTAAACAACTATAACACAATGAGCCTACCATTAAAAATAGATAATGATAAATTTGACTGCATAAACAAAAGAAATAACGACCCTCTAATAAATAATGGAACATACTTTGATGAAGTTCGTAAAATAATAGATGATAAAAACGATGTTATACAGAACTGGTTAACCATTTTATAACCACATTAACCTTAACCACCATTCTTTTTCATATAATAAACAAATACTTTTCAGGTGAGCCAATGATAATATATTTTACAAGCACAGGTAACTGTGAATATGTATCAAAAAGAATAGCAGAACGTACGCATGACTACACAGTATCAATGATAGAAAGTAATAATAATAAGCAATTTGAATTTCACTTAGAAAAACAAGAACCATTAGGTATAGTAATACCAACATATTTCTGGGGACTACCAACATTTGTAGAAGACTATATGTCACAAATAAAAATAACATCTGAAAACAATAATCCATACATATACATAATAACAACATATGGAACAACACCTGGCTACTCAGCAGGATATCTAGAAGAATATATTACAGATATAAACCTAGAAGTATCATTTAAAGCTAGTGTAAAAATGCCTGATGACTGGACAGTACGCTTTGATTTATCAGACCCTGAAAAAATCAGCAAACAAATACTAGAAGCAGACAAACAAATCAATAACATTATTCCACGAATAGTAAATAAGGAATCAGGAAACTATGTAAAACGTGAAATACCACGATTTATATCAAATATGGCAAGAGGTCCCTATGATAAAGGCAGAAAAACAAGTCACTTGCATGTTGAAAATAACTGCACTGGATGTGGTATATGTGCTAATAACTGTCCAATAGATGCAATTGAATTAATAGATAATAGGCCACATTGGAAAACAGAGTATTGTGTGATGTGTTTACGTTGTTTACATCATTGTCCTACCTTTTCTATTCAATATGATAATAAAACACAAAATCATGGACAATATATACATCCAAAGATATAATGATCTTCCGTTCATAATATATCCCCTCCCATTTTCACTACTTTTTATACTATTTCTTTTTATATGTAACTAAAAAGTAACTCTTTACTTTAATAACTACTAACATATAACGTTAATAATAAATAAGAATATACGAAGTTTGCAATGATAACATAATTAAAATATTAAAAGGAGGGAGCTAGTAAATGGATACAATAGATTATCTAATAGATTACCTTTTAAAGGAAAATCCTAAAATAAGAGTTACTCATAATCCTGAAAATGATGAGGAAAAATTCAGATTATATCGTAGTTTATGTAATATAAGACAACCTAATCCTATAAATGAAAAATACTTAGAAAAAGAAGATGAATTACTGAGTAAAATAACAGAAAATAAGAATCTAACAGATTACAGGAATATACAATTATTAGAGGACAGGATACCAGAAAACAATGTTAATAATGATGATATTATAGCTATATGGAAGGGTGATATCACATCAATAAAAGTTGGAGCAATAGTTAATGCTGCTAATTCACAGGGACTTGGATGTTTTTCTCCATGTCATAATTGTATAGATAATCAGATACATACATATGCAGGCGTATCATTGAGATTAGAATGTAATAAAATAATGAAAGAGATGGATTATAATTTACCTACTGGTGAAGCATTTATTACTAAGGCATATAATCTACCAGCAGATTATGTGATTCATACTGTAGGACCAATAATAAGAGATAAAGTATATGATGAACAAATACAGCAGTTATCTGATTGTTATACAAATTCATTACGTTTAGCTCAGGAAAATAATATTAGAAGTATATCTATTCCTTGTATATCTACAGGAGTATTTAGATTTCCTGCAGATTTAGCATCACAGGTTGCATTGAAAGCTGTGGATGACTACTTAGATACTAATAATGATGCATTTGATAAGGTAATATTTAATTTATATAATGATAAGGATGTGAATGTATATGAAAGAACTATTCGAGCGTATTAATCAATTACAGAACTTATTAGGAGAATCTGATTATGTGATAATCGGTGGCGGTGCTGGTTTATCAACAGCAGCTGGCATAGATTACGGTGGTGAAAGATTTACAAGTAACTTTAAGGAATTTATTGAAAAATATAATTTCACAGACATGTATACTGCTGGTTTTTATCCATTCAAATCACAGGAGGAGAAATGGGCTTACTGGGCTAAGCATGTATATATGAATAATGTAAGTATGGGTTCTACTGAGTTGTATAAGAAGTTATATGATCTTGTAAAAGATAAAAATTATTTTGTTATAACTACAAATGTTGATGATCAATTTGTTAAGTCAGGCTTTGATGACAAAAAGGTTTTTGCAACACAGGGAAGTTACAGATTCATACAATGTAAGAATGCTTGTCATGATAAATTATACGATGATACAGAAATTGTTAAAGAAATGATGGCTAATACTGATTCAGAATTAAAGATTCCCTCTGATTTAGTTCCAAAGTGTCCAGTCTGTGGTAAAGATATGGAATTAAACTTGCGTATAGATAATAACTTTGTAGAGGATGAAACATGGCAAAAACATAATAATGATTATCGTGATTTTGTGAATAATGCAAAGAAGGGTAAAACACTATTATTAGAGTTTGGTGTAGGATTTAATACGCCTGCAATAATAAGATTTCCATTTGAATCAATTGCAGCACAGTATGATGACTGGAATCTTGTCAGATTTAATAAGGATAATCTGGAATTAGTTGTTGTTCAGAATAATCAAACTAGTTTACTACCAGTTTCAAAGTTGGATGATATTAAGTTATCTAATAATTTTCAGGATAGATATATTCCATTTTCAGAAGATATTGAATTAGTTATAGATGAATTATTATCTTAATTACTTATTTTTTTTAATAGAACTTTGATTAGTTTTATATTTTATTAGAAGGTGTATTATATTAATTATATCTTGAAAAAAAGTAAGTATTATTAATTACTTGAAATATAATATTATGAAGATAACAGTAATAATTAATATGATGATTACATGGTTATGTTAAATATTATAGTATAAACATTAACATAATATTATAAACATAACATTTGTTTAGATTATTTTTTGTAAAATACAATTTAATCAAGAGGTATGATTAATATGTCTGTATATGATTACGAAGTAAAAGATGATAAAGGAGAATTAGTATCCTTAAAGAAATATGAAGGTAAGGTTTTATTAATTGTTAATTCTGCAACAGAATGCGGATTTACTCCTCAGTATAACGAACTAACAAGCATATATAATGAATTTAAGGATGATGGATTTGTAATTCTTGATTTCCCATGTAATCAATTTGGAGGTCAAGCACCTGGTACGACTGCTGAAATTAAGGAAACATGCAGACTTAAATTTTTAGTAGAATATCCTATATTTGATAAAATAGAAGTAAATGGAGATAATGAGATTCCATTATACACTTATCTTAAACAGGAAAAGGGTTTTGAAGGCTTTGATGAAGAACATGAATTAACACCTATTATTAAGGATATTGTTAGTAAGATAGACCCTGATTATGAAAATAATAGTGATATTAAATGGAATTTCACTAAGTTTTTAATAGACAGGGAAGGTAATGTTGTTAAAAGATTTGAGCCTACTAAGGATTTAAAAGTTGTAAAAAGTGAGATAAAAGAGTTATTATAATGAATGTTGCAATTAGATATTATTCAAAATCGGGGCATACTGAAACATTAGCTAATGCTATCTCAGAGGAGATGGACGTTCCAGCTAAACCTATATCTGAGGGTCTCGATGAGGATGTGGATGTTTTATTTTTAGGTAGTAGTATTTATGGTAATTCTATTGATCCGGCAGTTGTTGAATTTTTCAATAACCTTGATGTAAATATTGGCTGTATTGTGAGTTTCAGTACTGCGGGTATTATGGAATCTACTTATGATCAGATTAAAGAATTAACCGACTTATTTGACATTAAGTTATCCCTTGATGAATTTCATTGTCCTGGTGAATTTGCTGGTATTAATGCGGGCAGACCTAACAAGGATGATGTTGAGGATGTTAAGGCTTTTGTCAAAGGTTTGTTTGATTAAATCTATTTTTTATTTTATTTTTTTTGTAGTGTTATGTTTATATAGGAGGTTTAATAAATTATTAATTAACAATGTTATATTTTATTTTGTATAATAAATAATAAAAAAATTATAATAAACAATAAAAAAATATGAAAAATAAACCAATAAAAAAGAAAAAATAAAGAAAAACAAACAAATAAAATATAAAAAGATGAAAAGATAAAATATTAATATATAATAACGTCTAAAAAGAAGGAGGTGACAAAATGTGTGAATTATTCGGTGTCAGTAGTAATAAGAAAACACAAATAAATGAGTATCTAGAAGCTTTTTATAAACACTCAAACCAACATCCGGATGGATGGGGATTAGCATTAATGCGAAACAAAGAATCAAAAATAGAAAAAGAACCAATAAAAGCATCCGACTCAAAAAAATTAAGAAGAATACTAGACAATCCAATAATAACAAAAAACGCATTCGCACATATAAGACTAGCAACAACAGGACAGATGGAACCAAAAAACTGTCACCCTTTCAAAAAAATAGACAATAACAATCGAACATGGACATTAATGCATAACGGAACAATATTCAACAATACGAAAATAGAACAATACAAAACCATACAAGAAGGAGACACAGACTCAGAAAGAGTACTACTATACCTAGTAGATGAAATAAACAAAACAGAAAACAAAATAAAAAGACAACTAACAAGCAAAGAACGATTCGAATTATTAGACAAACTAGTTACAGACCTAGCAAAAGACAATAAACTAAATTTGATGTTATATGATGGATCATTAATGTATTTCCATACAAACAGTGAAGGTGGACTACATTACCTAAAAAAAGAGAATACTATCTACGTTACAACAAACAAACTAAACAATGAAAACTGGGAAGTATTTCCATTAAACACATTAATAGCAGTTAAAGATGGAAAAATAGTACACCAAGGAAAAACACATAACAATGAATACAGAATCACATTAGAAAACTTCAAATTCATCATGAACAACCTAACACCTACAATGAAAGAAAATCTAATAAAAAACTTTGGAGAAATAACACCCGAAAGATTCTTGGAATCTCAACAACCCTAAGTATAAGAATATGATTTCTTATCTCTCTTTCCCTCCCTATATTTATTCTTTTTCTATAAAAACCTTGTTAACTATTTACAGTATTAGATACATATATAATAATTAGTTTTTTTATTTTAATATGTAATAATAAGGAGTATATAAAAATGAAAGTATTAGGAATTGTAGGAAGTCCTAGAAAGGATGGTAATTGTGATGTTTTAGTAAAAGAATTCTTAGATGCAGTTGATGCAGATACAGAATATATTTTCCTAAATCATAAAAAATTATTCGGATGTAATGCATGTATGGCATGTGAAGAAGGAGACTGTGTAATAGATGATGATGGAAACGATATTATTAAATCATTATTAGATGCAGATGTACTAGTATTCTCATCACCTATATACTATGGACAAATAACAGCACAAGCAAAAACATTCATAGACAGATTCTACCAAATATCTAGAAATGAAAACAAATCATTAGAAGGTAAAAAAGTAGTTACCATATTCACACAAGCACAACCAGAAAATGTATTTGGAGAATACATAGATTCATTCAAAAAAATGCCATTTGGATATATGGGAATGGAAGTTATAGGTAATGTAACAGCTATGGGAACTCAGGGAAAAGGAGATAAAGACGAACTACAAAAATATATTGATGAAGTAAAAGAAATTGCTTCAAAAATATAAAATTCAATATCTTCTTTCTTTTTCAACCCTTCTTATTTTTTTATATGTTTGTAAAAACCCCATAAATTTTTACAATCTACTTATGAAAAACCTTTGTAAACTTAAGAAATAAATAATATTTTTATAATAGTTGTTTTTTAGAAATTATTATTACTCAGAAATTATATAATTTAAACATGTTAATTTTATAAATAAGCTTATTTGGACTATAGACTTGTTATGATTGATAAATCTTAATAAAAAAGAAATAAGTTGTATAGTAATATAGCTTTTTTTTAACTAGAAATATATTATGAATATAAAAAGATTTCAATTTAAATTAAAAAAATATGCAGTTGAATATGAAGTAATATGGGGGAGTTGATAGAATGACTTTAAAGACGAGCCCCTTTGTTAAATGGGCTGGTGGCAAAAAACAGTTACTTAGTAAACTAAAAGAAAGAATGCCTAACTCCTACCTTAATTATTATGAACCTTTCATTGGTGGTGGAGCTTTATTATTTGATGTACAACCAGAACATGCTGTTATTAATGATACAAATAGTCAATTATTAAATTGTTATAGACAACTTAAAAATAACTATAATAATGTTATTAATGAAGTAAAACTGCTTGACTCAGTATCTTGTGATAAAGAGAGATATTATATTATAAGAGATAAGTATAACAAGAAAATATTAGATAACCAATTAGATGCTGAATGTGCAGCACTTATGATTTGGATTAATAAACATTGTTTTAATGGATTATACAGAGTTAATAAGAAAGGATTGTTTAATGTACCTTATAATAATAAAGTAAATGGTCCATCAATAAATGAAGATAATTTGAGAGATATAGGACTTTATTTAAATAATTATAATGTGGATATACGAGAAGGTGATTTTGAGGATGCATGTGTTGATGTTAAAAAGGATGATTTTGTATATTTTGACTCACCATATGTACCTGTAACAGAAACAGCAAATTTCACAGATTATACTAAAGATGGATTCACTTATGAAGACCATGTACGTTTATCTAAGTTATATAAAAAATTAGATAAAAAAGGTGCAAAAATAATGTTAAGTAACAATGATGTACCATTAGTATATGAATTATATGGTGAATTTAACATAGATAGATTCAACGTAAGACGTGCAATTAATAGAAATGCTAATAAACGTAAGGGCAAAGAAGTAATTATCACAAATTATAGTGGGAATAGTTTAGACACATGGTTTAATTAAAAGAATTAACATAAATTTCTATAAAAATACAAAAAGAATAATTAGAGGTTAAATAAATATTATGTAGAAATATGTTCAACTGTTAAAAATATTAACATAGGAGGAATAATATATGAGGGACTTTGATAAATGGTTTAATGAAATGAGATATAGCATAAATCAATACAACTATTATGTGAATTTTGAAAAAGTCTATGAAAATATAGAAAAATTAAAAATAGAACTTAACATCATGAATTCATTGATAGGTTCTAATAATATTAAACAAGATATGACAGATTTATTTGAAAAATATCCTGAAATATTAAAATGTATACCTATCTTACTAGCAGTTCGTAAAAAAGAAATATATGTTAGAGATGAAGAGGGTGAATTTAATTTTAATTTTGAATCTATGAATTACTCTATAGAACAATACATTTATTTCATGGAAAAAACAGGATTAGTAGACTTGATAGAAAACCATATTGTCAATAACCTCATAGACTACTGTTTAGGCGTGGAAACAGGATTAGACAGTAATGGACGTAAGAACAGGGGAGGACACCAAATGGAAAATTTGGTAGAATCATACATAAAAAAAACGGGCTTAGAATACTATAAAGAGATGTATCTCAGAGATATTGAATCAAAGTGGAATATGGACTTATCTCAAATATCTGCAGGAGGAACATCGTCAAAAAGATGGGATTTTGTAGTGAAAACAGAAAATAATATCTACGTTATAGAAACAAATTTTTATACAAGTGGTGGTTCTAAACTAAATGAAACAGCACGAAGTTATAAAATGATATCAAGGGAATCAAAAGATATACCAAACTTTGAATTTGTATGGGTAACCGATGGAGCAGGATGGAAAGGTGCAAGAGGGAACTTAGAAGAAACGTTCAATGAAATGGAACATTTATATAATATTACAGATCTGGAAAAAGGAATATTTACTGAGGTGTTTAAATAAAATATAACACAGTAGTTAGTTCTTAAAATAATTTATAAAAATCCAATTAAATCTTTTTATAATATGAATATTTTATTTATTCTTCTATTTTTATCTAGGTTTTAGAATATTTTTTCTAATATTTAAACAAAACATACGAACCTTTTTTAATTAAATAAAGAAAAGATTTTATAATTTACTGATTAATCTACTTCTAAAAAATAGGATTTCTACATAGCCTAAAAAAAACTAATCTGAAAATTTCAAATTGAAGAAAAAAATCAAAATATATTTTATAATATTTTCATATTAATCCATGGTCAAAAAATGGATGGGGATTGCCGTAAAATTTATTTTTTACTTTTAAGATATCTTATTATTAGTAGTAACTAAGGTAACATAAATGACTGATAATAATCATTTCTCTAATATAAGACGTTACAAGAAATTAATTCAGGTAAAAAATGCTTCGTTATTTTCATTGATTGTTCTTGATTTAATTTTTATAGTCATGCATTTTACAATGAATTTAAATCAACAAGCAGTTAGATTTATGACATTGTTTGATTATTTCACATGTCTTTGTCTATTGTTAGATATGATATTTGATTATTATAGGTCTGATGAAGATTTAAAAACTTTTATAAAAAATAATTATCTAGAAATTATTGCTATGCTACCGATTAATGTCAGTTTTATAAGATTTTTTGCAGTGTTTAGATTATTAAGAATATTACATATTTATCGGAAGGTACGACATGTATCAAATAATATGGATGATGATTTAACTGGCCGAGATTTTATTAAAGAAAATATATTAATAATCACAAGTATATTTACTGTAGTATACATGATTGGCTTATCAATTTCCTTTAGATACTTTGATTCAAGTATTAATAATGTATTTGATGCTCTCTGGTTTAATATAGTAACTATTTCCACTGTGGGTTATGGTGATGTTGTACCACTACATTTAGCTGGTAAGTTAACAACAGTTTTAACAGTAATTGTTGGTTCATTTTTTGTTTCAATATTTACTGCTTATTTATCAGCTTTGTATAATGATAAACCTGAATCTGAGCGTAGAGAACTACTTAAGAAAGATATGAAAGAATTAAATTTACATGCTAATGATCTTCAAACTGATGTGGATAAACTGGATAAGAATATTAGTAGATTAGAAAAGAATGTTAATGATTTAGAGGATAGTATGGATAATATTATTACTATTCTTAAAAAACAACAGAAAAAATAATTATTGTATATGGTAGGTTATACTAATGAAATTAAAATCATATGAGTTTAAGGTATCAGAGGATACACGTTTATTATTAAGTGAACTTAAGGATATTTTCTTAGTATTACTTACATTAATAGATTTTTTATTTATATTTATAATAACATTCTTTAATGTTTCAGTTAATGTATTATATTTCATGTCGATTTTTGACTTGATGGTGTGTTTTTTATTATTTTTAAACTTAGTATCTATCTACATGAATTCAACAAAATCATTATGGGAATTTGTAAAGACTCATATTATTGATATTATATCGATAATTCCTTTTAATTTCATATTCCTAAGATATTTTGCTGTTTTCAGGGTAATTAAATTGCTTAGATTATTACAGGTAGTTCAGTTAACTAAAGTAGTTACTCTTAGAAATATTCATCTGGGAGCATTAAAGTATTTTATACAGAATAGATTATTAAAGGTATTGGCTGTTATAATTGTATTTTATGTTATCTTATCATCAGTTATATTATCTCAGATTGACCCAGCATTTACGTCAATATTTGATTCCTTTTGGTATAATATTGTTACATTAACTGGTGTTGGATATGGGGATATTACTCCAATTTCATATCCTGGAAAGATAATGGGTATTTTCACAATTATTATGGGAGTATTATTCATTAGTATTTTCACTGCAGCAATGTCTGCACTCTATATGGAGAAGCCGGAGGAAGAAACTAGACGTACAATGAAGGTGTATATTAAGCAGTTAAAGGGAAGAAATAGGATTCTTCAGAATCAAGTGGATAAATTAGATCAAGATATTTCCGATTTACATGTTAAATTAGATGTTATAACTCAGTTACTTGAGGAACATCTGGAAAAAGAGGAAATAGAGGATGCATTGAATAAGGCAGAGGTGGAATCAGATGAAACCAGAAGAAGTTAGAAGAATGGAAGAAGAAGATGAAGATGAGGAGTTTGTAGGATTAAATATTGAACAAAATCTATTAGAAGTTGTACAAAAACTTTTTAAAACGGAACCAGAAGTTGAAGTATTCTATGATGGCTTTCTTGAAAGAGTACATAATGATAAAAAGTTACGAAAACATCAGGATGATAGAAGACGTATGAATGAAGCATTTCTAGATGAATTATTGAAATATCATGATTTAGATACTATTAATAATGCATTGAATAATGTTGAAGTTGATACTGATGGTGATGTTGTTGATGATGAAATTAAATATGTTGATAAACTTTTAAGAAAAACTTTTAAGGATAAGATGGAGTTCAGAATGTTTATGACTTATATTAGTCAGTTTATGATGGAGTCAAATGATACACCAGTTGAAGCTGCAGCTAAATCAATGAAACGTTTAGGTAAAGCAGATAATGAAATTCTAAGGGTAACTAGTGTAATAGATAAAATATTTTAAGAGGGTGACATGTGATGAATGATAATTTAGTAATAGAACATAGATATGTCTTAGATGAAATATTAGTAAGTGATGATAAAAAGGCATCATTCTTGTTAGGTTTTTTAACACGAAAATTAACACATATTGAATATAAGGAATTAAAGGCTACACCATTTCTTAACAAAATATATAACATACAGTTAAGTCATGATAGAATTAAAGCATTATATCCTGTAATGATTAATGAAATACGTAAATATGATGCAATATTTAAAGAATTAGAAGAAGAAGCATCAATTTCCTTACTTAAATCTGATAAAAATTGGAATATTTCTGATGATGAAACAAGCTTCTATTTTACATTAGGTTATACTCTTGGAAGTGCACCTAATTATCATAGAGAAGTTAAAGATAAAGAAATAACATAAAAAATTTTTTAAAAAAAAGATTTGTATGGCTTAGGAGGATTTTATTCTCCAAATTCATCTATTTTTCCTTGAACCATACTAACTCCATATACTATTAGTAATAATAGTGGCCATACACCAATCCTGCCAACCCAGAAGTCAATAATCATAATTATTTTTATTGGAAGTGGCATTGTTATTGAGAAATAATCTGGTCCAACGCCTGTGTTTCCAAGTGATGATGCAGCTAATGAATAAGCTATTTCTAGGTTATTACAGAACAATAATATAATCATTGAACTTATAAGGAATATTAGGATATATGCTATGATATATATAAGTATTGTTCTGATATTATCATTTGACACATCCCTATACTTATTATCATGGTATATTTTTTTAACAATAATAGTATTTTTTGGTAGTAGCATTGTCTGTACTTCCCACCAAATAGATTTAATCATTACTACAATGTTATAAATTTTTAATCCACCACTAGTTGAACATACTGATCCACCTATAAACATTAATATTATTAATATATGATAACAAAAGGATGGCCAGGGAGTTATATCTGTTGTAGTAAAACCTGTTGAAGACATTACTGATACTACTTGGAATAATGAGTGTGAGAATATTTTTACTATATCCTGATGGTAGTATCCTCCAAAGTAGAGTGATAATGCAATAAGTACTGTTCCAAATATGATAATTATTGCCATTGCTTTCACTTCTTCATCTTTGAAGAGTTGTTTTGTATTACCTTTAAATAATCTGTAAAGTAGTACAAAGTTTGTACTTCCAAGTATCATTATTATAATAGTAACAAGTTGCATTAAAGGTTGACTAAAATGTTCAACATGATTTGCATCAACTGAAAATCCACCTGTTGCTATTCCACAAAAACAATAGCATATTGCATCAAATAAATCTAATCCTATTAATAGATAGAGTACAATTCCAATTGCTGTTAATAATAAATATAATTTAATAAATATCATTATAGTATGCTTTATATTAGGAGTCATTTGCTCTGTTTTACCTTCAGCGAAGTATAAACGTTTTAAACTAACGGATGATGGTACTACTACCAGTAATAAAACAATTATTCCTAATCCACCAAACCATTGAGTTAATGCTTCCCATAAGCATATAGAAAAAGAGGTTTCTTCAGCAGGAATTAAAGAAAATCCTGTTGTTGTTATACCAGACATTCCTTGAAATATTGAGTCAATAAATCCTAAATCACCTGATACAAAATATGGTAATCCTGCAAGTAATGCAGTAATTCCCCAAATACTCAATACAAAAATTAATGATCCCTTTAAGGACAATTGAGTTAATTGTCTACTCCTGAAACTAGTAAATAAGATAATACCTATAGCAATTGATATTGCTGATGAAATAATAAATGCATTTAAGTATGTCGGTGCATCATGATATGCTAAAGCAGTTATGATAGGAGCTAACATGAATAAGCCTATTAATATGCATACATATCCACTATAGTGACCAATTGTTTTTAATTCGTCTTGTTTTAGTTTATTTACTATAAATGAGTTCATAATTGATTACCTTATTTATTTACATATCTATTTTGTTAATGGTGATATTTAAAAATTTATATGAAAATGTTTAAGTTGATTTTAAAAAAGTTAAATAAAAGAGGGTTAAAACGTTCTTATTATAATTCTATTTTCTTTCAAAGGTTATTACAGATACTAAGTCTCTGAATGTTGAACCTATACTTCCACCAAGAGAACCTATTACTATTCCGCCAATAATAGTGAATAATAATATGATTCCAATAGATAAACTTATTGATAAGTCAGCAGTACCAAGAACACTACTAAACCGTGGAACATAGTATATTGTTAGAATTATACTGAAAATAAAACATAATAAGAAGCTTGACGTTGCACCTCTTAAAGCTCTATGTTTAGGATTTTTTTTATTGGATGGATTATATAAAAATGATGCAAATAATGCTGAACAGATAATTGCTAGTAATGTACCTGTTATAGGATAGCTTAGTATTCTTCCCATGAATAATATAACACTTCCTAAAAATAATCCTATAATAATTGATGTTTCATAGTCCATATTAAAATTCATATTAATCTAATATTTTCTTTATTATTATAAGTATTAAATATTTTCTAAAAAAAAGGGAGAGGATAAGAGGATTTAGAATAGATTTTCATGTATTTCGTAGGTAGTCTCCTTTTAGTAATTCCATATTCAATCCATGTCCTTTAAGGATATATGTTTCATGGGGTGTTATAAGTATTAATAATTCATTCATGGAATCTTCAATGAAATAAACGTTATCTGATAAAACCTTTGAAATTATCGTGTTTTTGTCAATCAACTGTTCTATATCTTCTGTATTATCGACGTCATTGCCTATAACTATTAAATCGGCTACTGGCACATAGTTTAGTTTACTGTAGTTTTCATCATATAATTTATCTTTGTTATTCAAAATGTTATAATCAATCATTCTGAATAGTTCATTGCTATTTTTTGTTATTATTATTTTATCTTTTAATATTTGTTTGTTAATTTTTGTAGTTTTTGTTATATTTCTGTCTATATAAATATATTCGATTGAATGCCATTCAGGGTAGTTACTCAATATATTTATAATATCATTTCGTGAGCTCATTATGTCCTCCTAAAAAATTAAATATAATAAGTCTATTTTTATTATAATGGACTTACAATAATTATTTTATAATTAATAGTATTTAAATAATTCTATTTTAGAAATAACTAATTTAAAATTAATTTTAAGATATTTAAATCTATTAAAACAAATATTTCATATATTGATTATTGAAAAAAATTAGGAAAATATTATATAAAAAAAGATAATTTTGTAAAAAAAATAATAATAATTGAAACTAAAAAAAAATAAAAGAAAAAAAAATTTATTTAATTAATTTGATGAAGAGGATTCACTTCCACCTTCACTTCCACTAGAATGACTACTGGATTCCTGACTAGAAGAACTTGAACTTTCACTAGCTTGTTGTTGATAACTTGATGATTCTTGAGGTTGATTATTGTCACTTGGATTTGTAGCTTGATCTACATGTTGGCTATTGTCATGTGATTGATTCATAGAACTATTACTAGTTGTATTATTTGTGTCATTTGTAGTATTATTATGTGAGAAATCAAAATTAGTAAAACCATTACTAATAATAAGTAATGCAACTAATATAATTCCTACAATAATAATTATAACATTATTCTTTCTCATAATACATATTTTTATCAAACACAGTATATAATAATATCAAATTAATTAATATCTAAAAATAACAAACTAATACAATTATATGTACATGACATAATCTAATAAAGAAAGAATAGATTATATATTTAATTATATTAAAAATAGCTATAAAAATTTAGTATTAAATATTGATATATTTGTTTATTTAATTAGTTTAATTAGAATATTTTAAATTAAATATTTTACTTTAAAATATTTTTTTTTTAAAAAAAGAAAAGTGTGGAATGAATTTATTCTTCCACTGTTGCTTCGAATGTTTCTACATGTTTATAGTTTTTAGATCTTGCACTGTCTAGACTTATAAGCATGGTTGAACCGTTATGGAATACGGATGTTAATGATGGTGTGATTACTCCTGTTAATCCTAGGCCCATGAAGAATGTGTTTAGTACAAGTATTAATCCATAGTTTCTGTGGATTAATTCTAGCATTCTTTGGCTTATTAATCTCATAGTTACGAGATCGTTTAGGTTTGGTCTGAGTAATGTGATATCTGCAACTTCTCTTGCTAGGTCAGATGAATCTTTCATTGCTACAGATACATCTGCTGCGGATAGTGCTGGTGAATCATTTATACCGTCACCAACCATGATTACTTGTTTTCCTTCTGCTTTAATTTCCTCTACTATTCTTGCTTTGTCTTCTGGTAGTACTTGTGATCTGTATTCATTTACTCCTAGTAGTTCTGCTGTTGTTGCTGCAGCGTTTTCACTGTCACCAGTAAGCATTATGATATCAGCTATGCCTAAGTTTCTTAGTTCGCTGAGCACTTGTTGAGCTTCTTTTCTAGGTGGGTCGTATATGCAGATTATTCCTTCTAATTTACTGTCAATAGCAAAGTAGATTATTGAATATTTATCTGCATTTTCATCTATGATTTTTTCTTGTTCTTTTGTTATTTCTACACCTTCATCTTCAAGAACGAAGTGTCTGCTACCTAGCACTGTACGTTTGTTAAATAGTTTTGTAGCAATACCGTGGGCTACAATGTATTCTACTTCGGAGTGTAATTCTTCTCCGTGTGTTAATCCTTGTTCAATTGCTTCTTCCACTATTGCTGTTGCAACACTATGTGGGAAGTGTTCTTCAAGGCATGCAGCTTGTCTTAGTAATTCGTCGTCAGATAAATTACCTAATGATACTACTTTTGCTACTTTTGGTTTGGATTCTGTTAGTGTTCCTGTTTTATCAAAGATTATTGTGTCTGCATTAGCAAATGCTTCTAAGTATCTTCCACCTTTTACCACAATTTCTCTTTCTGATGCTTCTCTCATAGCTGAGATAATTGTTATTGGTGTTGCAAGTTTTATTGCGCATGAATAATCTACTGTTAGTGCTGATATTGCTTTTATTGTACTTCCTGTTAAGATGTATGTTAGTATTGTTACAGCGAAGTTCCATGGTACTATTGAATCTGCTAAATCTTCTGCTTTACTTTCAATTCCTGCTTTTGCTTTATCTGAACTTTCAATTAAATCAATAATTTGATTTATTCTTGTTGATTCATTTATTGCATCGACTTCTATGGTTATTGAACCGTTTTCAACAATGGTTCCTGCGAATACTGCTGTTCCTTCATTTTTATGGACTGCTAGTGATTCTCCAGTCATGGTTGCTTCGTTTATTTCAGCATCTCCTGATAGAATTATACCATCTGCAGGGATTATTGTTCCTGTTCTTACTATTACTTTGTCGCCTTTTTTGAGCTGTGAGAATGGTATTTGTATTTCTTCTCCAGTTTCTGTTTTTATCCATACTTTGTTGATGTTTAGCATTAGACTGTTTTCTAGTGAGTGTTTTGTTTTTTCTATTGTGTATTCTTCTAGTATTTCTGATAATCCTAGTAAGAATGCTATTGAGCTTGCTGGTCCAAACATTCCCTGAGATATTGTCACAAATAGGGATGTTGCATCAAGTAGGTCTACGTCTAGTCTTAGGTGTATTAAACTGTCAGCACCTTTTAATATAAATGGTATTGATTCATATAATACTTTTGCTATGTTTAGTGGTGCAGGTAGGAAGAATTTGAAGAAGTATCTGGTTACTATTTTTTTTATTATCTTGTTTATGTATCTGCTATCTGTTTCGTTAGCTAGTTGTAATGTTGTTGGGTCAGCTTCGAATAAGTCTGATTTTTTTATATCAGCTATATATTTAAATACTCGTTTTTTGCTTCCAGTGTATTCAACATATATACTACCATTTGTTGATGAAACTTTAACAGATTCAATGCCCTTTTTTTCTGTTAATAATTGGGCTATTCCATATCCTTCTTCTGTTGTAAATGCAGCTCTTCCAGCGCGAACACGTAATCTGTTTTTATCATTATCATAAACTATTTTAAATTTCATTTTAGTCCCTTATTTAAGTTATTTTATTAAAAAAAATGTAGGGTGGAGTTGATAATGTTTTTGTGTTTATTCTTCAGATTCGTCTTCTTCATCTATGTCTTCAGGACCATAGATTTCTATTTTTTGTTTTTCTTGTGCTTCTGCGTGGATATCTTCTGCATCTTCTTTGATGTTTTCGATTCCTTCTTCTACAGAGTCTTTTAAATTTAGGAATCCTGCGGTTGCTGATACAGCTGCGTTGTGTGCTGCGTCTGTTTGTGCTATTTTTCTAATTGCATATGCTGCAACCATTCCGCCGATGAAGTATTTTACTTTTGTTTGTCCAAAAAATTTTCTTGCTTTTGTTCCAAATCCATCGTCATTATTATTATTGTTTGCCATATTATCACCTTTTGAATTATATTTTAATTAATTTTCTATTTTCAAAGAATAGTTTTTTTTATTCTTTATTTGATTATTATATTTTTATCTTATTTAAAGTTATTATTTATTTTTGTTGATTAATGTTTATTTTTACTTTATTTTGAGTATAACCTAATATTATCTATTATTTTTTTTTAGTGTGCCTAAATTTTAACCAAAAATTGTATATTCGTCTTATTTTGTGTTTTATTTGTTTATTTTCTGTTTTTTAGAAGGTTGAATTTTTTATCATTTTATTTATCATGATAAATAATGATAATTTTTAATTTAATTAATATATTCTTTTTTTAATTTAAACGTTTAATTTTTCTTTTTCGGACTGTATAACTATAAATAAATTATTTTTGATTATTAAGTCAATAATCTTTTTTCTTATCTAAAATAACTGTCATATTGCTAATTAAATTATCATGATAAATCATTACAAATAAACCATTACTTTAAATACTACCACCCTCATAATTAAGAGTAACAATCATAAGTAGTTATGATTGGCATTAATATTTTTAGGAAAATGGTTCTACAAAATACAGGGATGGAAGGATTTTTCTAAAAAGATTAAAATATTTAAAATAACATATAATGGAGAAATCACAAATGCAAAGATTTACTTTACCACGAGACGTATATTTTGGAGAAAACGCATTAGACTACCTTAAAGAATTAGAAGGAGAAAAAGCAGTAATAGTAATAGGTGGAGGATCACTAAAAAGATCAGGAGTATTAGACATAGTACTCAACAACCTAAAAGAAGCTAACATAGAAACAAAATTAATTGAAGGAATATCACCAGACCCATCCGTAGAAAGTGCAATGGAAGGAGCAAAAATAATGGAAGAATTTGGTCCTGACTGGATTATTGCAATGGGTGGAGGATCACCTATCGACGCTGCAAAAGCAATGTGGATTTTCTATGAACATCCAGATGCAACCTTCGAACAGATATCTTCAAATGAAAACTTCCCAAAAATGAGAAACAAAGCTAAATTCCTAGCAATCTCTTCAACAAGTGGAACAGCTACAGAAGTAACTGCATTCTCTGTAATAACTGATTATGATACAGGTATAAAATACCCAATTGCAAACTTTGAAATTACACCCGACGTAGCAATTGTAGACCCACTACTTCCTAAAACAATGCCACAAAAACTAACAGCTTACACAGGAATGGATGCATTAACACACGCAATAGAAGCATATGTAGGATTAGTACATCAACCATTCACGGACGCACTAGCATTACATGCAATAAAACACATATTCGAAGATCTTATAGACTCATATAATGAAGATATGGATGCAAGAGAAAGAATGCACTACTATCAATGTGAAGCAGGTATGGCATTCTCAAATGCATTACTAGGTATTGTACACTCTTTAGCACACAAAACAGGAGCAGCATTCAGTACAGGACACATACCTCACGGATGTGCAAACGCAATCTACTTACCATACGTAATTAAATTTAACTCAAAAGCAGATGCAAGTAGATATGGAGATATTGGTAGATTCATAGGAATGCAGGGTACAGACGAAGAAATTGTAAGACAATTATGTGTAAAAATTGATTACTACAATGAACAAATGGGAATTCCAAAAACACTTAAAGAATTTGGTGTAAACGAAGAAGAATTCCTCGAGAAAAAAGCAGAAATTGCTAAACATGCACAAGAAGACGCATGTACTCCAACCAACCCAAGAAAAACAAATCCAGAATTACTCGAAAAATTATTAGAATACATCTACTATGGAAAACAAGTAGACTTCTAAGAGGAGTAAATATCACTTAACCTCCTTTATATTTTTAATAAAAAAATATTGATTATCCCACAAAAAACATGTAAATAATAATTGGAGAAGATTAAAATGGAAAATCCAGCAGATTCAGAATACAAATTATATATAGATGGAAAATGGTGTGATGCATCAGACAAACAAACCTTCGAAACAACATGCCCAGGAAATGGAGAAGTATTATCAACATGTGCAGAGGCAACAAAAGAAGATGTAGATAAAGCAGTAAAAGCTGCATGGAATGCATTCCCTGAATGGAAACAAGTAGAACCAATAGAAAGACAAGAAATTCTACTAAAAATAGCAGACATCATAGATGAAAATGCAGAAAAACTAGCATTAATAGAATCACTAGATAATGGTAAAGCATTACGTGAAACAACTTCAATTGATATACCATTCTCATCAGATCATTTCAGATACTTTGCAGCAGCAGTAAGAACAGAGGAAGGAAGTGCAACAAAACTTGATAATAACACATTAAGCTTAATATTAAGAGAACCTATAGGAGTAGTTGGTCAAATTGTACCATGGAACTTCCCATTCTTAATGGCTGCATGGAAACTAGCACCAGTACTAGCAGCAGGATGCTGTACAGTATTCAAACCATCAAGTTCAACACCATTAAGTGTACTTGAATTTGCAAAACTAATTGATGGAGTATTACCAGACGGTGTATTTAACATAGTAACAGGTAAAGGTTCCAAGTCAGGACAATACCTTCTTGACCATCCAGATTTAAGAAAACTCGCATTCACAGGATCTACAGAAGTAGGTTCCAATGTAGCAGACGCTGCAGCAAAAAAACTTATTCCAGCAACACTAGAATTAGGTGGTAAATCAGCTAACATTTATTTTGAGGATTGTAAATGGGACATGGCAATGGATGGATTACAATTAGGTATATTATTTAACCAAGGACAAGTATGCTGTGCAGGTTCTAGAGTATTCGTACAAGAATCAATCTATGATAAATTTGTAAAAGAAGCAGTAGATGCATTTAAGAAAATAGATGTTGGAATGCCATGGGATCCTAATGCACAAATGGGTGCACAAATTAACGAAAGACAAGTAGAAAAAATACTTTCATGTATAGAAAAAGGTAAAGAAGAAGGGGCAACAGTAGCTGTTGGTGGTAAAAGAATGACTGATGGAGACTTTGCTAATGGTTGTTATGTAGAACCAACATTACTAACAGATGTAACAAATGATATGTCTGTTGCTCAAGATGAAATATTTGGTCCAGTTGCAGTAGTAATGCCATTTGAAACTGAGGAAGAAGTAGTAGATCTTGCAAATGACAGTTACTATGGATTAGGGGGAGCAGTTTGGACTAGAGATATTAACAGAGCTATAAGAGTAGCAAGTAACATTGAAACAGGTAGAATGTGGATAAATACATACAACTCCATACCAGCAGGAGCACCATTTGGTGGATACAAAGCTTCAGGTATTGGCCGTGAAACCCATAAAATGATTTTAAATCATTATACACAAGCTAAAAACATAATGATCAATCTTTCAGAAGAACCAAGTGGATTCTATCCAAAAAAATAAGTTGAACTATTAGTTGGAATATCACTAAAACATCACGAATTCGTTTCATAATTTATTATTCTTCACTTATTTTTTTTAAATTTTTTTTATTAACTATTTTTATTTAAAATAAAAACTCTTTTTATTTATAAAATTATTAATCTATAATTATAACATATATTATTATAGAAGGGTATAAAATGACTAAATGGAATTATGAAAAATTAGATAAAATGACCAAAGAAGGAAGTAAATTCTCAAAACTAACTTTAAATTACAGAGTAATAGCAGATAACTTTCAGGAAATAATGATAAAAACAAGACAAAATGGTGATGTGCTACCATTAGAGTTTGAAGATGTATTTATTGCATATGAAAATAAGAATCCTATTGATGACATGGTTCTACCAGAAATCTCCAAGGAATTGGAAGAAAAAATATCCGAAAAAGAAAACAATCAAAAAATAATGCATATAAAACATTTCTCTAGAAATATATCCCATCAACAATGGTTTGATTTTATTGACCAGGAAGTGCTTGACTTTGTAGAGAAATATCCAGAATTTAGTGATATAATACTCGATAATTAATACTTTTTTTAAGAATTAATGGGAGGGGAAAAGGGAGATTATGCTTAATGTATAATCCAAAAACTATTTTTTTTTAAACATTATAGTAAATATAACTATTATTTAAGTCATCTAGTATAGGTAACATATCCCTTTTATTTTTACAAAATAATTCAAATGTCTTATATATTATAGTGTAGATAGCATTTAGTTTTGTTTGTTCATTAACCTTCATTATATTATAGGGTAAATTGTTATTCTGAATATTTAATGGATTAGCAGGATTTGACCTTGTAATAAAATGTTCCATTATAAATATGACATCTTCTGATATTACATTTCCAAAGTTTAGCGCAGTTTGAATTTTCTCTTCTTCTAGATTAGAATGATCATTTAATAATTGTATTAGTGATGTATATCCATTAAATTGTTCTGGTGTGAAATATTCTTGAACCCTATGGGATACATATTCATTAGCTATTTGTAAATACTCATTTTGTAGTGTAAGATACCATGCAAATGATTCAATGTATAAGTTTTTTTCAACATTTAATAAGTGCATTATTGATTGTTTGATTATCTCATTAAATAGGTGATGTCCAAATTCATGGATTATTGCACCACTTATCATATTTTGTGGTGTATTTCTATTGATAAATATCCTGTTAAAAGAGTAATAGCTAAGATATTCGGGGTGTTTGTTTTCTTGGTCATACTGTACTCTTGCATATGGCTTAGTTATTTTCATAAGTACTGGGATTGAGGGTGGTTCTGGTATTGCGGGTAGGTTTTCAGAGCCTATTTCAATTATTGAATTCAGTATTGAATCATAGGCTGTGTCTGTTAGTGGTATTTGTTTTAATATTTCTAGTGATTGGTTACTGAATAATTTATAGTACTTTTTAAAGTCTTTTTTATAGTAATCATAGTTTTTCATATTTTCATTGCAGTTTATACATTGTAAGTAATTAATGGGATTTTCTTGGCCACAATTATCACATATAATTTTTTCATTCATTTAGATTACCTTTTTTTTTCTATTTTTATTTTTTTTACTCAAATATTATTATATTTATATATATTAATATATATTCTATATTTCTCTACAAATCAAATATATCATACAAATCTATTCTGATAAAATAATAAGTTAACTATTCTTTACAATAAAAATAAACTAATTAAAATTATTTTTTTAATAAAATGTATAAATAAATAATGATAGATTATAAATTAGATAATTTTTAATTAAAAAAAATTATTTTAAACCTAATCAACAGGAATTGATGATTAAATGACTAAAATAAACGTAAGAAGTGTTATTTTAGTAAGTATGGTAGTTATACTATTATGTTGTATAACAGCAGTATCTGCAACAGATAATAATACAAATACTGCAGTAGAACAACAACATAATAATACAGCTTCAACAATTCATACAAGTCAAGTATCTACCAATGATAATCAAAAGGTAGAACAAAAACAATTAAACACAGTAACTAAATCTAAATCAAAGCAACTTAAAACATCAACAGCATCATCATATTCATCAATAACAACAGAATTCACCAATGCTCAGAAAACTAGAAGTTCTTCATATACTATCAATTTAAAAAATAACACGTATAATATAACAAAACCAATCACCTTGAAGACACCTAATAATTGTCATAAGATTACAATTAATGGTAATGGTGCAATTATTGATGGTCAAAATAAATATAATTTCTTAGATATTTCAGGTAGATATACAATTAACATGAATAATTTAACAATAAGAAACTGTTATTCATCAAGTAAAGGAGCCGTAATAACTAAGAATAACAAATATAATGTAACATTAAATTTAAGCAATGTTACTATGTATAATAATAAGGTAAAAGGATTATATGGTGAAGGTGGAAGCTTATATCTAAAAAGTGCTACATTAAATGTAAAGAATTCAAATTTCTATAATAATTATGCATACGCTGGTGGAGTATTCTACTTGTATAATACAAGAGCAGATATAATAAATTCCAACTTCTATAATAATAGTGCTAAATATTATGGAGGAGCAATATATTCTACTGCTTACCTAAATATTCTTACATCAAGATTTTACTTGAATAATGCAGGATATAGGGGTGGAGCAATACATACTACTACTGATTTACTTGATTCATCTGGAACAACCCTGTTATCTAATTTAGTATTCTATGATAATACAGCAATAAATGGTGGGGTAATATCTACAAGTTCTAAAAAAGATTTAACAATCAATAATTGTAGAATATATAGAAATAACGCAACCTATGGAGCAGTAGTATCTAAAACATCAAGATCAACTACAACAATTAAAAACAGTAACATATGGAATAACACAGCAAAACAAGGTGGAGTTGTATACTCAATAGCATTATACAAAACATTACTAAACTCAAGTCAAATAAAAAATAACACAGCAGATGATGGTTCAATAATATATAATCCAAATGGAACAATTATCATCAACAAATGTAATTTGAGAGATAACATTGCTAGAAATGGATTAATATACTCAACTAATGGTAACACTAATATAACATACTCTAATATTACAATGAAAAATAAACAATACACAACCCATGTAGTATATAAAAATGGTCAAGGATATGTACTAAGCAAAGGAAATAATTGGGGAACAAAAGAACCTGATTATGGCTTATTATTCAAAAGAGTTAGTTCCACAAACAAGACAACAACTACAAAAACAACCTCAGCTAAGATAGATGAAGGATGCTGTTCCAACGTAATACAAGTAAGTAATAATGAATCAGTAATTACATTCAGAAGAGATTCAAGTAGTAGTGTGGACTTCTACATAACAAATGATACAATAACAAGACAACAGAAAACAGATGGTACATACTTTTTCCATTGTTATGTAACATCAAATGGTTGGATGGTAGGTAATGGTGGTACAGATTCAGCAGGTGTAACAGAGAAAACAGAAGCTATCACACTAGAAATGATAAATCAAAACAACATAAGTAAAACATATCTGGACATGCTATTAAATATTAAAAAAGACCTGGTTAAAGGACATGTACTAATTAAAGCACCTAACGGTACTTTTGGAATGGTAATAAATTATAATGGTAAAACAAAAGAATTACAGGGAGTACTAAAACCTGGAGAATACATAGTATCACCTAATAGTCCAGATTATTATCATAGAGGATACTATAAGAAGGATACAAAGATATCCAGTCCATTAAATGCATCAAGATACCTTGCTGCTACAGATAAATATGGTATATATAGACAAGCAGATATCTCATACTACTATAAGACAAATTTATATAATACTACAATACAAGTATACGCATCTAATGATGACGGACATCTTGTAGGAAGAAAGACTTCATATTTAATGGGAAATATCTACGCATATAATCAGTTCATTTCAAAAAATCAAATACCAAAGGTAATGAATACTAAATACATTGAAACAATCAATTATACAAAAATGTATAGATCAACTATAAAAACAGATAACATCACATCATATTCAAAACAATTAACCCTAAAAGCACATATTAAAGATCAATATGGTAATAATGTAAATAATGGAAAAATAGTATTTAAGATTAATGGAAGAACACTACAATCAAACAATAAGACAATTTATGTGCCAGTGAAAAATGGATTAGCAATATTAAATTATAAATTACCATCAAACTATTCAAAAAATACATACACACTAAGTGCTACATTTAGTGGAACTAATAATATTACAGGAAGTAAAAGCACCAACAGTAACATCAAGATATTAGCACCTACTATAAACATAACACAAGTAAATGCATCAAAAGGTTCATATGCTAACATAATAGTAAAACTAACCAATAAGAAAAATGTATTAAACATCAACGATGGTTTCATAATACTAAAAATCAATGGTAAAACAATATTTGATAATAAGGGTAAAACAGTAAAAGTCTATGTTAAAAATGGAGTAGCATCCTACAAGTATAAAATACCAGAAAGTTATACAGTGAGAAACTATAACATAACAGCAGTATACTCTAATACAATATACAGAGTTGAAGGAAATAGTATACTAAAAATAACAAAGACACCAACAATTGCATCACTACAAGCAATAAAAGCAGAGTTATATGATATAAATGTAAAAGGAGTTATACTTAACAATAATACTAAATCACGTATCAACGGAACAGTTAAAGCCATATTTAAAATTAATGGTAATACATTACGAGATGAATCAGGAAAGAACATAGTATACAATATTACTAATGGTAATGTTAATTTAAATATTACACTTCCACAAAATCTTAAATCACATAATTATACATTAACAATGGTGACACAGGATAATTCAAATTACTTTGGAACAAGGACTAATACTAACTTAGAATTGAATCTTATTATTCATTCAATTAACGGTACCTGGAGTTCCATGGGTGATAATATTGCTGACAGTCCTAATAATAATTCACAGAGTGATGATTAAAGACTTCGTCAAAGAGTAGATTGTGATTAATATTTCACCTATCTTCTTTTTTTCTTTATTTATATGAATTTTATTAAAATTAATAGATGATATGATATAATCAACAATTTCTTATATAATCATTTAGAAAGATTCATTTTTGATAAAATAGACTAATTTTTTAAAGATAATTTAAATTCAATCTATTTCCTATTTTTTTTCAATAATATTTTAAATATAACTTTGTTAATATTCTTCATATGTGCTAATATAATTTTCTAAGTATTAAATATAATTATCAAAATTGATTTTTAGTCTAGCCTAACTTATAGTAAATTATTAAGAAATAGAAGAATGAATAATAACTTTTCATAATTTCTATTTTAGTTATAAATATATATAATAAGGAAATTATAGGATTAAACGTGGTAAAACAATAAATCTAAAAAAAGGTGATAATAATGACAGACAGAGAAAAAGTATTTGAATTTATGAATGAAGCACAAGTATTATTTTTAGCAACAACAGACGGTGATCAACCAAAATGTAGGCCATTAGGTTTTCGTATGTTAGTAGATGATCAAATATATTTCCTAACAGGAACATTTAAAAATGTTTTCAAACAACTAGAAGCAAATCCTAAAGTAGAATTCGTAGGAAGAGTAAACGGAGACTTCTTAAGATATACTGGAAAAGTAGCATTTGATGATGACAAAACATTATATGACAAAGCATTTGAAACAATGCCAATGTTAGAGAAAATATACAATGATAAAACAGGATATGTTCCACAAATATTCCATCTAGAAAATGCTGTAGCTGAATTCAGAACAATGGAAAATACAACAAAAGAAAAAATAGAATTTTAAATACCAAATTATTAATTTTTTCAATACTTACTTTTTTTTAATTCATTATAATTACAGTAATAGCCTATATCTATATTGTATTGATTTGAATATAATAATCTTAATTAAAATAGGATAATATCTAATTATACGAAATAGTTGATAGAAATAGAAAATAAAATAATTCTATAAAAAAAGCTAATCTTAAAAAAGTATAGTTTCTCTTTTTTAAAAAAAATAAAATGGAAGAAAGTGTTATTTGATTATATTTCTGTAGTAATTATTCCAGCATCCATAACTGGATTTTCTAATCCATCAGGATTTGATGCATCAATATCATCACTAGTTGTTGGAATAGCAGTATTATTTAATCCAGTTACAGATATATTATCAGGTATATCCTCTATGTTTTCAAAGTCTAGTACTATACTTCCATTTTCATTAAACTGAATGTTTTCTGATCCAATTATTGCTACTAAATCATTATAACTTATTTTACCTTCTAAGTATAATAAGTATATGTATAA
>CACZOU010000033.1 GCA_902782945.1 uncultured Methanobacteriaceae archaeon
AGCATTAAAACGTGGAATTAGTGGTGCTTTAACCTCAGTATCCTCATATATAATGAAACATCCACCTGTACAATATACAGATGATGTGGCTCATGATAAAGTTGAAGCATTCATTAATGGTGATTTAGAAAGATAACTTTAAATCACAAAAACTCTTTTTTTATTAAAAATTAGTAAATATAACTCAAATAATAAACTCTTTTTCAATACATATATGAATTAACACTCTTTTTTTCTGTAAAATATGATTTTAGATTAAAAATAGATTCTATCTAAGACTCAATATTCTTAGAATAAATTAAAAAGAAAAAATAAGATTATTCTTTCTTAATAACTTCTTTATGATCATTATTAGGTACAATTTGCATTTTACCATCATCATATGTGGTTTTTAATTCTTCACCATTCATAAGATAATGTAAACATACAGCTAATGCTGCTACCTCTGAATGAGGCTGATTGGTTACACTTAAATTCCAATCAGCAGCCTCATATACCTCTGTTGGTACTCGTGAACCACCAACAATAATTAATTTATCTCTTCCATCATCACGTATAGTTGGAACAACATCCTCTACATGTTTTCCATACATTGTTAAATGTATTACCTCATAGCCATCTTTTAAATGCTGTTTAATTACGGGCATGAATGCCTTATGATATTCTACTTGGAAGTCACCACCCCAATTTTCCACAACTTTCTCTACTGATTCAATAATATGCTTATCATGTTCCCCACTTAATATTACTTTATCAGCTCCAAATGCCCTAGCTGTTAAGCAAACATGTGTTGTGATTCTAGTATCTCTTCCAAGTCTATGATCTAATCTTAAAACAGTTATCATTTATTTAATCCTCACATTATTTTATCAAAAAATTTATAATAACATTACATTAAGTATTATGAATATTAATGATACAACTCTTCCATATTCATTAGATGCACCTAATATATCCCCTGTAACACATCCAAAACGTTTTTCAGCAAGGTATGATAAGTATAGTCCACAAATTACAGAGACAAATACTGCCAGTACACCTGCTGCATCTAATAATAAATAACCTATTATTAATGAAATTATAATGTTAACTACTAATACTTTGTAATCCATTCCTTTTTTAATTTCTTTTCCAATACCTTTACTATCACTAGTACCGAAAACCATTGAAGTTACCATGCTTAATTTTGCACATAATTCCATTAGTATTATTGCAGGTATTAAATATATTGATTGTACTGATGCTATTGCTGCAATTGTTGTTATTGCTACAATGAAAAAGCTTGCTATTCCACCAGTTCCAACCATTGAATCACGCATAACATTTAAACGCTTCTCTGGGTCTCCATGAACCATTAATCCATCACCCATATCCATTACACCATCAACATGATTAAATCCTGTAAACCATATTAAGAAACAATATATTAATGTTGCTGTTAATATATTTGAGAAAGATAACACATTATTTAATATAAATGATACTATAGCTCCAATTACACCAATACCTAACCCGATATATGGCCATAATATTACACTACCAGCCATTTCTTTAATGGTAATATATCTATTAATTGGGATTCTTGTTGAAAATGAAATTAATCCCAGGATACCATTGAGTGATGGTGATACTTTCGCATGTTTGCTAAAATTCTGTTTTTTTGTCTTGGTCATTATACTCCCCCTTTATTATCCATATTTAAGTTATCAAACGATTTTTCTAAGGCTTCATTAACTAATTCTTTAACCTCATAAAATAAAGAAATATCAAATGATATGTTAACATCTGCCTCAGATCTACATGCAATAAATATTATATTATAGAAATTTCCAACCTTATTATCTAGTTTATCCTTGTTAATTGCATTAGCCATCCAGGAAGTTGATGCTATTGATTCTACTACTGTACGATATAAATTAATCATAGTCAGATTATCTAATTTAACATCTAAAATTAGGCTAATATTTGTAAAGTACTTTTTCTCTAGATATTCAACTGTACTTATAACCAATATTCCATCTTTTTCAATTTTAAAACGTTTTAGTGATGGATTATTATAGTAATGGTTGTCAAATTTAGTGGCATATTTAAAGTCATAACCTTTTCTATTAGCAAGTACATATAATGGTTCTTCGCTTTCAATTACAAGACCATTATATTTCTCGTAAGCTATAACTCCATTCATTTCTAGTTCCATTATTAACTCACCATTAATTAGAAAATATATTATAAAATTTTTAATAATTTATATTATATTGGTAATTAAATAAAAAGTATTATAGAATATAATTTTACAAATACAAGTTTACTTAATTAATAGGAATAATAATCATATAAAAATGAAAAAATAATATTGATGTATTTAAAAACATGAATATGATAACAAGAATATAAGGAGAATTAAAGAATGGTATTGATTATAGACCCTCAAACATCTGGTGTTGCAGGAAACATGTTTATTGGAGCATTCATAGATTTAGGAGCAGATTCTGAAAAAATAAAAGAAGTAATAAACACATATGCTAAAGAATTCGGTGAAGTAACAGTAAACATTACAAAAAAACCTAAATCAGGAATTATGAGTACATACGCAGATATCCAAACAACAGACAATTCACCAAGACATTACACAGACATCATAAATAAAATAGATGAAATAACAGAAAAAAAATATCCAAACAATACAATAATAACAAAAACAGTTACACTAGCAAAAAAAATATTTAAAACAATAGCCTTAGCTGAATCAAAAGTACATAATCATCCCTTAAGTGAATTACACTTTCATGAAGTAGGATGTGCAGATGCAGTAGCAGATATAATAGGATCATCTTATGCATATCACCTACTAGGATTAGACAAAGAAACAATATATTCACTGCCCGTTGCAACAGGAGCAGGAACTGTCAATACACAACATGGAATACTACCAGTACCAGCACCAGCAGTACTAGAAATCCTATCAGAAACACCAACAATTGGAGGACTAGCAGAAACAGAATTAGCAACACCTACAGGATCAGCAATACTAGTAAATATTACAGATGAATACATATCTTCATATCCTTTAGTAACAAACAAGAAAATAGGTTACGGAGCAGGAAAAAAAGAACTAAAAGTATTGAATGCTTTAAGATTAGTTCATGCTAAAACAATTACAGAAAAAAATACTATAACTGTATTAGAAACTAATTTAGATACGTTAACTGGAGAAGAATTAGGTAGTTTATTCGAAAAACTATTAAATGAAGGAGCTAGTGACGTTACAATAATACCTACTATCATGAAAAAGAATAGGCCCGGACAAATATTAAAAGTTATTACAAAAAATAGTAATGTTGAACATTTAATACAAGTAATCATGAAAGAAACAGGAACACTAGGAATTCGTATTATTCCAACATTACATAGAGGAGTAGCAAATAGAGAAATTGTAACAAAAAATATACAAATAAATAATAGTGAAGAAACCGTTCATTTTAAAATTGGATATATGAATGACGAAATTATTAAATGTACCCCTGAATATGAAGATATAAAGAAATTATCTGATAAAACATCAATTCCCGTTAAAGATTTAATGAATTTAGCAAAAGCAGAATATATAAGATTATCTGGAAGTGAATAAATATGACCAAAAAAGGAATAACCGTTCTTTCTGGAGGACTTGATTCAACAGTAGCAACATCAATATATGCAGAAGAATATGATTTAACCGCATTAACATTTAACTATGGTCAACAAAGCTTTGACCAGGAAGTTAAACATGCAAAATTATTATGTGAAAAGTTAGGCATGCACCATGCTGTTATTGATTTACCATGGTTAGAACATATAAGTACCTCTAGTTTAACAAGTGATGAAAAAATACCTGAACCTAGTGATGATGACTTAGATGATTATGATGCAGCACTTGAAACGGCAAAATCAGTATGGGTTCCAGCACGTAATACTGTTTTCTGTAGTATAGCATTAGCTTATGCTGAAAGTATTCATGCAGAGATAATAATTGTAGGATGGGATTACGAAGAAGCCGTGACCTTCCCAGATAATTCTAAAGATTATCTTGACGCTTTTAATAAGACAATAAAATATGGTTCCTTTGATAACATTGAAATAAAAGCACCATTAATTGATATGAATAAAGAAGATATAGTTTCTAAAGGTCATGAAGTTAATGCACCAATGGAATTAAGTTATTCCTGTTATACTGGTAATGAGAAACATTGTGGAGTTTGTGAATCCTGTAAAAGAAGAAGACGTGCATTTATTAAAGTTAATATTGATGATCCAACAGAATACGAGAAGTAAGTGTATATTATGAAGGATATTAAATATAATGTTGAGCGTTTTTATAAAACATTAACGACCGATGAATTTTATGAAAGATTCTCTAACTTTGAAGTAGTACAAGGGTATTGTAAGGAGTGTCCTCGTTATGACACTAATTACTCTTGTTCACCTCTTGGCATAGATATTAAAGAATTTATCACTAGTTATGATTATATTGATATTATAGTAACACAAGTCCAATATGATGAGATAGTCTATAATGCTGATTATAGTAAAGATGAATTGAATGATGTAATTAATAAAACATTTTTTAAGGAAAGAAAGAAGGTGGTTGATAAATTATTAGATTCTGAAAAAAAATACACTAAAGCAGAAAGTTTAACTGG
>CACZOU010000034.1 GCA_902782945.1 uncultured Methanobacteriaceae archaeon
ATGGAATTAGAAATTGTTGACGCACTATTACCAGATCTTGAAGAAGAAGTTATGGATGTTAACCTTGTTCAAAGAATGCATAAATCTGGTAGAAAAGTTAACTTTAGAGTAATTGTAGCAGTAGGAAATAGAAACGGATATGTAGGACTAGGACAAGGTAAATCCCAAGAAGTAGGACCTGCAATCAGAAAAGCTGTAGACCAAGCAAAATACAATCTCATAAAAGTTCGAAGAGGATGTGGAGATTGGGGTTGTGGTTGTGGAAGACAACACACAGTACCTTACAAAGTAGAAGGTAAAATGAGCAGTGTAAAAGTAACACTCATCCCGGCACCAGCTGGAGTAAACCTTGCTATTGGTAACGTAGGTAAAACCATTCTCTCATTAGCAGGTATTGATGATGTATGGTCAATGACTAGTGGACAAACACAAACTACATTAAATTTTGCAGGTGCAGTATTTGATGCACTTAAAGCATTATCTAGTGTAAAATCAAGTGAAAAAGACCTTAAAGCTCTTGGAGTTATAGATTAAACATAGAGGTGTAATTATGTATGCAGTTATAAGAATTCGAGGAAGAACTGGAATTAAAAGAAACCTTGCAGATACACTTGACATGCTTAATCTCACAAGAATTAGTCATGCTGTAGTAATTCCAGAAACACCAAGTTACAAAGGAATGTTACAAAAAGCTAAAGATTACATAACCTGGGGAGAAATCTCAGAAGATACCTTCAAAGAATTAGTATCTGAAAGAGGAAGATTACCAGGAAATAAAAGAGTAACTGATGAATACGTTAAAGAAAACACAGACTATGATTCAGTTGACGCATTAGCAGTAGCAATATACAACCAAGAAACAACTCTAAAAGAAGTTGGATTAAAACCAATATTCCGTTTAAACCCACCTAGAAAAGGATATGAAAGCACTAAAAAACCATATCATGAAGGAGGATCTCTTGGTTACAGATCTGAAAAAATTAATGAATTACTTGAAAAAATGATTTAAATAAGGTGTCATGAATGATTAGAAAAACTAAAAAAATCAGAAAACAAAGAGGTTCAAGATCTGTTGGTGGAGGTTGTACTAAAAAACGAAGAGGTGCAGGACACCGCGGAGGACGTGGACAAGCTGGAGGAAATAAACACCACTGGACTTGGATGGTAATCAACGATCCAAAACACTTTGGTAAATATGGATTCAAACGTCCACAAAAAACCATACAACAGTTTAAGCCAATCAATCTCTCTGTTATCGATGATAAAATTGATAAATTTTTAGATGAAGAAATAGCTGTTAAAGAAGATGGACAAATTGTATTAGATGTAACTGACTTAGGTTACAACAAAGTATTAGGAAAAGGAAAATTATCCACTGCAATGACTATCAAAGCACCTAAATTCTCACAAAGTGCCATTGCTAAAATCGAAGATGCTGGCGGTATTGCTGAAATTATATAAATTTAATTTCAGAGGGCGTAATTTTATAAATAGAATTATGTCAGGAGAATAAAATATGTCATCACTAGATAGTATTAAACCATTTTATTCTCTTTTACCACAAGTTGTTAACCCTGATAAACAACTAGGATTTAGAGAGAAAATTAAATGGACAGGAATAATCTTAATATTATACTTCATATTAACAGAAGTATCTTTATATGGTCTTAGTCCAACAGCTATAGACCAATTTGCTCAGTTAAGATCAGTAATGGCAGGAAGTTTTGGTTCAATATTAACCTTAGGTATTGGTCCAATCGTAACTGCTTCAATCGTAATGCAATTATTAGTCGGTGGTAAGCTGATTGATCTAGACTTGTCAAAGCCAGAAGATAAGTCTGCATTCCAAGGAACACAGAAACTATTAGCTATAATATTTACACTATTTGAAGGAGCGGTACTTGTAATAACAGGTTCATTACCTCCAATTAGTGGTGATTACACATTAGTACTTATATTACAAATGGTTCTTGGTGGTATATTAATAATCTATATGGATGAAGTTGTAAGTAAATGGGGATTCGGTAGTGGTATTGGTTTATTCATTGCTGCAGGTGTAGCTCAGCAGATACTTGTAGGAGCATTTAACTTTTTACCATCAGCAGGATCATCAGAACCTGCAGGTAAAATACCAGCATTCATATATTCATTAACAAGTGGACAACCAAACTTTGGTTTACTACTTCCAGTAATAGCAACTATAATTGTATTCTTAGTTGTTGTATATGCTGAATGTATGAGAGTTGAAATACCATTATCATATGGTGGAGTAAAAGGAGCTCGTTCCAAATACCCATTAAAATTTGTATATGCTAGTAACATGCCTGTTATATTAGTAAGTGCATTATTCTTAAATGTACAATTATTTGCAGGTATCTTCCAAAGTGCTGGATTCCCAATACTTGGTGAAGTATCACAGGGTCAGGCAATAAGTGGTATAGCTTATTACTTAACAACACCTACTAGTATATCAGTATTATTTACAGATCCATTAAAAGTAATAATTTATGCAATAGTATTCATAGGACTTGCAGTTGTATTTGCATTACTATGGGTTGAAATCAGTGGTATAGGCTCAAAACAAGTTTCAAAACAACTCTCAAATATGGGAGTTCAAGTACCTGGTTTCAGAAGTAGTAAAGTACAATTCAAAAGAATCATGGATAAATACATTCCAACAATCACAGTATTAGGTGGTGCATTTGTAGGATTACTTGCATTTGCAGCTGATTTAACCGGTGCACTCGGTGGAGGTACTGGTGTACTATTGACTGTTGGTGTTGTATACAGATTATATGAAGAAATGGCTAAAGAACAATTAATGGATATGCATCCAATGATGAGAAGATTCTTAGGTGAAGAATAATAAAATATTAAATAGATAATATCTATCTATTCAATTTATTATTTTTTAAAATAAAGTAGAAAATAAAGAAATAAATAAAGTGATTATTATGAATATAGTAGTACTTGCAGGAATCCCTGGTACTGGTAGTACAACAGTATTAAACAAAGTATTAGAAGAAGTTGATTATGTAAATATTAACTATGGAAATGTAATGTTTGATATTGCCCATGAAAGAGGATTAGTAGATTCACGTGATGAAATGCGTAAATTAAATCCTGAAATACAAAAAGATGTACAAAAAAAAGCAGCTGAAAGAATTCATGAAATGGCACAAGATGACGATGTAATCATTGATACTCACTGTACTATTAAAACTCCTAAAGGGTTTTTACCAGGATTACCAAAATGGGTTTTAGAAGAGTTACAACCAACTCAATTTATATTAATTGAAGCTAAACCTAGTGAAATTATATACAGAAGAATGAATGATGATACTCGTGAACGTGATGCAGAACATGCTGATGCAATAGACTTACATCAAAGAATGTCAAGAGCAACAGCAATGAGTTATGCAGTATTAACTGGTTGTACCGTAGCAACAGTACAAAATAATGATGATGGTTTAGATAAAGCAGTATCTGAAATAGTTGATATCTTATCCTAGAATGAGGATTAGTTATGAGTTATTTAGATTTTCTATTAGATCCATTGATAAGCATGGATCCAACACCATCTAATCCAGTATTCACAATATTTTTTATAGCTGCACTAATAGCATTATTTATTGTGGTTTTACAAAAATGGTTGATTGATTACGATAAGATGCATGAGCTTCAAGCTGAAATGAAGGAATTACAAAACGATATGAGAGCAGCTCAACAATCAGGTGATCCAAAAGCTTTAGCAAAAGTTCAGAAAAGACAAAAAGAACTTTTACCTAAAAACAATGAACTAATGAAAATGCAAATGAAACCAACAATCATTACCATGATACCTATTATGATTATTTATTATGGTATGATTGGAAACCATGCGATTAGTCATGTAATAATCAATATTACATCATCACAATATTTCCTATTATTAATACCAATATGGAATATATTTTGGACTCAATCAAATCCATTGACAATAAACTTCTTTGGATGGTATATTTTATGTTCATTTGCAATGAGCTTTTTATTCCGTAGAATATTCGGATTAAATTCAATGTAATTTCAATCGATAATAATTTAAATTATCATATATAAAGTAAATATATAACTTAAATATTTTATTAAGTTCAAAGGGAAATTTAATATAAACTTAATAAAAACCAATAAAATGAAAAGGAGGATACACAATGTCTGCACCTAGATTTAGAACAAAAACATTCAAAAGATCTTTGAAAACAGTTCCAGGTGGAAGAAAAGTAGAACACTATAAGAAGAAAAAACCTTCTAAACATGTATGTGCAAAATGTGGAAAAGTATTAGATGCTGTACCACGAGGAAGACCATACGAAATTAGAAAACTATCTAAAAACCAGAGAAGGCCAAACAGACCTTATGGTGGAAAATATTGTACAAACTGTACTAAAAAATTAATCAAAGAAGAGGCAAGATCATTATGATTATTACTATTGGTGGGCTCGCAGGTACTGGTACAACAACCGCTACCAAAAAGCTATCACAATATTTAGATATCCCCTATATATCAGCGGGTGATGTATTTAGACAGATGGCTATAGAAAACAATATGGATTTATTGGAATTCAGTGAGCTTGCTGAGGGTAATGATGATATTGATAAAGCATTAGATAAACGACAAGCTGAAATAGCTAATGAAGCTGAAAATTTAATTGTTGAAGGTAGAATTTCCGCATTCTTTGTTAATGCTGATTACAGAATCTGGCTTATGGCTCCAGATAACATAAGAGCAGAACGCATCAGTTACAGAGAAGGCAAAAGTTTAGATACTGTAAACTATGAAATCAAGGAAAGAACAGCAAGTGAAAGAAAAAGATATCAGGAAATTCATGATATAGATATTGATGATTTAAGTATCTATGACTTAGTTATCAATACTGGTACCTTCGATACTGAAACTACAGTTAACATTATATTAAATTGTATAGAAGAAAAAAATAAATAGGTGAAAAATATGCCAGCAATAGAAAAAGGAAGAGTATGTGTTAAAATCGCAGGAAGAGAAACTGGGAAAAAATGTGTAATAGTTGATGTTATTGATGAAAACTTTGTTGAAATCGTAGGAAACGAAGTTAAAAACAAAAGATGTAACATTAAACACTTAGAACCAGTGGATGAAACTGTTGAAGTATCTGATGATATAGAAGCAGTTAAAGAAGCTTTAGCAAATTTATAAGTTAAAGTTTTTTTTATCACTTACTTATTTTTTAACCTCCCAAATTAACTTTTTTTTTATTTTTCTTAACTTTGAATTTTTATCATATTTTGTCTAGAATTATTATTTATTTTAATTATACTTATTATCTAAATAAAAAAAAAGAATTATATTATATAATAAATTAATATAGGTGATTATTATGAAGATAGTAGGTATAAATACAAGTCCTAGAAAGGGAAGTAATTCTAGAATAGCACTTGTTAAAGCATTAGAAACAGCAAAGTCTAAGGGTGCTGATACTGTTATTTATGATTTGAATGATATGAATATTAGAACTTGTCAAGCTGATAATTATTGTGTTGATAATAATGGTAAATGTATTCTTGATGATGATTTACAGGATGTATATAAGAGTATTGATGAAGCATATGGTGTTATATTAGCTACTCCTATTTATATGGGTAATATATCTTCTCTTGCTAAGATATTTATTGATAGATTACATTGTTTACTTAGAGTTGATAATCTTCGTGATAAGAAATTTTCCATAATAGCAAGTCAAGCTGCTATTGAGCCACCAATGTATGAATATATAAAAAATAATCTGGATATAACATCTGATATATTTCAGGGTATAGGCTTTGAGTTAGAAGATGTTGTATTACTTATTGGTAATGAGAATGAGGAAGCTATTCTTAATAAAAAAGATCAATTAGATAAAGCTGTTATGGTTGGTAATAAAATAACTCGATAGAATAAATTTTATACTAAAAAAAGAGAAGGAATTGGAGATTAGAAATCAATTTGATTTAATTGTTCTATTTGATTAAATTGATTATTTTGGTCTTCATCATTTCTATATATTAATCCTATACTTCTAGCAAAGAATATTAATAATAATGATTGTATTACTAGTGCTTCTATTAAAGAACCAACTACCGGGATCATTAGAATTACTCCTCCAATTATACCGATTCCAATACTTGTTAATATTAGAAGTATAATAAATGAGAGATATCTTCCCCATCCAATGTTATTAATTTTTTCTATTACAGCTTTCAGATTTAATGCTGCTGATATACTGTCTGTTTCTGCTAGACGAGCATTACCAATTACTTCGAATATACTAAATATTATAAGTAATATTATTCCTATGAGTATAGTTATCATTAAACTTGACATGAATGATGATACTATATTAGATGGAATTACTGTTGAATTTCCAGATATTACACTTATAAATGCATCAACGTTACTAGTTCCATTAGCTACTAATGTTGAATAATTTGCATCATATGCGTTGATTAAATTATATGTATTACTGTATAATCCTAATGGATATGCTATTATTAGTGTTATAATCAGTGGTATGATAGTATATACTATTGTTACAAAAATAGTTTTTACTCCATCCACCAGATTTTTTGTAAAGTTCAGTTTTGGTAATTCATTTATTCCATGAATAGTATTTCTTTTAATGTCTAATGAGTATCCATATATCATTATGAATATTATCATGGATATTATTCCGAATATAAAACCTATTCCACCATTAATATAATCTAGAGACATTGATAATAATGTTGCAATTAAGTATAGAGCTCCTAAGGTTAGCCATGATTTATAGTCATCTATTGGAAAATGAATAGCATCACTTATTATTTCTCTTACTTTCATTTCATTTCACCTCTTCAAAAATACATTTTTAAGTATTTAGTTATATTGGTATTAGATTTAATGGGATATATAGTTTTCTAGAATCTCCTTCATTCAGTTATTTTATCCATTAATTTAGTAATGAGTGTCATAGTTTGTATACCTGCATTTTTTCATTATATTATCGGGATTATTTTATAGAATATTTTAAGGATGATTATTAATAGAAGTATAGTTATGATAGAGAAATCACTTTATAATAATTATACTATTGATTTTAGTTTAGAATATAGGACCGTGGAAGAAGCATACTATTTTATCTTTAATTCAAAACGTCATGTTTATTTAACAGAAGATAAAAGTATTCCATTAGTTACTCTGGATACTTTAGAAAATTTTGATAAGAATTTTATTTTATACATAGGTACCTTCAAAAATAAGGCATGTTTTGTAGTTAATATAGATACCGACGATGAATTAACACCATTACCACAATTATATGATATTGATCAAGAAGCATATCAGATGGCAACAAGAGCAATATTAGTAAATGACTGGTATAAAATGCATCAATACTGTGGAAATTGTGGTACAAAAACAGTACTAGATAAGAAAGACATGATGATGTTATGTCCTAAATGTGGACAAATGCATTATTCAAGAATAGCACCAGCAATCATAGTAGCTATAAACAATAATGGAAAACTATTAATGGCAAAACATAGTTATCATAAATTTCATAATTATTCCTTAATTGCCGGATTTGTAGAAGCTGGAGAAACTATTGAAGAAGCTGTTCATAGAGAAGTATCTGAGGAAATAGGTATCAAAATAAAAAATCTGAAATATATGAGAAGTCAATCATGGCCATTTCCAAACTCATTAATGTTAGGATTCACTGCTGATTATGATTCAGGTGAAATAAATGTTGATGGAAATGAGATACTAAAGGCTAAATGGTTTGATAAAGATGAAATTGAGAAACCAACTTCTGATATAAGTATTTCTTCATGGTTAATTAATAACTTCATTAAAACACATTAACCTATTTTTTTCTACTTTTTTTTATTAGTAAACTAAGATTTCTTTTTTTTAATTAATTATTACAAAATAGCTATTTTTTATCCAAAATGTAATACAAAATAAACTATTTATATTACTTGTTACATAATAACTTGTAATAACAAAATATAACTTAGTATTATACTTGGGAGTTCAAATAAAAATGAAAACAGACATCATAGAATTAAATGAAGATTTAATGAAAGAATTTGATGTAGAAGAATTTATTTTTGATATGATAAAAAAATGTTATCATATGGAGTATGTACCACAATACCACTATGATATAATAAATCTGGAAGACTACTACGTAACTCCAGAAAAAAACACATTATTTGTAGCAATAGATACAGATAAACGAAAAATAATAGCAACCGCGGCAGTAAGAGAATATGATAAAGACTATCATATTAAAGGTAAACATTATACACCTCAAACGACAGCAAGTATATACAGAGTATTTGTACATCCAGATTACAGAAGATCTAAACTAGCAACAAAAATGGTTAAGAAAATTGAAGAATTCTGTATACGTGAAGGATATCATGAAATATATTTACACACCCAGAAAGATAGTATAGGAGCTTTACCATTTTGGCTAAATAATAATTATGAAATAACAGAAGTAACAAATGATTCCTTTGGAACAATACACATGGAAAAATGTTTAATTTAATCTTCTTCCAATCCTTTTTTTTAGATTTTTCACTTCTTGTATAAATTTGTATTATTCGTAGACTTTTTTTTATAAGTTAGTTTTCTTTTATGAGATTTTGAATTTATTTTTTATACTTTTTTTATTAGATGTATTTTTCTTTTTTCTGTAAGTACTTTTATATTATTATG
>CACZOU010000035.1 GCA_902782945.1 uncultured Methanobacteriaceae archaeon
AGATAATACTGATACCTACATTATAGATACTGATAATTTAGATAAAGAATTAGATGAATTGGAAAAACAAGGGGTAATATGAATTACATACTACAATACACTAAACACTCCTTAAAAGACTTGAAAAAAACAAAAAAGAAAAACTTACAAGAGTACAATAAACTAAAAGAAGATTTAGAAAAACTAAGACAAAACCATTACACATCAGCAAATATTAATATAAAAAGTTCTAAATGTCCCAGATGTAAACGTATGAAATCAGGAACACATAGGATAATATATTATATTCATACTACAAAGCCCATAATCGAAAATAATAATGATAATTGAACGAAAAAAGAACTACAGAGAATTTTAAAACAATAAACTGAGTTGAAAAATAATGAATAAAACAACACAATTAAAAATAAATTTGATTGATAAAATTAATAAGATATGTGAGAATAACGTATCATTACATGGTTATAGTAATTTAGAATATGCTGAAGAATTCATAGAAAATACTTATCCTATAGATATTGCACACTACCCTTATGCTATAAGTATAGGTATGCGTATTAATGATGATATTACAAATTCTATTAACATACCCGGAGCTGAAGAAGCATATTTAAAGGAGTATCTTGAAGTAAATAATAAACTGGATGATATTGCACAAGAAATAGTGTCGTTAATTATTAAAGAAGGCTATGATGCAAAAAGTATACCTGCATCAGATATTAGTTCTAAAGATAAATTAGCGGGTGAATTATCTCATAAGTTAATTGCAAACTTGGCAGGATTAGGCTGGATAGGTAAGAGTTGTCTGTTAATAACACCAGAATATGGTCCACGATTACGCTGGGCTAGTATCTTAACCAATCTACCAGTACCATATTGTAAAAATATGTTAAAGTCAAGATGTGGTAATTGTAGTTTATGTGTTGAAAATTGTCCTGTGAGTGCATTTAAAAACAGAAAATTTATTAAAAATGAGCCTCGTGAACTTAGATATGATGCTTATAAATGTAATAATCATATGGATGAATTAGAACATAAAAATCGTCCTAGATTATGTGGAGTTTGTGTTAAAATTTGTCCATGGGGTTAAAAAATATAAAAGGATATGGGGGAGAATATATCTTAGGAAAAATAGTATTAATCTAAGTATTTTTCAATTAGGGACATTCCCCAGTCTGCTAATTCAGCTGCTTTTTCAGGTGTTTTAGCTTCAGAGAAACATCTGTATATTGGTTCAGTACCTGATGGTCTGATAATTACCCATCCTTCATCTGTAATTACTTTAACTCCATCCGTTGTGTCTACTTCATAGTCAGTTGTATCTTTTAGAATACCTTCAGCTACAATAGATTTTTTATCATCTGGACATTGTACTTTTCTTTTTTCTGAGAAATATGTTGGTAATTCACTAATTAACTCTGATAATGGTTTTTTTGTTTTAGCCAGTATTTCTAATAGCATTGCTGTAGCTAATCCTGAATCTCTTCCATATACGAAATCTGGGAAAATTAAACCACCATTTTCTTCTCCACCGAATAATCCATCTACTTCTTGGAGTTTACGTGCTACTACTAAATCTCCTACTCTTGTTAAGATAATTTCTCCATTATTTTGTAATGCTATGTCAGCTATTGCATTACTTGTAGCCACTGTTGTAACGATTTTTCCACCGTTGTTTTTTTCTAACATGGATTTTTCAACTAGTGCAAATGATTTGTCACCAAATACAAATTGTCCTTTTTCATCAATACATATTGTTCTGTCTGCGTCACCATCATGAGCTATTCCAATATCTGCACCGGTCGCTTTAACCACTTTTATTAAATCCTGTAGATTATCTTCTGTTGGTTCAGGGTTACGTCCCGGGAATGCACCATCAGGTTGACAGTTTAATGTTGTTATTTCACATCCTAATTTTCTTATAATATAAGGAGTTGTTCTACAAGCTGCACCGGAACCGCAATCTAGAACTACTTTTAGATGTGCGTCCTTTATTGCTTCAACATCTACTCTTTTTAATACTTCATCAATGTATTCATCCACAATGTTTCTTTTGTAAGCTTTTCCTATTTTATCCCAGGTTACACGTTCTTGTTTATCATTAAAGTAGATGTCTTCAATTTCTTCTTCTAAATCATCAGGAGTACCAATACCATCTGAGTCTAATAATTTTAATCCATTATACTTTGGCGGATTATGTGAAGCAGTTACCATTATTCCACCATCATAATATTTTCTTACAGCATATTGTACTGCAGGTGTTGGTAGTGTTCCAAGGTCTACAACATTACAACCAGTAGATAATAAACCTGCAGTAACTGCATGTTTAATCATTTCGGAAGAGGTTCTTGGATCAGAACCTATTGCAATTGTTCCTTTAACTTTTGTACCATAAGCTGCTGCTATTTTTGATGCAAATTCTGGTGTTAATACTGTGTTAGCCACTCTTCTTACTCCAAATGTACCAAATAATTGTTTCATATGATTATATTCTCCTTAGATTTGTGTTATATAAATTAAGAGTTTTTTTATAAAATAAATTATCTATTATATATAATTATTAAATTTATGAATAATACATTTTTTTATTTTAGGATTTATCAATATAGTATATCATATTTGAATTATTATCATAACAAGCCCATTTAGTACCATTATACCTCCATGTATAATTCTCATAAGCTTGTAGTTCTGTCCAAGAATTATCATCATTTTTAATCCAAGACACGTTATAATATGTTTTATTATTATATTGATACAATACAACCCATCTATCCTGATTATATGTCCAGTTATATGTATACCCAGTATTTGAAGTTGCATAATAGGATGAATTATTATACTTAATCCAGGAATATGGATGAATAGTACTCCACTTAACAGTATAATTACTATCCGTATTATTTACTTCAACAGATAAATTATTTGAATCATGCCAATTAGAATAATTTAATATTGATAATAATGGTGGAACATTTTCAGTAATATCACCAGTGAAACTATCATTTATCTTACTAGTAGGATGTTCCATATCCTCAGCAGTAATCATTTTCATATCATATAATCCCGTTGCCTCATCAAGAGTACGATTATTAGTCATGTAATTAATAGACATATTATTCTCTTCAAATTCTTGTACTACACTACTTGATATATAATCTGTTTCCTCCATCTGTAAATAATCTGATTCTGTATTTCTAGTAAAAACAACATTACTAATATTATTATCAGTAAGATAATTTGCTAAATTACCATTATTTGAAGAATCTTCTATTAACATGGCATTATTTTTTATGATTGTTGGTATGATTGTAGGTAACTCACCATAAAATCCATAATATGCTGTTGTAGTATTATTTAGATATCCCATTGACCTTAATTTATCATTAACATGCATACTAACTTCAACATCAGTTACTCCTGAAATTTCTTCCACAGGAATATTATACTGATATAATTCATTTTTCAAACTTTCAGGTAGTGCACCTACAATAATAATATGCTGAATATTATGTGTTCTAATATAATTATCATACTGCTTATCTAAAGTTTCAGAGGAATTATATGAACTATTAGTTGCTGTAACAAAAACTGGAACTTTCATATATGCGCCTAATTCTCCAGCAATTGGATTAGATGCTGTGAAAATTATTGTATCATTATTTTTATCAGGAGTATTATTAGCAATATCAGTTAATATACTAGCTATTGAATTATCATTAATATGGTCAACTTTTACACCCATACTATATAATTCAATTAACTGCTGAGTAGTCATTGGACCTACAACAATGATTTTCTTAATATTATTTTCTTTAACATATCTGGGTAACCATGAGTTCAATTGTTCAGGTAATGTTTTATCAGATAAAACTAAAGGAACTTGATTATATCCAGCATAAACAGATACTCCAATTTCTAAACCTCTCATATTACCTGTACAAACAGATATTATTAAAGTATTATTATCTGCATCTATAGAATCAGAATTTGGAATAGTAATAATTATTAATCCAAATATGATTAGAATACATAATATAATACCTAATTTAAATATTTTTTTCATTGAATTCACTTATTAATTTTTATATGTACTTTTTATTGAACAAATTTTGTAATTTGTATTATTATATTCCAATTGTGCATAAATCGGAATCGGCGTATTTTGTCTTAGTAAAATATAACCCACATTCAAATCAGATAATTCTGATGAAGTAGAATGATTTTGTACAATATGAACAGGATCAACAACATATAATGGAATAGATTCTGTGAAACCACCATAGACAACAGGTGATCTACTAGTAGATACAATGATACTGTCCATAATTGAATCTTCAGAGACAACAAGTGATTTATTAGAATGAGCCATGAACCACTCCATCACATCATATCTATCATGAGCTAATTGTGAGTTTCCAAACCTAAGAGATATAACGGATGGTTTCAAAATAGTGCCTACTGGGTCAATTATTGTGTGAATTGTTTCAGGTATTAAAAGACCATCATAATCATCATCACACATTACCTCTGGAGTATAACTATCAACATATACCATTGATGATAAACAAGAAACCAATATCAATAAAATGAAAAGTACTCTC
>CACZOU010000036.1 GCA_902782945.1 uncultured Methanobacteriaceae archaeon
ATACTTTCATTTATAATCACCTATAATATATTTACATATATAAATATCATTTTGTATTATAAATAATTACTTAAGAAAAATAAGAATTAAACATATAAAGAAAAATTCAGAAATAAAAATTAATCATAATAATTTTAAACAAAAAAAGAATAAAAAAAGGAATATTAGAATGGTAGAGATGTATAATACTTAATTGTTCCACATTTAGACCAATTAACAATATTACCAAACGTGTTACTACTTGATGATGCATCACAATTATACCATACTCCATTAACATATACCTGTGCCCATACGTGACCTACTACTAGACCACTACGGAATGTACATGTAGCATGACAATACCTTGCCGGTATATTACATGCACGCATCACAGCAACCACTAGATGTGCTAAATCACAACAATTACCACTACCACGGGTTAAGGTACCAACAGCACCATAACGAGTGTTAGAATAGTAAGTATAACTTGTAATACTATTCACATAACTAAATATATAAGATGCAATAGTTTTAGTATTAGAGCTAGATACCTTAGATAAGATAGTATTAGCTAAACTAACAATCTTACTATTAGTAATGTCACAATTTGAAGTAGATTTAACATAACTTTCATAACCAGATGGAACTGAAATCTTAGAATTACTACTATTATTACTTGTAATATTCAGTTTAAGTGTTCCGTTAGCTCTTGAACTAGAATAATATTCATTATCACCATACACAACAGTAATAGTATATGAGGATGAACCCCAACTAGAAGGTATAGTGTAATTAATCTTAGCTACACCATTGGTTACATTGGTTGAACCTATTGTTTTTCCATTAATCTTAAATGCAACAGTACCATTTTTCACATAGGACCCATTACTACTTTTTATAACAGCTGAAAAGGTAGCAGTAGACCCTGGTTTAACAGTAACAGTATTTACAGTTATAGATGTTGTTTGTTTATGAAGAACTGTAAGAGTACTATTTGCTCTAGAAGCAATATATTTACCATTACCACCATATACTGCTGTTATAGTATATGTTGAATCCTTATAACTTGATGGTATTGTATAAGTTATTGATGCTCCACCATTAGATACTGTACCGTATCCAATTGTTTTTCCATTGATTTTAAATGCGACAATTCCAGATTTTATGTAAGAACCATTATTTGTGGTTATAATTGCTTTAATTGTTGTTGTTTTACCTGCTAATACGGGTGTTGTTTTAATAGTTATTTTTGATTCGACGGTTGGAGTTAATGTTAAATTTCCATTATTTTTTGATGATGAATATATATTATTTCCACCATAAACAGCTGTGACTGTATATAGTGTAGATCCATATGTTGATGGAATAATATAATCCAACTTAGCTCCACCGTTGGATACATTAGCATATCCCACTGTGTTTCCATTAATCTTAAATGCAACAAGTCCATTTTTTACATAAGAACCGTTACTTGTCGTAATTACTGCTTTTAATGTTACTGATGACCCTGATTTTCCAGTCACTGATGTTACTGTAGTTTTTGTATCATACTTGTTAATATTTAAAGTACCAGCCGCACTAGCTGAACTGTATTTTGTAGTACCGGAGTATATAGCAGTAATATTATATGTACCTGCAGAAAAGCCGTTTAATGGATATACATAACTAGCTTTTCCATTACTTACTGTAGTGTTTCCTACAGTCACTCCATTTATTTTAAAAGCTACTGTTCCACTATTCACATATTTACTTGAATTATCTACGACGGTAGCTTTCATTGTATAATTGGAGTATCCATATAATGTAGTATTTGTTACTGACATTTTTGTGCTAGTTTTAGATGAGCTACTATTACTGCTTTTTAAGGACTTTGTTTGAGTATTACTGTTAGTATCAGAACTTGAAACAGAAGTTGTGTTTTTCACTGTTGAACTTGATTGTGTTGAAGTTACTGAATTCGTTTTCACTGTATTTTCATCAGAATCTGTACTAGATGTATCTGATGTGCTTGGCGTTGTAATCTTTTCACTTACAGTATCTGTATCTGATGCTTCACTACTTGCTGTTGTAGTTTGTAAGCTAGATGCAGTTGATATACTGCTATGTGTTGTATCATTGGATGCAGTGTCTGTAGCTGCTACTGATCCTATTAATAGTATCATAGTTGCTAGTAATAGAATCATTCCAAAATATCGCTTAATTATAAAACCTCCTTATAATTATATAATTTGGATATAATTACATTCATATAGTTAGTTAAATTATTTTTTCATAACTAACCTATTATATATTTAAATTGTTTATGACTAATAAATTTATTCTAATGGAAAATGTTTTTTAAGCTTTTTTAATCCATTTGTTATCTTTAAATAAAAAATAGAACCCATATAAACAAATTCGATTGATTGAGATTTTTTTTATTAATATCTAATTATATGACCTTTGTTATATCATTATAAGGAATTTTATCCTTATTTTACCGTGTTTTATACTTTCTGTCTGTTCTTTATTTTATTTATTAATGATTTATCTTCTTTTTATATTTTTTACAGATGAAGTTATCTCTTTTATAGGATATTAATCAGAGTATATCTTATCATTATTAATACTCATGGAATAACTTTATTCTTATGCTGATTATAATTAACTTCTTCTTTAAGAAATTTCTATTTATATAGATAGTAGAGACATGAGTCAATACTGTTATTAAATGGATAATAGAACTAGATTAATTGATAATAATCCTTTTTATTTAATATAAAGATTTTTTTAGTAGTTATAATTAATATAGTTGATTAATTCTCTAGGTTAACGTATTTCAAAGAGAAATGATATATATTTTAATAGATATTAATTCTTAAAGTTAACGATATTAAAATAAGAGCATACATCTAATACTATCTATTTTATCCAAAAACCTGCTTAATATAATAGATTAAAATAAGCATGCTTTTATTAAATATTATTTAAATACTATTAAGAATCAACAATGACAAAATTAATATTAGAGAATAAATATGATTAATGAAAATACAAGGATGAAAATTGGATTCATAGTAGCCAGTATAACAATAACAGTATTATTCATTGCAAGCAGTACGGCAATACCCTTCTATGCAACATATCAAACATTATATAACATACCAAATAATATCATATCATTCAGTACAGTTGTATATTTTATTGGAAACGTATTTAGCTTAATATTTCTATCAAAAATAAGTAACTACCTAGGAAGAAAACCAACAATCAGAATAACATTAATCTTAAGTATACTAGGATGTTTAAGCTTCATCTACGTAAATAATGGACAGTTATTATTGTTAGGACGGTTATTACAGGGAATTTGTTGTGGAATGACAGCAGGTAGTATACAAGCATATATTATAGATACCTCACCCGAAAATTCAAATATAGGCGTAATAATAGCAACAAACATGCCATTAATTGGATTTAGTATAGGAGCAATAAACTCAGGGGTAATAGTAGACTATAATCCATCACTAATCTCAACAGTATTTCTGCCAATAATACTAATTCTAATAATCTGTATAATCTTGATATCATTAGGAAAAGAAACAGTAACACCTAAAAAAGGAGTAATAAAATCAATAAAACCAGAAATCAGCATACCTCATAATATCAGAAAATACATACCAATTACCATAATAGCCACAATATCAACATATTCCATCACAGGATTCTATCAATCATTTAGTTCAATAATGTCATTAATGCAATTCGGAACAAATAGTAAACTAATAGCAGCAATAGTATATGCTAATATAATGGCTCCACAAATATTAGGAAGTAGTCTAATAAACCATTTTGGAAATAAAAAAGGTCAAAAATATGGTATAATTGGATTTACAGCATGTTTAGTAATAATAAACATATCTTTAATAATGTCATGGATAATACCATTTATCATATCAAGTATTCTAACAGCAATATTCTGTGGATTAACATTTACAGCTACAATGAATAACTTAGTAGAAAAAACTAGTCAAGAAGACATGGCAGGAGTATTATCAACATCATACCTAATAACAGATGGAGGAACGGCACTAGTAAACATGATGATAAGTATTATAATTACATATACAACATTAATAAATGTATCATTATTGTATCTGGTATTTGTAATTATATCATGTATATTAACACTTAAATTATCTAAAAATTTATCAACAAAAAAAGAAAATAGAGGAATATGAATGATTAATTCCTTTTAATTTCCCTTAATAGTATCTTCTGCTATTTGAACACCCATTTCATAAGCTTTCTTAAGATCACGGGGAAATTGTTTTTGTTGATGAATAGCTTTATCTTCTTCTTTAAATAGATAATTTTCATATTTGGAATAATCATCAAATTGATACGTATCATATACTTTTAAAGAGTAAACATCTTTTAAAAGAAGACCACTTAAACCAGATTCCAATGGTTCATAAATAGTTTCTTTATATAATTTATCGGATAATTTCTCATCAACATTCATAGTGTAAATTAATCCCATAGGAATACTCTTTTCTAATAATGGTCCTCCACCATAAACATATTTTGGAAATCTAAATCTTTCAAGAAAACTTTCTGTTTCACCATTAATATTACTAAAATAGATAGGAGTACCTATTATAATACCATCAGCATTCCATAATTTTTCAAGTAATGGTTTAAGGTCATCATTTATAGGACAAGTTCCATAAAAAGGACCATCTATTCGTTTACAAGCAAAACAAGACATACAACCTTTATAATCAAGAGAATATAAATCAATTATTTCAACATTAACCTCAGCATCTAAATCACAAGTTTTATCCAAAATACCAGCTACTGCTTCGTCTAATAGTTTTCCAGTGTTATTATTTTTACGAGGACTACCATTTATAACATAAAAATTCAAGTTATTCACTCCTTATTTAATATAATATTTAATATCTATCTTTTGATTAATTAATATATTAATATAAGGATTACATGTATATAAATAGTACAAATTTAATTATGGAAAATAATTATTTTAGATAAAGTAGCAGTAGCCTCTTGTAATGGTAGGAGTTCAGTGAGACTTGTTGCAAGGGTAAGTTATGAAATCTTTCAAAATCAGATATTTTTTATTTCCTTGTTTAGTAGATTATATTATATACCATCTAATTTATATATAGATATTAGTACATTTTTAATAAGATTTATAATGTTATTATTCTCAATTTATTTATTTTTAATTGTTTAAAAAGATAAAAATATAATTAATATGTAAACAAAAATTAAGAGGTATTCACATGTCAGAAAAGGTATCCGTAGCAGCATGTAGTGGTATGAGTCCTATGGGACTTGTTGCAAGGGTAAGTTGTGATGATCTTTCAAAATCAGATAATCATATTTCATCAATATGTATGTCAAGTGTATCAGCAAACCGTGATGGATACATAAATTATATTGATAAATACCCAATAATAGCAGTTAATGGCTGTAAAAATAATTGTGTTAATAGTATACTTAAACAAAAGAAGATAAGTGTTTCACGAACGGTAATTGTCAAAAAAGTACTTGACGAAGCAAATCTTAAAGCTAACGATACATCACGATTAGATATAGAAGGAGAAAAATGTGTTGATAAGGTAAAAGATGTTATTAATGAAGTTGTAATAAAAATGAGTAAAAAATAGAGAATAATATTCTAGAATTAGTCTAGATTATTCCTATTTTTTTTATTCTTCGTTTGTAACTACTACATTCTTTTTTAATGTGAATAGGATAGGACCCTTTGCATCCACATAATAATCTGATGGAAAATGTGCTGGTTCTGGATTTTCTTTTATGCTGATATGATTCATATTCATAGTTGCACCAATATCCTTTTTATGGAATACTTCATAGAATGCTTCATCTATAGCGCCAACTATCATTTCTATATCATTATCAGTTATTTCATCCTCATATTCATATGACCATTCGTCACCATTTTTATATTCAATGTCTTCTATTAAACCTAATTCATTATTAATTATACGGAAGTCAACAACTTTATCGTTATAACTACATTCGCATAGTTGAATAATTTCCTTAACATTATTTAATAGTTTTGCATCATTAATATTTCTTATTTCCATGATTACATCCCCACCAATTCTTACTTATTTTGATATTGCATCACTAGGACAAGCTATTATGCATAAACCACAGTCTACACATCCTGGAACTTTAGGTTTGGGTGTATTATCTACATCCTGAAGCATGTTTAATGCACATGCATCAAAACATGTTCCACAGTTATTTATCCCTTGACATTTGTTTTCATCTATTTTTACTGTCATATATGTCAAATCCTCTTTTTGATTATATTTTTGTTATAAAAACCTACGTTGTTTCTGATTATTTGTTAATCTGGTTAACTCTTTATAGAATTCGTGCATTACTATTTTATCATTGAATTCCAGATAGATTTTAGAAGCATTTACCTGTACTGTTAATATATTTCTAGTACTTGTAATTATTGTATTAATAAGATCTATAGACTTATAATAAATTAAAGTGTTACCTAACCACTCTGTTTCATCTAAGTTATATTTTATTATTTTAAGTGTACCTCTTTGTAATAGAAGCATGCATTTTAAATCTAATTCGTCTTTGTCTATTTTTTCATGAATTCTAGCATAATACACGTATTTTTTCTCTTCTAATTCTTTAATGTATTTATATTCATCCTTATTAATGTTTAATACTTTCATCCATGTTTCAATAGTGTCTTCTATATCTATTTCCCCCCTTTCTTTAGAAAATTATAGTTATTATTATATTTATTTTATTAATAATTTAATACTTGTATTTAATAACAATGTTAATAAAATTATATTAAAAAAAGATTAAAGGAATATTTATAAAATATTAGTTTAAATAGATAACAATAATAAATTAAGAAGGAAAATAACTGGATAAAAGGAGTATTATTATACTTTAATTTAGTTTTTCATAATTTTAAAAAAAAGTAGTAATGGAGGTTATACCTATTTAATTATATCTTTTTAGGCATTTTCTGTCATTATGGGTACTACTTGTTTTTTACGGGATACTACGCCTTCAAGAAGTACAGTGTTATCTTCTAGTTTTACGTTGTATGCTTTTTCTACAAGTTTTGCTTCTTTACCTAATGCTATTACTTGAGAGTTACTGTTTATTATGTCAGTGATTAGAAGCATGAATATATCTAAATCTTGTTCTTTGATGATTTTATTCATTCCTTTTTCTAATTGGTCTTTCATTTGCATTACATCATCAATACTTGCAGTGTTAACTTGGTTTACTATGGATTTAATGTCTTTAAAGTCTATTTGTTTTGCATCTAATTGTAGTATTTCATCAATTGTAAATCCTGATAGGTCTGTTCCAGCTTTTAACATGTCTAGTCCATATTCTTCATAGTCTATTTCTGCTATTTTTGATAGTTGTTCTACAGCTTCTTTGTCTTCTTCTGTGGTAGTTGGTGATTTTAGTAGTAGTGTGTCTGATATTATTGCTGATAGCATTAATGATGCTATTTCTTTTGTTATTTCTATATTGTTTTCCTGGTATAGCTTGTATAATATTGTTTCAGTACATCCTACTGGTTCTGTTCTAACATATAATGGATAGCTGGTGTTAAATGCGATTTTATGGTGGTCTATTATTTTCTGTATTTTCGCATTTTCTAGGTTATCCACTGATTCTTTTGGACTGTTATGGTCTACTAGTATAACATTTGCATTATCATCTATTTTTTCTAGTAGTTCTGGTGCTTCTAGGTCTAGGTAGTTTAGTACGTATTCTGTTTCCTTGTTTATATTTCCTAGTCTGTATGCTTTTGCTTCTGTATTTCCTAGTTGTTGTTCTAGGTTTGCCATTACTATACTTGATGTTATTGTATCGGTGTCTGGACTTTTATGTCCGAATACATATGTTTTTTCCATATTTTTTAATCTCCATTAATAGATAATGATTTCTCATTTATTATTTATATATTTCTTTTTTATTTTATTAGTCTTTTATCTTAATTTTAGTTAAGTATTTATGTTAGTTGGGTTAAATTATAATAAAAGTGGGTAAAGGACATATGCAAAGAAAATTATGGAGGTTTTTTAGTTATGAATAATGATACTAAGTTATTATTAGTGTTATTAGTTGTGGCTTTTGGTATAATTCTAATATTATTTGGATCTTATTATTTAGATAATAACTCAGCTAATAATACAACTGTAGCTAATAATACAACGGATGATAATGTTACTATTGTTGGAAGTAGACAGATAGATAATAGTAGTAATACTTATGAAGTATTGTATTCTAATGGTTATGTTCGTAGATTTACTGATAACCAATTAGTAATGAGTTATTGGCAGGATAATTATACACGTAATGATAGTTTTTCATTATATGTGAGTGATCAAAACACACTTAATAATTCAAATGGATAGAATACTTATACTTTTTACCACCATAATTAATTTTTTACTATTTTTTTTAGAGGTAAATCTAAATAATTACTTGTTACAGATGATTAACTATGACAGATTATAGTATAGAATCATTAGGAATTACAGGAGAAATTAGATTTATAGATAATTATCTTGAATATTTTATTGGATACTTGAATAAGCATCAGATTGGATTATATAAAAATGAGTATGAAATAATACAGGATTCAATGAAATTCTTTGAAGATTTACTGAATAATAGTAGTGATAATTTATCACAGAATGATTTAGAAGATATTCCTAAAACATTAAATATTATGTGGACAGCATTAACTAATCTAACTGAACTATACACATTAAATAATATACATGTTGCAATGGAGAAACCATCATCTATCATTGAATCAAAAGTAAATCCTTTAATAGAAAAAGATAATTAATTTAAAATAGTTTTTAGAAAAGTGGTGGGTAGTAATTGTATATGAAATAATTCATATACCTTTTTTTATCTTATTTTGATTGAGTATAATTATGTTCTAGACGACTAATATAGAATCTTGAATATAGGAATGATATTATACCACCTAAAAGACCACCTGATACTACTCCAAGGTAGACTCCTTGTTCTCCCATTCCAAGCAATATACCCAGTATATAGGCAACAACTACTTCTAATAATAATGCTCTTATGAATGTTAATGTTAATGAGGTGAATCCTTTTCCTACTCCCTGGAATAACATTGCTCCTAACATACCAAGACATACTCCATATATGAATATTATCATTAAACGTATTAGACTTGCTATTCTTGGTGCAAGGGATGCTGTTGAACCATAAGCAAATATTATACTTATTTGTGGTGCAAATATATAGAATATCACTGCCATAATTGTAGAGATTAATAATCCTAATTTTAAAGTGTAATAGAATGAATCATTTAATCTCTTGAAGTCATGTGCTCCATAGGATACTCCAATTACTGTTAGTAATGCTGTACCAAATCCTACTAATGGTATCATTGATAATTGTATTAAACGCATTCCTGCTGTATATGTAGCTACTGCAACGTTTCCTGATACTATTACAAGGAAGTAATTTATACATATACCTAATACACTGAATATTAAATTTTCTGCTGTAGATGGTATTGCTACAGTTAATATGTTTTTATATATGTATCCGCTAGTATGATAGTTACTAAGGGTTAAATCGATGAAGGTATCTTTCTTTACATGCATCCAGTATAATAATACCGCACAGCTAACTGTTGCTGATATAACTGTTGCCCAAGCTGCTCCTGCTATTCCCATACCTAGTATGTATATGAAAATCGGGTCTAATACTATATTTAGTATTGCTGTTATAGCCATAACATACATAGCACGTGTTACATCACCCTCTGACCTTAGGATTGCTGCTCCAACGTTACTGTAAATAAATACTATCATAAACATAAATACTATGTTTCCATAATCTAGTGCTAATTGTGTTGAAGATCCAGCACCCATAATCTCTAGTAATGTTGGTAGTATTATATACATCACTACTGATCCTAGTATACTAATTATTAATGTCAGTACTAGACTATGTAATGCCGCGTTATTTACTCCATCTTTGTCTTTAGCTCCAATATATCTTGCTATAAGACTGTTTGCTCCTGCTCCTACTCCATTACCTAATCCTACTAGTATCATGAATAAAGGGGTGATAAATCCTATTGCTGCTAATGCATCTGATCCTAAACCTGCTACCCATATACTGTCTGCTAAGTTATATGCCATTACTAGAAACATACTGACCATCATTGGCCATGCTAATTTTTTTATTGCTTGTTTATAGTCTCCAGTTATTAGTTCTATATTACTATTGTTTCCTCTATCCTTTGAGTTCATATTCTCCTCCTTTTTATTTTCCTTCATCATATTCTTTTGATATTTCTATAATTTTTAGTAGATAATCTATCAGTTCTTCTCTTGAGATTGGGGAATGTTCCATGATAGCTTCTTCTCGTTCGCGTTCTTCTTTTTTTAGAAGGTTTGCTAATTCATTGCCTTTTTTGGTTATTCTTATTTTGTTTTGCCTGCGGTTTTCATCGTCCTCGATGCGTTCTATGTATTGGTGGTCTTCAAGTTTTCGTATATATCTTGTAAGTAATCCCCCATCCATATTTAGTATTTCTGAAATTTCTTTTTGGTAGACGTATTCCTTGTTTTTTAGTATTAAAAGTATCATAGCTTGTTTTATGTGTATTCCTGTGTTTTCTAATAGTTTATTGTATGCATTGTTTTGTAATTTGATGTATATGCTGAATAAGAATGTCATTGATAGATTTTCTTTTTTGAATGAATATTCCATTGTCAACCCCCTTTCATTGTCAATTATTATTTATTGTAATTTTTGATATATATAATTATTGATAAAGTCAAGAGTTTACAGAGTAATAAAAATAAAGTTTATATATATAACCTTTGATAAAGTCAATAATATACTTAGTATACAGAATTTATAAATACTAATAAAAATAAAATAAATTACAATTAAGATATTTAAATATTTATGATTATTAATATGTAAAATAAGGAGTTAAAAAAATGAGTAAAGACGTAATACTAGGATTTGGAGCAATGAGATTACCTCTCACAGACAAAAATAATGATTCAAAAGTTAATGATGAAGAATTCTCAAAAATGATAGACTACTACATGAATCAAGGCTACAACTACTTTGACACATCATACGCATACCACCAAGAAAAATCTGAAGAACACCTAAGAACACAACTAGTAGAAAGATACCCAAGAGAATCATTTAAAATAGCAGATAAAATGCCAACATGGCTACTTACAGGACCAGAAGACAATGAAAGACTAGTAAACGTAATGCTAGAAAGATTAGGAATAACATACTTTGACGTGTTTTTAATACACAACATAAACAGTGCTTTTCTACCACTAGCAGAAAAAGCAGAAACATTCCAATACATAGCAAAAATGAAAGAAGAAGGAACAGCAAAAAAAGTAGGAATAAGCTACCATGATAAATCAGACTTACTAGAACAAATACTAGAAAAATATGGAGACATACTCGACGTTGTACAACTACAACTAAACTACCTAGACTGGGAAAGTAACCTTACAGAAGCACGTAAAAACTATGAACTATGCGAAAAATATGGATTAGATGTAATAGTAATGGAACCAGTAAAAGGTGGAACACTAGCTAAATTACCTGACAATATAGAACAAGAATTCAAAGAATACAACAATGAATACACATTACCACAATGGGCACTAAGATTTGCAGGAACACCAAAAAATGTTAAAATCGTATTAAGTGGAATGAATAACTTCCAACAAACAAAAGATAACTGTGAAGTATTCAAAGACTTCAAACCAATCAATGATGAAGAACATGAATTCCTACAAAAAATTGCTGATGAGATAAATAAATTAATACCAATACCATGTAGTTACTGTGGATACTGTAAAAAACAATGTCCCAAAGAAATACCAATACCAGACTACTTTGAATTATATAATAACCACTCACTATATAAATTAGAATCAATATCAGCAATATACGGTACAACATCAGCAGTAAATACACCCGCATCAGGATGTATTGAATGCGGAAACTGTTTAGATATTTGTCCACAAAAAATTAACATACCAGAAGAACTTAAAAAAGTAGCAAAAGAATTCGGACAATAAAAGAAATCATTTCATAGTAGATATAAAAATAATAATTATCTACTTATATCTCCACCCTTTTATAACAAAACTATTTCTAAACATTATTTAATTTATATAAAGAGTAAATTTACTAAATACTATGAAAAATAAAATAAATACTATCTACCAAAACAAGGGAATCATACAATGAAATGGAAAACATACTTTGACGAAGAAAGAATAAAAAGAGGATACCAATACTACCAGGAAGGAAAAGTATACAATACAATAATAACACCTAACACTATAACCACAAAAGTAGAAGGATCACACTCCCATACATATGAAGTAAAAATAACATTAAATAAGGATAAACAGATAGAATCAATGTACTGTACATGCCCATATGCTTATTCTATGGATTACTGTAAACACATGGTAGCAACACTATATAAGTATGAAGAAATAACAAAAAATAAAGATTCAAACATCACAAATAATATAAAAAATCCTCAACAACAATTTAAACAATTATTAGATAATACAAGTGAAATAGAATTAAAAGAATACATATACCAACGATATAAGGATGATGAAGATTTCATAAAAGATTATAATCTACAATTTAAGCCAGATACAACACGAGAAGACTACTATGAAGCACTGAATTTATTAAACAATATCTTTAGTACAGATACAAGAAAATTATATAATGAAAATGCTTATTATGAGGAGTTACCATTAAACAAGTATCTCTATGATTTCTTAAATAATAATGTAAAAATTTTCTATGATAAATGTGAATTTGATTATCTTCAAAGATTAATTTATATAATCTATGAGAATATATCATTAAAAGATGAAATAACTCAATATATTGACGTGGATAATATATTAGACATGACTGACTACTACCTAGAAAAGGTCATAGAATCTGATAATGAAACTAAAGATGATGTATTTAATTATATACTTAATAATATACAATATGAATACAATAAGTATACATCAATACATTTAGCTCAAGTATGTATTAAGATGTATGATAAGAAAAGTTATCTTCAGAAATTAAGTGATATTATTTCCTTAAAAATAAAACAGTACGATGATAATATTCCTGTGGAATTATTAGCTCAACAATATGAAATATTAAAGAAAATAGGTACTCCAATTGTTAATATTGAGAAATACTTGGAAAAATTTAGGAATTATAATCTTATTAGACAATATTATATTGATTATGAAATTAATGAGAATAATTATTATAAAGCTATAGAATTATTATGTGAAAAAAGACAATTAGGCAGTGAATTATCATTAGATGAGAATAAAAAACTATTACAATTATATGATAAAACAGAAGATAATGTTAACTATAAAAAAGAGCTTAAAAATATTTTAAATAAGTACACTATTAATGATATAGCTTATGTTAATAGATTAAAAGAGACATGTACTCCTGATGAATGGAAGAAAGAATATTCTACTCTTGTAAATAGTTATCAGCGTAGTCATAATTATGATTTTCTTAATGTGATTTATGTTAATGAGGAGAATTATGATGCATTATATGAAAATCTTATTAATCATTTCTCGTTAGATTCTTTTGAGGAATATAAGAAGTATCTTGAAGATAGATACGGTATGGATATATTAATGCTGTATAAAAACAGAATATTAGAAGAGGCCAAGGTTGCTAAACATAGAGGTGCATATAATTTAATAATCAGGTATATTAAGGCTATGCTTTCTTATAAGAATAGTAAGGATATTGTCACTGAATTAATTAATATATTAAAAAATAAGTATAAGAATAAGAATCTCTTAATCACTGAGTTAAGAGATATAGAACAGGAATATCAACTAGATTAGTTTATTTTTTCTTTTTTAAAATTAATAAAAAGGAAATTTAACTCATGACATAATCTGTGAATTGTTTCCAGGGTTCTCTCTTCATGCTTTCCTGTAGATTAGTTTTATGATGGTCAAACACTTTTTGTCCTGTTTCTGTTATTTTATAAATTTTTATATTTTTCTTTTCATGTGTTCCATCATATTTTTTTATTAATCCATCATGTTCCATGTCTTTGAGTATAGGGTATATTTTATTTGATCTGCTTTTATTTATTAATCCATCCTCAATTTGTGGCTGGAAGAATGTATCTATTTCTTTCATTAATCCGTAACCATGTAAATCCTTGTTTTTTAATGTCCATAATATTAGTATTCTGAATAATCCATTGCTTAAATCTCTTAGGAATATTTTTCTTTGTTTATTTACTATATTCTGGTAGTTGTCTCCTTTTATCTCATTATCCATAATAAAAACCCTCTATATTAATAATTATATATATTTTTATATATATATTCCTTTTTATATATTCCATTTTTAAAAATATAAACAATTTAAGGTATAGTATCAAATATCAAAAATAAAAGTTATAATACACAGAAAAATAAAAAAAAGATAGTCAAAGGAGGTTAATAACTAATCAATCGTTTAATAATCGAAAAATATTAAAATCGAGATTTAATAAATATTAATCTAATTTACCGTATTCTTTAATGATTGAGTCTAAACTAATATTATTATCAAGTGCAGATAATAATCTTTTACCAGGATTTGTTCTATTTTTTATATTCTCATAAATCGGTTTAAGAAATACCTCTTCACCATAGCCTCTTTCTTTAAGACCCTCACGTGATAAGTCAACAATCTTTTTACATAAATCATATAATTCATCCTCAGATATGAATTTAGGAAGGTCTTTTTTAATAAATAATTTTCTTAACTCACTTGATGAATACCCATGATTATAAAGATCAGAATTATCAAATAATTCATTTAATTCATTAACTTTATGTTTTAATCCAATTTGAAATGCAGGAGAAGATATAGTATCCTTTATTGGCTGAGTACATACACTTCTATATTCTATAGTTCCACGGAAAGTGAGGTCTATGAACTTAAATGATCTTACATAGTCAATATCATCTAATGATGGAGTAAATTCAATCGTTTTATACTCTCCATTATCATAATAGTCTCCAGTTATTTTATCTTTACTAAAATAATCATATAAATTCATTGAAGTAAAGTTAATATAATGGCCATCTCTAACTACACAATAAATATTTAATGTGGACAGGTAATTTATTAAACTATTAATATCCTTTAATTTAAAGTCATACATTCCAATATTATGTGGATTTATTCCATGAGTACTATATTCCCAGAATATATCCCGATAACAGAGATAATCCGTATTTTCACCTAGAAATACGGAATTTGAAAATAGAATTGCTTTAATTGGTTCTAATTTTGTAGATATATTGATGGTATTAATTAATTCATCATATGGAACATCTAATTGTATTTGTGAAGCACTTGAGAATAATCCGTATTCTGGGTAGTGATGGAAGTACATTGGGTTTTTATATTGGGGATATGTTTTTAAATGATGGTAGAGCATTAAATATCTTTCATTAGGAATAGGTTCTTTAACATTGTATTTCCAATATGGATTGATACCCATTCCGACTAGTGTATGGTTGTTTTTTTCTAGTTCTTCCTTGATGAATTTGTAATATTTTCTGAAACGTTTATTAATAGTAAATAGGTCTTTTTCTTTTCCCATTGCAAATTCTATATTATTATAAGAGCAGTCAAAGCAGATTATATCATTGTTTGATTTGTTTTTTAAGGCATTGATGTTTCCTTCATAATCTGTTTCTTCTACGTCGAAATTGTTGAATTTATCTTTAAATATATTGGTTACTTTGTGAACAACATTAAAGTTCACGGGTTCTTTGTTTAAGTTAATGATTGGTATTTCTATTTCTATTCCTATGTATTCTTCCTTATTGTTTTTGGTAGGCTTTATATATTTTTGGTAAATTCTATTTTTTATATCTTCTTCTGTAATGTTAACCATTAATATCCTCTTTATATTTTTTATGTGGTGTGCTATAAAATTATTATAACTATTGTTATATTTTTAATGTTATATAAAATTAGTTATCATATATAAAATAAAATAATAAAAAAAATAAAATAAAAAAAGTAAGATAATTTATAAACGCTGTTTTTTAGTAAATCCATAAATCAGGGAACCAGCAACAATAATAATCAATAACACAACTTCACCTAAATTCAAATCATCATTTTTTTGATTATTATTAATAGGACTAATTTCACTAACAATACCAGTAGCCTCTGCTGTTGAAGAAACACTATTATCAGAGTCAACAAGTAGATTACTATTACTACTATCAGAGGAAGATGCATCTTCATGGGAATTAGAATTACCACTATCGCCTACAGCAGATGAACTAGATGCACTATTATCTGAATTATTAGTTTTAACCAGGTTAGAGCTATTAGTTATAACATTTGTATGAGTCATATTAGTCTGTTGATTATTATTAGTGTTAGTAGGGTTAGAATTAACAGGTACTGTAGGAGTTGTCTGATTTACTGGTGTAGTTGGATTAGTTGGTACTGTAGGAGTTGTTGGTGTAGGAGTTGTTGGCACTGTCTGATTTATTGGTGTGGTTGGAGTTGTTGGTGTGGTTGGAGTTGTTGGTGTGGTTGGAGTTGTTGGTGTGGTTGGAGTTGTTGGTGTGGTTGGAGTTATTGGTACTGTTTGATTAGTTGTAGTGGAACTATTTGTAGCTGTAGAGTTAGTACTTGTCTGATTTTCCTGTATTGTAGTGTTAGATTCGGTAGTATTTGGTGTTGGTGTATTAACTGGTATATTATTAAATACTTGGTTATTTTCTGCTGATATTGATGAATCAGTATAATGATTTATAGTATTATCATGAATAGTTGAGCCACTTGTATTATGTATTGTTACTATTGATACACTATTATCTATACTGTCTATATTATTATAGGATACAGTTGAACCTTCTTCAATATCTAAGGTTACACCAGGTCCTCTTTCTGTTACTATTGTATTACCCGTTATAGTGGTGTTAGTTCCATAGTATGCATATACACCAGTTGTTCTAGGTCTTAAGTAATCGGGTGAAGGAACTGTATTATTAGTATATCCTCTGCAATGAATATTATTGTTTATTATTGTAGTATTTGCACCAATAACACCAACACCCATCGTGTATATTCCATCAAGATTTATGTCATTATCTTCAATAAGTGTGTTATTTCCACCGAATTGTTCAATTCCATACATTTGAGCTGCTGAGCCAGTTATCCTGTTTCCTCGTAGTATATTGTTTGATGTTTCAGAATTTTCTATATTATACTTATATCCATGGTAATCGCTTTCTATTATAATAATACCATATGCTGAGTCTACTCTTGATGTATCATTATTGGTTCCATTTTCACATACTACATTAATTGTATTGTTTTCAACTGTACAATTTGATGCTTTTCCATCTACTGAAATCCCGTTAGCGTATCTTACTGAAATTACATTTATTGTATTATATGTTATCGTGTTATTATGGTAGTAAACCATTATTCCATAGAGGAATAGCTTTCCTCTGACATCAATGTTATTTCTTGTTACGAGGTTATTATTACCGAAGACATCTATTGCTTCTACTGTACCATAATCAGCATCTATTAATTTTCCTTGTTTTAGTTTAATAGTATTGTAGCTTATTGTATTGTTATCACCATATGCTATGATTACATTAGCCTTTCTTGATCCACCATATACTGTCCAGTCTATATTTAATCCGGGGTATGTAGCATTAAAGTAGTTATTAGTTATTGTATTATTGTTTCCGTTTATGTTTATTTCTCTGTAGTAATCAGTTGCTCGTTGTGTTTTATAATCTAGGAATGTGCAGTTTTCTATGATGTTGTTATTATTGTTTATGTTGATTACACTGGAGTATTGGCTAGAATCATCACTTTTAAATGATACATTATATATGTGTATTGAACCATCTATTACATCTATCATTGAATTTGATAATGTTACATTATTATTTGCTGTTAGTGTGATATTTTCATTGAATATTGTTAAGTATATATCATTTACTGATTCATTTATAACTATATTTGTATTTGCTTCGAATTCGTAATCATTGTATTCTTCTTTGTTGTTATTATTTATGTAGATTGTATTATTGGTTGTATTGCTTGTTTTTAGATATTTTTTATGGTTTGTTACTTCTTTTGTAGGAATATTTGTTGTTTTATTATCTTTTATGGTTATTTCTTCTTTGTTATTGTTTATTGGATCTTTTTGTTGTGGTGTTATTTTATCTGTTATTGTGTTGTGATTGTAATTGTTTTTTATTGTCGTGTTTGTGGTGTTTTGATCTGTTGCTGATACTACTGATAGTGTTAGTATTATTGTGATTAATATTATTAGGGTGATATATGTTTTATGTTGTTTTCTGAATTTATTCACCTCCCATAACTTTTTTTTTAATATATTATAAAACTATTTAAATATTTTTTATAATAATTTTATTTTTTATTATTAGTTTATATTTATCATAATCATATTAATAAAATTTAGGCGTATTTTTTCCTTTTTTCAGGCTATTTGAACTATTTTATTATAGATTACTTGATAAATTAGTTCATTAAAAAGGAAATTAGGATTATTTCAAATATTCTTTAAAAAAATAAAATATTAGTCTCCCTAGATTAGGTAGGATTATTTGCCAGTTTATTTGCAAAAATAGCTATATTAGTGGATTAGTATTGTTATTAATATTCCTTAATATAAATAGGAAGAACGTAATTATTTATTCATCAGCTGTTTTTCATGAATCAATTTTCGTATTAGTTACTGCTTTAATACTCTTCATAACTAGAATTAGACTATCAGAAAATTAATAAGTATTGTTTTTTTTATTAGATATTCTTTTTTATACTATTTAGTACATACATATATTAATATAAGATAGTAGATGATTTATCATGTTTAAAAGTAAAATTGATGTTTGTTCCAGGGATACTGATGGTTTAGGCCATGTGAATAATACGTCTTTACCTATATGGTTTGAAACGGCTCGTAATCCTCTTTATAAAATTTTTAATCCAGATATGAGGCTGCGTCCTGATTCTTGGAATATTATAATGGTTCATCTCAGTGTAGATTATCTTGATCAGATTTATTATGGCTATGAAGTGGAAATTAGAACGTATGTTTCTAAGATTGGTAATTCATCTTTCACTGTTTATCAGGAAGCTTGGCAGAATGGTGTGAAGAAGGCTACTGGTGAAGTTGTTCTTGTTTATTTTGATTTTAATAATCAGAAGTCCATGAGGATTCCTGATGATATTCGAAAGGATTTGAGTGAGCATTTATTATAATTTTTTCATCTTAATTTTTAGGCATGCCAAAACCTTTATATAATATAGTGTCTAATATAATATTGACTAAGAGTTAGGTTTACCTAAATTCTTAGTTGGGTATAAAAAAATAAGATTTTTTCAGACAAAAAGAAAAAATCACCACTCCTTATTATATAAAAAACATAACATATTCAAAAAAAAAGGAAAATATAAACCGAAAAATCATCCTACCAAATACCAAACAAAATTATCTTTTCCTTTTTTACCCAAAATCTAATTTTAAATATAAACTAGAAAATCACTATTTTTATTATAAATAAATTTATATTAACTATTCTCTATATAATAACGTATAATCATATAATAAAGTGGTTACTATGATGAAAATACATGTATTACAAACAGGAAAAGTTAATATATCTGAATCACTAGCATTTCGTGATGAAAAAGTAAATCCTTCCTACCAAAACTAACAATACTAAGCAATTACGGTAGAAAAAATCGTAAATAGTTCCCTGTATCAGCATACCTAATAGGATATGATGACCAACTAATATTATATGATACAGGATGGCATAGAGATATATCACCAAATGGTAAATATAACAGGTTATCACAAATTAAACACCAAACACTAAAAGACTATCTAACAAACTAGGGATTAGTACCACCAGGTCAAGCAATCAATGAACAATTAGCGGATATGAATATAAAACCGGAAGACCTAGATTATGTATTATTAAGTCACTTAGACGTTGTCCATGTTTCAGGCTTAAAACATGTACAAGATGCTAAAAACATACTAGTAAGTAGGGATGAACTAGAATTTGCTAATAATAACAAGATTAGATATGTAAGTAACATGTGGAAGGGAGTAAATATGAAAACTTTTCAATTCAAAGAAAAACCACATGATACTAATGATGAAATCTATGGAAATGGTCCAGCAGGTAAAGTATATGACCTATTTGATGATAAAAAATTCCAATTAATTAATATACCTGGACATACACCAGGACTAGCAGCACTAAAAATAACAAACACAGACACTGGTAAATATGTATTATTATTCTCTGATGGAGGATATGCAGAAAAATCATGGTACGACATGATACTACCGGGAATAACAGAGAACCTGAATCAGGCAATAGACTCACTAAAATGGATAAGACAACAAAGTCTAAATGATAACTGTATAGAAAGCTTAGCTAATCATGATCCAGACATAGAACCACATACTATAACTTTATAATCCTTCTATTTTTCATATACTCCCTTTTTTTTATATAATTTTTATTTTATCGTAAATTTAATAATCAAATTAAATCATATATAAGAATATGAAAACATTATATATATTTGATTTTGATGGAACACTAGTAGATTCCTTATATGATTCAATACATTGTGTGAACCAGGCACTAGAACAGGAAGGAAAGCCAGTATATCGTGGAAATCTTGAAACAATAATATACAAGGATTTCAGAAAATTCTTAGTAGATAATGATGCTGGTAAAAACTCTAAAGTATATCACTTATACAATGACATATACCGTAAATATGATAAACCAAACACAAAGCCATACGAGGGAATAATAGATGTATTAAAAACTCTTTCTAAACAAGGTGCAACACTAGCAGTATGCTCTAACAAGGAAAATAATTATCTAGTAGAATATACTAAAAAACTTTTTCCTAACATAGATTTTAAATATATATCAGGACATAGGGAGGGTATACGAGATAAGCCTAATCCTGACAGACTCTTAGAAATAATAGAAAAAGAGGGTACACCACTAGATGAAGTGATATATTATGGAGATAAAGATGTGGATATAGAAGCAGCTAAACAAGCAGGAATAGACATGATACTAGTAAGTTATGGACAGGGAAATGAGGAAGACTATAATAATGATTATCCACTAAAAATAATGGATTCACCAAGAGATTTACTAGACTTTTAATAATAAACTTATGGGAGTAATAACGTTGACAAAGAAATTATTCATATTTGATTTTGATGGAACACTTGTAAACACCTTCTATGATTCAGTGATTGCATATAATAAAGCATTAGAACAACATGGAAGAGAAGTATATCATTATGATAAGCTTGAAGACCTAGAATTTGATGATTTCATAGAAAATATGACTCGTGACGAGGAAATACTAGAAACATATGGCGAAATATATACTAATAGTAACATGGAATACACAAAACCATACCCTGGAATAATGGAAGTACTAGAAACACTAGATAATAACCCCGAGGTAGAATTAGCAATCTGCTCAAACAGGATACAAAACCTCCTAGATATGCTCACAGAACGATTATTCTCAAACATCAACTTCAAACATGTAATAGGATACAATGAGGGAGGCTACTTCAAGCCAAACCCTGAAATGATGAATCAAATACTAGACCATGAAAACTATTCCCGTGATGAAATTATATATATAGGCGACAGAGGTACTGATATTAAAACAGCAAAAAACTCAAATCTAGACCTAATTCTTGTAACATGGGGACAAGGAAATAGTGAAGCATACAATGATTCATATCCGTTAAAAGTTATAGATAACCCCAAACAATTATTAAACTTATAAAAATATGCGAGATAAAATACAATGATGATGAAATGTGATATATGTGGATGTGAATTTGACCATACAAAAGCAGGACACTGTGACTGTGGATTTGACTGTTGTGGCCTAATGCTAAAATGTCCACGGTGTGGAATACACATAGACCTTCCACCAGAACTAAAAAAAGAAAAACAAGAAGAACATGATAAAAAATCAATATTCACGAGACTAGAAAAAGAATTAGAAGACAAATTATGAATAAAATAAAATTCATATTAAATAGAAAAAAGAATAATTAACATATATATGGAGTATGTAAAAAGAGAATTGAGGGCTCTCTTGATAATATAAATAAAAGAATAAATAAGATTTAAGTAAAGTATTTGATGAATATGATGTGTCTTATTGTATTATCAATGTTTAATAGGAGAGATATAATGTCTATGGTAAGTATTATTCGTCCTGATCATCCTGAAAGTCCTGACGATATAGGAATAGTAAGAGAAGAAATTCAAGAGAAAAGAACAGATCCAGAAGCAATGATATTAAGAGAATTTATAAAATTATGTATGGATAATTTTAAAGATATGGATAAGTTAAACGAATTAGTTAATGAGTATTCTGAAAAATTAAGTATAACTCCAAAGAGTTAATACATAAACGGGCAATATTTGAAGGACTTATTGAAGATGATGAGCGTGAGTTGCGTGAAGAAAAATATGGAAAACATTAATAGGCGAAGAATACAATGAATTAATAAAGGAATACCTTGACAGACTATGCAGTGACACCATACATACTCATAACTAAAACAAAAGAATAAGATATAGAAGAATACAAAGAAGAAGTTTTTTTATAATACTATTAATTCGAAGATAAAATACAATAATTAATCCCAAATACTTAAAGATATATCACTGTTTTATAAATTTAATGATTGCTAAAACAAATCAAATCACATTAATAATAATCCAAGAACAATAATTGAAGTGAATATAGACACATGCTAACTGATGTAATCTACATAAAATGCTGTGTACTCGCAAGCTAATTTAAGGATAAATAAGATAGGTCCTAATCTCTTTTAAGATCTAGACCTTGAATAATAACCAATCCCTGTTTTCTAAAAACAGGATCACACTCAGATACATTAACTAAGAAAATAATATCACCTGTAACATTTAAGTTTTCATCTAAGTTAACTGTATGAACTTTACGTCCATCAACTATTTTTTCATTTATATCTAAGTATACTGGTTTATCAATAAGAGCTGGTACATCATCAACATCCCTTGGAGACATAATAATATTATATGAGACATTATCCTCAGCACTGTAATCAGAGACAAGGTACTCATAGATTAATATAGCTTCTAATGGATTATCACTTAATGAATTCCACCAATGATATATATCATCTGGTAAGATAAGCTCGTTATCAGATAAAACACCATCATATCGTAACTCTAATTCTCCATATTTATCAGTTATAATCATAAAATATCCATCCAGGACCATGTAAATTTTTTTATCTATAAACTATTTTATCTATCTTATAATTAATATGAATATCCATTATGATAAAAGATTTATCTAATATATAACAAATAGTTATAACAAAAAAGAAGTAGGAATAGTTAACTATGAAAACACATATAATATATTGTCATCCAAGTAATAAAAGCCTCACGTACCAGATAAAAGAAAAATATATTCAAGCACTAACAGATGTAGGAAAAGAATACACAATATCTGATTTATATGCAAAGAATTTTAACTCAGATATGACTGAGGAAGAATATCTCAGAGAATCAAATTACACACTAGATACACCATCAAGTGACGTGTTAGAAGAACAAAAACTACTGGATGAAGCTGATAATCTAACATTCATCTTCCCAGTATTCTGGCTAGACTGCCCATCAAAACTCGTGGGATGGTTTACAAGAGTATTCACATATGGCTACAGATATTACTCAACAGAGGGCAAAGAACAAATGAAAACATATGATAATATAAGATTTATCATAACCATGGGCAGCGGATACAAAGATTTAGAAGCTGATGGAAAAATAAGTGCAATAAAAACAATCTTCGACGTCGATAGAATAAAAGATAAAGCAAGAAATACACAATTCTACATCTACACTAGTACAAGTCATGATAAAATAACTGATGAAAGAAAAAGAAAAATATTAGATGATGTATATAAAATAGGTATTAATTCAAACTAGAATAATATACATTTTATCTATATTATACAAAAATTAGGGTAATTGTATATAATAATATGCTGTTTAACAATGGATGATTCTTTTAAATTAGATTAAGAAATAATTTTATATTAATTATCTTGGATAAAAATTAAAACTAAAAAAAAAGAATGTTAGAGAAAAGAAGATATTCTAGTAAGGATCTTCTATAGCATTAACAGGACAATTTTCGTAACATGTACCACAATCAAGACAATGATTAGGCATTATATGATATGGACTTCCTTCTTCTATAGCATTTTGAGGACAGGTAGCTTTACATACATCACATTCTATACAATTATCAGTTATCACATATTTTTTATTGAAATATGTTGATTCTTCAGTGTTTATCTTGAATGTTTTCCGATATATTGGTTTTTGGGTTAAATCAAAGAATTCCATTTCTCCACATTCTACCTTAAATGGTTCTAAGATGTATCGTGCATCACCTGGATAAACATTATTCATATACTTATTTTTTTCAAACATTTTATCTATCCATTTGTGTTGATCTTCTAATTGTTTTACTTCACCTATTATACGTACTGTTTTATTATCTTTTAATCCTACTAATGCAATGTGATTGTTTTCTTGTAATTGTTTATAGAATCTTTTTCCTCTTGCAGTTAGGAAGTATACTGTTTCTCCATCTTCTAACATTACATCTATTACCCTACTTTGCGGATTTCCATCCTTATCTACTGTAGCTATAGTTGTATCTATTAATTCTCTTAAAAATTTTAAGCAATCCTGTTTACTATCCATAAAATTTACTCCTTATTATTGATTACTACTATTTTCCCTAATTTTTTATTATTCTCTGTTACACTATGTGCTTTTCCAATTTCTTCTAATGAATATTTATCTGCAATGATTGGTCTTATATCATTCTTGTAAATATATCTAAATATTTCATTCATCTTTTCCTGTGTTGGGTAATTACTATAGAATGATGTAAGATATTTATCATTTGGTATATCAATAATAGGATCGAATTTTTCTATTGTTTCTTGTCCACCAAGTATACCTGTAATGCATAAAGTTCCATGTTTTTGCAGAGCTTTGAATGATTCCTTCATAGTTAAAGGACCAAGCAGTTCAAGTACCTTACTAACACCCTCAGGAGCTAATGATAATATATTAGTTATTAGATTATCATCATCTATGAGAGCATAGCTTGCTCCATACATACTAAGATATTTAAGCCTGTCACGGCTACGAGTAGTAGCTATTACTGTAGCACCACACCTGGAGGCTAATTGTATTGCAGCTATACCAACAGTACTACTTCCACCACGGATGAGTATAACATCCCTACTGTTTAATTCTAATGAATCAAATAAGGAACAATAGGCTGTGAAGAATGTTTCTGGAAGTGCACTGATTTCCTCTACACTATACTTCTCTGCCAGTTTTTCATCTATTTTAAAAACGTTAGATTCTGGTAGAAGGGCGTACTCTGCATAGCTTCCATCAAAGCTTCTGCCCATACCTCCCATTAATGCTACAACATGGTCTCCTATATCCAGACAACAATCTGATTTATCAACAACAACACCATAACATTCAATACCTGGTATAACGGGCAAGTTAATATAATCCTCATCTGCCTCATATTCCCTGAGTATTAACTCTGAACGATTAAGACCAAAACCTAATACTTCTACTAATACCCAGCCATTCTTTACTTCTGGCTTAGCTATCTCTGACACGTGTAATTGACTAGCTTCACATGTCTCGGTTAGTAATACTGCTTTCATGAAATCACCTATATTTTCTTCCAACACTGAGGGTCACTACTATACATAGAACCCGTATAACCATAGCTTACAGCAGGACAGCCCCTACAGAATCTTAGTAATTCACATTTACTGCATTTCTCGAAATTCTCGTATTGTCTGTATTCATCCATCTTTCTACTGGTAAATAGTGATACAATATTTTCCTCAAAGGCATTACCAATTAGACTGTTCATACGTCTACAAGCATATACATTACCATTTGGCAGTATTGTTACATGAGAATTACCACAGTTACATCCATCATAGATTACATCATCATCTAAATCACTAGGGATTTCAAATAATCCTTTTTCATACAGGAATAATGTCCATAGATGATCTTTTAAATCAAAATTAGTACTGGAATCCTTGTATTGTTCATATTTATCCCAGCATTTCTCTAAAAACTGATGATATTCCTCTGGCGTCATATGACTGTCCTCATCAAATCCTTCAGGACAATATCTTGCAAAACTATAAGTATCAACACCATGCTCTACCACTACATCAATTAATTCTGGTATTTCATCCATATTAACTTTAGAGACTGTTGTCATGATATTAACATTCATACCAGCATCTTTTAGTACTTTAATCTTATCTAGTGTTGTATCATATGAACCAGGCATTCTGAAGTAATCATGTGTTTTTCTTAAACCATCTAGTGATAATTGGTATGCAAGGCATCCTGCATCCTTTAATTTTTCACATACTTCACTTGTTAGATGGAAGGGATTGCCCATAATACCAAATTTAATGTTATTTTCCTTAAATAAGTTTATTAACTTCCAGAAATCTGGATGAAGTAGTGGATCTCCACCTGTGACATAAAAGAATGGTTCTCTGTTTACTATGTTACACATGTTTATACAGTTATTGAATATATCCTCTAAATCATTAATACTTGTTGTTGTTAGATTTGTTGTATGTTCATTATTAAATATATAACAGTGTTTGCAGCGTTGGTCACATTCATCTGTTATATGCCATTGAAATGCGAAAAAATCTCTCATATATAATCTCTCTATGATAATAAAAAAATAGGTTAAAAAAATGTAAAAAGGGAAAAAAGTTATTAAAAATTATTTGTTTTACTATTTATAAGCTAATTTCACTACCACATGCAGTATTGATTTCGCTTCCACATGCTGTACTTACTTTACTTCCACAGGCTGTATTAACTTCACTACCACAGGCAGTGCTGATTTCACTACCGCATGCTGTACTTACTTTACTTCCACAAGCAGTATTGATTTCACTACCGCAAGCTGTGTTTAAGTAGTTTTTAGAGTTTTTTGATTGGTAATAATTAGCGTTTTTAGTCCAAGAGTTTAATTTGTACATTGTATTAATTCTCCTTTTGATTTAGTTTATTTTTTTTAATATGAGTCATATAATTCTAACTCTTATTTTATAATATTATTTTTCTCTTATTTAAAGAAAATGTAATCTTAATGTTACTTAGTTACTAAAAAGTTACCATAATATCTAATAGTAGTAATAATATAAAGTTTTATAGTATTTAAGGATTAGATTTTATGACAAATGATAAAGATGAGATTCCATGTCCTATGGAATTAGCAATTCAGTTAATTAATAAGAAGTGGGTTATTCAGATTATTAGGGACATGTTTTTTGGTAAGACTCATTTTAGTGAGTTTAAGGAGGATAAACCTGGCCTATCTAATAAGGTTTTATCTGGTTGTCTTAAGAATTTGGAAGAAAATGGTTTGATTGAGAAGAATATTTCTGATATTAATGGTGTTGTTGATATTTCTTATAATCTTACTGATCATGGTCGTGCTTTAAATAAGGTTATTTATGAGCTTGCCATGTATACTTTGAATGAGGATATTAATAATAAGATTTATGATGATGAACAGAAGAAAGAAATTGGTGAATATTTTAGGGATAAGTTAAATATTGATGATAATTAATATTTTTTTTATTGTTTTTTTATGCAAAAGTTTAGTATTTAAAAGCAAGATTATTAGAAATTATTACACATATTTTTAATAAAAAAATTACTAAAATACTAAAATGAGTATAGTTGATGTATATGTATTGGTTGATTTATAGTGTTTTTGAAGAGTTTTTTACATGTATTTCTGTTGAATGAAAAATTGAAATTTACTTCGTTAAACCCAGCTATAACGAACTAAAAAAATATCACCCACAAAAAACACAAAAACAAAAAACAACCCATCACCACAAAAAATTCTATTACAAACGAACTAATTTTAGACAAATGTTGTAAAACAAAAAAGTAATAAAAAATTCAATAAAAATAATAACTGATAGAAAATAGAAAAAATAATAGAATATAAACATGACAAAAAATATCATACTCCTAAAAAAATAAAAAGAAAAAGATTATCACTAAAAATCAAACACTCAACACTACAAAAAAAATAACAAAAATAATACAACACGTTACACAATAAACATGAAAATAGAAAAAATCAACTCAATACTAATTCCAATATAATCCCTAAAAATCCAAAATTTTTATCCAAAAATTCAGACTTTACTAAAATAGTAAAAATATTATAGTACATGTACATGTAATATATTAAAAAACATATTCTAAGAAGATTATAATTGATGAAAAAAAATCAACTCCTAAAAATTTACAATTCTACATAAATTTTCATAAAAAAGATATTAAAATTATGATTTTTTATATATTTTAAATTATTAATTGATTAGATTATATTAAAAAATTACTTCAATTTAAAAAATACTATTAAACAGTGAAAAATGAGTTAATACATGTACATGTAGCTATAAAAAATTGATTTTTATCATGGAAAAATATCATAAATAACTTACTTATCTATGTAAATTCAATTACCATTAATAACTCTTTCTAATACTTTTTTTATAATTATACTATTTAGGTTATTAAATTTTAATTGATTAAATATTATATTAGGGTGTTATTTTTTTAAATAAAATTAACTTTATCTTACAATTTAAAAAGTATTACCATAACCTTTTAATACAAGTAGCATATTTAATTAATAATATTAATCTATACATTTTAAAATTAATAATGAAGAATTGATATCAATGTTTAAAAACAATAATGAAAATCATGTAGTAAATGAACGAATTACATATGTAGACCAATTAAGAACACTAAGCATAATATGGCTAATACTAATAAATGTAGCATTCACATTCAGATTTCAAAACTCGGCGACATTAGAAGAATATGTATTATTCACATCATTTGCATTTGGAGTACCAGTATTTCTAATGCTTCTAGGATTACTAATGTTAGAAAGAGACTACACTGATATAAAAAACTTCCTAAAAACAGACTTCATACGCATACTAATACCATTCCTTATATGGAACACAGTAATGGCTATTATAGCAACAATAAACAATAACGGATTTATACTAACTACAGCTACATTATACCAGTTCTATCTAAATTTCATGAAACAACACTGGTATGCATGGATGTTACTAGGAATATATCTATCACTACCAATCCTAAGTGAATTTATCAGATCATGGAAACTAAAAGGAGCAGCATACTACCTAATACTAGGAGTAATAGCATCAATAATATATCAGGCACTAGCATACTACAACACACCCAGCTACTTCAACCTCACATTCTTCATAGGACCACTAATATACGTATTTGCAGGATACTATTTTGAAAACAAGGAAATAAAACTATCACACAACAAAATAGTAACAATAGGATTCATAATATTTCTATTAACATCAATTATAATTATATACAACGCTGTAGTAATCAACCACTACACATTCACTATACTACTACATCATTATAATTTCTTCACACACTCCTACCTAGACGTAAGTCTAATAGTAGTATTACAAGCCATAGGATTATTCCTTGTATTCAAATACATCAACATGAACGTAACAGGACTCTTAATACCAATAAAACACGTACTAGAAAACAGATGGATAATGAAATTCACAACATCAATAAGCAGGTCATGCTATGGAATATACCTTACACATCAATCACTTATAATAATACTAACAACACTAATCAGCCAATTTTCAATAAACGAGGCATACGGAACAATAATACTCACAATCATAATACTACTAACAAGCTGGTTTATAATACTATTACTAAAAAAAGTAGGAGTCCCAACAAAATATATAGGATACGATTAAAAAAAAAAATATTTAAAATTATCTTCCCCCTCCTTTTTTTTATTATTAGACATTTCTTATAAAAATTTTATATAATCTATAAGATATTGTACATTTAAATCATAGTTCTATTTCAAAAATAAGTGGAACATGATCACTTTTCATATTTTCACAGCCCACAAATTCTTCATAAGATCCAATTGATAATGTTTTTACTAAATTAGGTGTTGAAAACACATAATCTATGTGGTAAGGTTTATCTTTATGAAAATATTGATAAAATGTAGGAACGGATTCTTTTCCTTCTTTTTCTTGAGATAGTTCATGATATATACTTTTTAAATTCATTGAATTAAATAGTTTAACCATGTCCATATGACCCTTTCCATTATTCTTATCCCAAATTTTATTACTGTTAAAATCTCCACAGAATATAATTTTTCCTGATTTTTTTATTTTTTCTTTAAATATTCTAAGATAGGCTATCATTTCTTCAACGTAATATGAGTTTAACTTTGTATTATTTTGTGTCCATACACCCACTAAATCAAAATAATTATTAACATTAATTGATAAAAATAATTCATGTTTTGAATTCCAGAAGTTGTTTTTTAAGGCGATATCTTTTTTTGCAAAAATTAGTAATCCTTTATCTTCATATAATTTTCCATCTTTATAAGAACCAATCCAATAATGATTTGAAATAATGTCAAGATATTCTTTATACTTAGATTGATGAGCGTATTTCTCTGGTCTTTCAGCTTCAGAAATTATATAAATATCTGCATTATATTTTAAAACTTTTTTTATATTTATTACGAAAGGCTCGGTTACAATTCCAACTAATAATTTTCATATAATTTCACTCTTATTTAAGTAAATATATAACTCATTTTTTATTTATTCTTTTTTAAATTCATGATTTTTAAATAATTATTTGTTACAATTTATTTACATAAGTATAATGTTTCTCTGCTTATTAATAGTAGAATAGTTATCTTTTAAAAAAATAATAGAGGCTAAATAATCCCTAAGATATCCCTCTTGATTTATTATATAACAAAAAAATACTCGAAAAATATATACATTCATGATTAATAGTTTTTTAATATAAACTAAAAAAAGGTTTTAAATTATCAATTACTTATCTAATGAATTAAAATTGTTTAATTAAAAATAAAAAAAGTAAGGTTAATGGAGAAATGAGTTATTTACGACTTTTGTAGTATTCACCTGACATATGATTATCTCCACCATAATAATCGTAATGTCCGGGTCCATAATAAGTGTATTCACCATCATCCTGTTGAACTGTCACTGGATGATCCACACTTGCATGTTGATGACTAGCATCACGTTTTGGGTCGTAATCAGGGTCTATATTATTATTGTTATCGTTTGTTTTCTTGTTTATTTCCTGATTATTAGATAAGTCATTAATACTTGTATTCTTCATCTGACTTGTCATGTTAGTTATTGAGGAATTTGAAGCAATCTGAGGTATTCCTGTTTTATTCATTGTTTTTACTGCATGTGTCACCTGATTTATGTCTGTTCCTGTTATTACTATCATATAGTTTTTCTGAATATCCTCTTCGTAGTATGTGTATGTTCCACTTTTGTTATATACTGATATATTATCATATGTGATGTTTGAACCTATATTGGAGCTTTGTTGTGTACCAATATCCCAACCTGCCTGTAATGATCCGTTAATATCGTTTGTATCTCTTACAGACCATGATTTTATGCTTAGATTATTTTTTGAGTCACTGTATGAATTATAGTTTGCACTATTATTTTGTACGGATGCATTACTACTTGGTACTTCTAATGTTATTCCACTCATTGATATTGTCTTATATTGTGGCTGAAGTGTGTAATATGCTCCTGCACTAATAGTACAGAGTAATATTACTAATATTAGTAATACCACTATGTTTTTTGTTCTCATTTTGGATTTCTCCTAAATTATTTTGTTTTAATTCATGTTTAGAATTAAAAAGAATTCAACGAATCTATTAATTTATATATTTCATTTATTCCTCCATTATA
>CACZOU010000037.1 GCA_902782945.1 uncultured Methanobacteriaceae archaeon
AAATTAATAATTAGAGGTTTTGAATCATGACATTTAATGAAGTAATTTTAGGTAGTTCTCCTTTTACTTTTGCTCCTCAATTTGGTCATAGAACTAGATTGTATGAGTTAGATTTTAAAGATCAACCTGATAATATTGCAGAGATTATGGATAAGGCTTATGAGTTGGGGGTTAATGAGTTCTTATTAAAGTCTTCTGATGATGTGGAAAAAGCATTGGATCTCTCACTTTCTAGGGGTAATGATTGGTCTGTTATTGGTATGACTAATACAGATGATTATGATTCAGACATGGCTTTGTTTGAAAAGTATAATACTACTATGGTCCTGTTGGATGGTTTTTTTGTTGATAAATGTATTGAAGATGAGGATTTTGATTTAGTTTCTAAGTATTTATGTGATATTAGAAGTAGGGGTTATGTTCCTGCTATTGAAACAAGGATTCCATTTAAACATTTACCTATCATTGAAGAATCTAGTTTTCTTGATGATTTTGATGTTATCATGTTTCCATTAAATTTTTATGGTTATATGATGGATTGTAATTTTCTTAATAAGGATAATAAAAATAAGATTAAGGATATAATGGGAAGATTGGATAAGAAAATTATTGCTAATCGTACTTTAGCTACGGGTATTTTAAAGCCTAATGAGGCTTATGATTTTATTAAGAATATTGATTATCTTGATGCTGTTTGTGTTGGATTAGCTAAGGTTAGTGAGGCAGAAGAAACATTGAATGTGATTAATAGTGTTAAATCATGATTCTTCTGTTTCTGCTTCTTCTTTTCTTTCTTTTATTAATTTAATTAGGTCTTCTATATTGTCCATATCATTGAGTTCCCATGTATATATTGCAGGTATTTTTTTGATGTAATCTTTATCTTTTTCATGTTCTAGTACGAATATTGCGTCGTGGTCTGTGATGTTTGCGATGTCTTCTGTTTTGTTTGCTATCTTGTTCAGTGTTTTTTCGTTTCTATTTCGTTCTAGGTTTGTAATTAGGATATTGTTGTTTATTTTCTTGTTTAGTTCATTTCTTAGTTTTTCTACTTCGTCTATCTTGTTTTCTAGTTTTTCTTTTAGTTTGATTATTTCTTGTGTTTCGTTTTGTCTCTCTGATATAGCATCAAATGGTGTTTTATTTGATGATTTTATATCATATCCTAAATTGATTAGTTCCTTTGGTTCAGATATTCTTTTATCCAAAGTATTTTTGATATTATCTGCTTCTAATAAGTTTATTGACATTGTAATAGGACTATTAAATACCTTTTCCAGCATTATTGCAGTTTCAGGATATGTTTGTGAGTTTCCTTGTTCATATTTATATATTGTTTCACGTGATACATGACTAATATCTGCTAATTCTTTTAAGGATAAATGATTTTGTTCACGTAGTTCTTTGAGTAGATTTCCATTGATTTTAACATAATATCCTCCTCTTTTTGCAAATACTTCTGGATGAATATTGTTTACTATAATATTACATAATGTTTGAGGAGATATTACTGGTAATTCATGTCTTTCATATACAACATCCTCTTCTAGATAGTTATGTTTTGATTTGTATCCTATTATTATAGGACTAGCCAGAAAGGTTCCTGCAATTTTAGATAATTCTTCAGCTTGTGTTGCAGTTAAACTGTCAATATTTACAAGTATCTTTAATATAATTAATATATCATCTTTTCTTGACAGGATATCGAAACAACTTCTATCATATATATCGGATGTTTTAAATCCATATGTAGATAGTAGAATTTTTACATCATGAAGTATGTTTTCACGTGTGATTTTTGAATTATCTGTTGTCATAATAATATAATATATATTTTTTCTTATAATAATATTATAATATAGAGAATTATTTATTATGAGGAAAATACATTGAATTCAGAAGAAATTATTAAATTACATATTGGAATTGACGACACAGATTCTGCGGATGGAATGTGTACCACTTACTTAACATATTTAATTATTGAAAAATTAGAAGAACTAGGAATTAAGCCAATTGATTATCCAAGATTAATACGATTAAATCCTTTTGCCCGTTATAAAACAAGAGGTAATGGTGCATTATCTTTTATTCTTGAACTAGATTCCAGACAAAAAGTTGACCAGGTTAAGAAAATAGTATTAGAGTATACTGAGAAGTATGCCATGTTTGATGGTATTAATACTAATCCCGGCGTGGTATTTTATGAGGGTGAAGTAACTGATGAAATGAGAGAATATGCAATAAATGCAATATACTCTATATACACCATAGAATATGCTGAAAATTTCGCAAGACATATAGGTGCAGAGGTTCATAAATTCAAAAAAGGTAGGGGTATTATAGGGTCACTGGCTGCAATAGGTATAAAGCTAACAGACCAGACATTCGAATGTTTAGCATATAGAATGCCTGAAAACTTCGGTACAAAAAGACAACTGGATGATGAAAGTATCTTTAAGATGAATGAGCAAACATATCCAGATACATTTGATAATATAGACATAGAAGGAAACTATGCGGCAATTGAACCTCATACTCCTTGTCCTGTATTATATGGTATTAGAGGTAACACTCCAGAAATTGTGGAAAAAGCTCATAATATAGTAATATCACATGAACCAATTCAGGGTTACTGTATATTTAGAACAAATCAACATACAGATATGCACATACAATACGATGTAAAGATAAAAGACATGGTAAATACAGGATGTTATTGTTTTGATTGTCATGTTACTGAAAAACCACATGATATAGAGGGAGGGCACGTATTCTTCTATGTATCAGATGATACAGATACACTAGAATGTGCGGCTTTTGAACCTACAAAATCATTCAGAGATATTGTCAGAAAACTTCGTGTAGGAGATGAACTAACAATATATGGCGGATTGAATGATAATCACACACTTAACATTGAAAAATTTAAACTTAACAAAATAGCACCACAATACAAATACTCAAATCCAGTATGTAGCTGTGGTAAGCGTATGAAGTCAGCAGGAAAAAACAAGGGATACAAATGTCCTAAATGTGGAAAACGATTAAGAAATGGAAATAAATTAAAAGAATTAATTCCACGGGATATTGAAACAGGATTTTATGAAGTGCCTACTGAAGCCAGACGTCATCTTGCAAAACCAATAATCAGAATTACTACGGGTGCTGACCAATTATTAAAGAATAGTTAAAAAGATTTCTATTCAATAACTTTTTTTCTTTTTAATTTAATTATTATTACTTTCATGTTAATATATTAATAAAAAACATTATTATTATCATCATATATTCAGCTTATTTTATATGGAATATAATTAAACCTCTTGTATTTTTATAAAATTATATAACTAATGAATACAAATATATATCTTTATAAGATATATTTTTATGAACTGATTAAAATTTTCATGCTTGAAAAACATTTAAGCATAGTTTAATTTCATGTTCTCATGTCTATATTGGGGTGATACTTGGTTAGTTAAAAGAATTTTATATTAAATTTATTAATACAATATTTATACTCTTTATTTAGCAAAATAACTTTTAATACACATTTTTTAGAGTATAATGAACTGAAAAAAACAGGTCATATAAAGGGTGATTTACGAATGGCAAATATTTCTGAAGCTATTGGTTCAATCAGACAAGCTGAGTCTGAAGCTGATAGTATGATAGAAGAAGCAAATAAAAAATCAACTGAAATGATCCAAGATGCTCGCGTAAAAGTAGATTCAAGTATTGAAGCAGCTAAATTAGAAGCTCAAGATGAAGCTAAACACATTATATTAGCTAAAGAAGAAGAAGCTGGTAAAGAAGCTGTTATCATAACAAACCAATCAGAATCTGACATTAAAGAATCCCTCAGAGGATCCGAAAACAATGTTGATGACGCAGCAGAAATAATAATTGAAACTGTATTGTAGGGGTATTACTATGTTTAGGCCAGCAAGAATGCAAAAATTAAGCATAGTAACTTTAAATCAATACACTAAACCTGTAATAGATGTTCTTCACGAAAGAGGAGTTATCCAAATTGATGATATTTCTGAAGATATCCAGGATAATGAAGAATACACTGGTTTAGATGTATCAAAACAAGACCCAGTTGCTAGCAGAATTGCATCATTATCAATGAAATGCAACAGTATATTAGATACATTAAAATCTGCAGAGCAATCAAAAAGTGCAGCTGATGTTATTAAAGGATTTTTCAGCCCTAAAAAAATAATATCAAAAGAAGTAGAATCCATACCTTCTGATGAATTAGCAGATAAGGCTGAAGAATATATAAATAAAGTTGATGCAGTTCTCAGTCCAATTGAATCAAGAATAAACGAAATTGGTACTGAAGAATCAAAATATAAAGACTCTTTAAACGTTGCAACTCAATTAAGTAGCTTTGACATAGATTTCGCATATTTACAAGATACAAAACATACAAGAATAATATCTGGTAAATTACCATCAGAACATTTATCTGAAGCTAAATCACAAATTGAAGAAGTAACCGAGAGAGTAGACATATTTGAAGGTTCAACAAATTCAGACTCTGAAGTAACATACACACCATTAATAATAGTATGTGCAACTGAATTTGAAGAAGACATATCTGGTGTACTAAGACGCTTAGAATTTGAAAAATTAGATGTTACCGGATTAAGTGGTAAATCTGATGAAATCATAGAAGCATCAAAAAGTAAACTAGATGATTGTAAAGACGAAAGAAAACAATGTTTAAAAGATATCAGAGAAGTCGGTCAACGTTCTAAAGAAAATTTACTAGTAATAAATGAACAATTAGAACTTGAAAAAGAAAGAACTGAAATCTACACACACTTTGGTGAAACAAAAAGTACAAAAATGTTCAAAGCATGGGTAGTCAAAGACGATGTAGAAGAAACTTTATCCATAATCGATGAAATCACTGATGGTAACAGTATCATTGAAGTAGATGATCCTACAGATGAGGAAATCGATGAAAACAAAGTTCCAGTAAAACTACGAAACCCTGGTTTCGCAAAACCATATGAACTTTTAATTAAAATGTACGCAACACCAAACTACAAAGATATAGATCCTACTATAATCATGGCATTATTCTTCCCATTCTTCTTCGGTTTCTGTTTAACCGATGCAGCATATGGAATAGTAATAGCAATTGTGGGATTCTTATTATACAGAGGTATAGGTAAAACAAGTAAAACATTTAAATCCTTTTCAGTAATTCTTACTCAAATGGGTTTATGGACTATATTGCTAGGTCTAATAACTGGTGGTTTCATGGGAGACTTTATACCTAGATTTATATTAGGTGATGCAAACGCACCATTACCTACCGTAATTCCAGATATAAATGCATTTGCACATCCAGAACATATCTTAGTATTAGCAATTTTAATAGGTTTAATACACCTTAACATAGCATTTATCTTTGGTATTATTGACAATTACAAAAGACATAATATTAAAGAATTATGTGGTGGACAATTATCTTGGATTGTTATTGAATTATCAATTGTAGCATATCTAGTTGCAGGTCTAATACCATTCGCAGTTATATTCATAATCGGATTAGGATTATTAATATACGGTTCAGGACCAATGGGTGCTATGGACATATTTGGATATCTTGGTGATGTATTATCATACTCAAGATTATTAGCATTATGTTTATCCACTGGTGGTATTGGTATGACAGCAAACTTATTAGGTCAATTATTAGCTACTATGATACCATACGTAGGTATTATAATTGGTATACTTGTATTCATAGGAGTACACTTATTCAACATTGCATTCCAATCATTAGGTTCATTCATACACGCTTTACGTTTACACTTTGTAGAGTTCTTCGGTAACTTCTATGCTGGAGAAAGTGAAGAATTTAAGCCATTTAAGGCAGAAAGAACATATACTAAAGTTAAAAAATAAATTAGTATATTATTTACATTAAAAAAAAAATCATATATAAAAAAAATCAATTCATTAAATTGGAGGAAAATATCATGGCAGCAGAATTAGCATTAGGTTCAGCCTTAGCTGCAATTGGTGCAGGAGTAGCAGTAGGATTTGCAGCATTAGGTTCAGGTATCGGTCAAGGTATCGCATCTTCCGCATCTGTAGGTGCAGTAGCAGAAGATTCAAGTATGTTTGCACAAGGTTTAGTATTTACAGCTATTCCTGAAACTCAGGCTATCTACGGTTTCCTTATCGCTATCTTATTATTAGTAT
>CACZOU010000038.1 GCA_902782945.1 uncultured Methanobacteriaceae archaeon
CAGTATCCTGACAGTTGGACTGAGGCAAATTGCGTGTCAGATGGAGCTATAGGTGCCGTGGTTGACTCTAATAATTCTAATATATCTGTTGTAATACAACAAGTACCACCTGAGTATGGTTCTGATATACAAAATGCATGTGCTGTTAATGACCAATTCCTGTCACAATCAAGTAATTACGTAAACATTCAGGAAATTAACAGTAGTATACATAATCAATCTGTTGTAATGCACAGATATCTTGTAAATGAGCCAGATGGTTCACAGAAAGAGCATGTTGCTACATGGATTAAGATGAGAGATAATAAGATATATGTTATTTTATTCTCAACACCAGTAAATTCATATGAGCAAGAAAGGTCAAGCTATGATTTAGTAGCAGGAACATTTAATTTAACTAATAATAGTAATAATACAAGCTTATTTCCTATAAATCTATAGGGATAAGTCTTTTTTTTTAATTGAGAGGAGGAGTATAATAATGAAAATAATTCTCTGTGTTACGGGAAGTATTGCTGCAGTAGAAGATTTAAAGTTAGTTCATGAACTACAAAGGCATGGTTTTGATGTGGAATGTTTCATGACTGAGGATGCAGCAAATATAATTACACCCTTATCAATGGAATTTGCAACAGGTCATCCTGTAGTTACGAAAATCACTGGTAAAGTAGAGCATGTTAAGAATGCACAGGCTGATTTAATATTAGTAGCACCGGCAACAGCTAACACTATCAGTAAATTTGCATATAAAATAGCAGATACTTCTGTTACAACTTTATTATTAACAGCTAGCGGATATAAAACTCCTATATTATTTGTTCCATCAATGCATATTTCAATGTATGATGCAATTGAGGATAATATTAATAAGATAAAACAGGAACATCCAGAAGTTCGTTTCATGGAACCTAATAGTGAGGAAAGAAAAGCTAAATTTCCTAGTAGACATGATATAGTAATAGCAGTGGAACGAATGTTATCTGACCATAAATTAAATGGTATGAAAGTGCTTGTAGGTACTGGAGGAACATTTGAAGCTATGGATGCCATGAGAGGTATAACTAATAGAAGTTCTGGAAAGATGGGTGTTGAAATAGCTAAAGAAGCATATAGACAAGGAGCTGATGTGACACTTGTATGTGGTTCAACTCATGTACATATACCAAAAGTATTCAGAAGAATTAACATAGAATCAACTAACGAGATGATGAGAGTTATAGAAGATGAAATAACAGAATCAGATATCTATGTGTCTGCAGCAGCTATCTCTGACTTTGAAATTGATAAGGTTTATGAGGGGAAATATCCTTCAGATGAAGATATAACAGTTAAATTTACTAAATTACCAAAAATCTTAAAACAAATAAAGGAAATAAGTCCATCCACATTTGTTGTTGGTTTTAAAGCTGAGGCTGGTGTATCTGAAGAAGAATTAATTAAGAAAGCCACTGATAGAATGGAGAAATATCATACTGATATAATGGTAGCTAATGATATTCTAGTTGAAGGTGGTGGACCTGGATCTAATGATAATGAGATATATCTTATTGATCATGAGGGTTATGAAAAAATAGGGTTAGATTCTAAGAAGAATCTTGCTAAAAAAATTATTGATAAAGTTTATTATTCATTATAAACATTTATCAATTTCACTGTTCTACTTTTTTTTAAAATGATTTTTCACAAATAAATGCTATATGATCTTTTTCATATGGGTCAAGTTTTATTTCTTCTAATATTTTAAGACCGCTTTCTTCTAAATGTCGTTTTTCTTGTTTGAATACATCATTTGGATTCATTGTTACATCAATACTTCGAGCTTTAATCATAATAATACCAATTGTATTCTCTTTTGCAAATAGTTTGAAATTATCGATAAATAATTTTGTTTGCTGAGCCTGTGCAACATCACTATATATAATATCAACTGATTCAACAAGATGCTGATAATGTAGAGGATGAGTTGCATCCTCGAGTAATGGTATTAAATTTTCTCTACGCTGTGAAACATCTAAAAATTCTCTCATCATAGTAGGAGCAAATTCAACAGAATATATTTTTCCATCAGTACATATATCTGATATATGTGAAGGAGTTGTACCTGCTGAGGCACCAAGATATAATACATTTGAGTTCTTTTTAAATGGGAATATTGTAAGACCATTAATGATTGCTGCAGCTAATTTTGATCTACGTGGATTCCATAATCTAAACTCTTTATCTTCATAGGGTATTAGTTTCTCTTGGTATACTTGTCTACCTGGAGTTAAGTTAACAGTAGCAATCTGGTTATCTAATTGGTATACATTTTCACCTATTTTAATTATCTGCATAATAACAACTCCCTAGTAATCATATTCTCCTTTACGAAGTTTTCTCTTATTACGTTTTCCTTGTTTTCTATGTTTTTTGCCTTTCTTTTTATCCTTTTTATTCTTTTTATTTTTCTTATCCTTTTTCTTATTTTTACGCTGAGGGAACGGATTATCTTTTTTAATTTTTTCGACTTTTTCGTCTAGTTGAACTTTAAGATCAGGGTCATAGTCGCCACCAAATGCATCCTTTCTTGCAGCAATTGTAATTTTACCTGCAACAGCTCTAGCAAGTTTTCCGCGAATCCACCAATTAGATCCACGGATAAGTGGATGTTGATATATAAGTCCATGTTTTGGTGGATTTTCACCCGTCTTTAAATGTCTGAATGTTGCTTTCTCCGCACCAATAATCTGTATTGTACTAGATGGAAGTTTAGCAAGCTCCTCTAATCCTCCCATGTGTGCAATTAATTTTGCGCTAAGATTAGCTCCAGCAACATCAAGAAGATTAGGAGCAACTTCCTCTATTTTATTTTGAATATACTCTTCAAGATTCTTTCTTGTCTGATATAATTCATAAATAGACTTAGCAAAATTCTGAATAATTGCAAGGTCTTCCTCTGTTATATCAATATCATAATTATCGGATAATGTAATATGAGTATTTTCTAAAAGAGGACTTTTTTTAATATTTTCACGAGTAGTTTCATTAGCTATAAGATTAGAATACAATTCATGATTATGAAGCTTATCTAATTCAGGTACATAAGGTGTACACCATTCTCTTAATCGTTCAATTAATTTTCCTGTTGTATCTTCAATTTCTTCAAGTGAATTTATAGTCTCTACAATCATCACATCATTAGTTTTAATAGACTCTCTGATTTTAACTTTAGCAATTTCATTGTAGGTATTATTTAATTTACTCCTAATATCTACTTCTGATAATTCAGGAATATCCTGTAATATCTTGTCTAGATTCTCCCGAATAAATCTACCATTAATAGTAGTTTTCTCGACATTTATCTTATCAAACTCTTCTAATTTAGAGTATGCTTGTAAACTATTATTTGTTTCTATAATAATTTCATCATATGATTCCGAAATATTTTGTATCAAAGCTACTTCTTCTGTTAATAACTGTTTTTTCTCTATTTCCTGTAGTTTTTCAACATGTTTATTACCAAATAGTTGATAATCAATAATCTTGTTATCCGGGTTAGTAGCTATAAATCCAAAACTTGTTGTAGTAATATAGCATTTCATGTATATTACATTTAAATTTCTATGTTTATTAATTTTCATGGCTTTTATACTATAAGGATGAGAATATACCTTATTTTATTTATAAACATGTAAATACAAAAATAAAGTTAAGGAACAAAAAATAGATAAATTTTCTATGGTATTGATTATAAAATAAAAAGGATAAATAAAATGTTAGAAACAGAAATTCTTGGAATGAAACTATCTAATCCTCTATTTTTAGCAGCAGGAATACTAGGAACCACTTCAAGTTCAATGAAAATGGTGGCAAGAGCTGGTGCAGGAGGAATAGTAACAAAATCATTCAGTATAGAACCTAATAATGGTTATGATAATCCTACAATTGTTAAAATTGAAGGTGGGGTAATAAACTCTGTTGGACTAGCCAGTCCAGGGGTGGAAGCTAAAAAAGAAGAATTAAAAGATTTAAATGAAATCCGTGATAAAACACCAGTAATAGCATCAATATACGGAGATACTGAGGAAGTCTTTTGTGATGTAGCTGATAGAACAAAAGAATATGTGGATGCATTTGAATTAAATGTTTCCTGTCCCCATGCAAAGTGTGGATTTGGTTCAAATATTGGTGAAGACCCAGACTTAACCTATGACATTGTAAGTGCAGTGAAAAATGAGATAAAAGATGTGCCTATTGTTGTCAAATTAACGCCGAACGTAACTGATATAACAAAAATTGCAAAATCAGCAGAGGATGCAGGTGCAGATGCACTAACATTAATCAACAGTGTAGGACCAGGATTAAGAATAGATTACAAAACAGGAAAACCAATATTAAATCATATACTTGGTGGAATAGCTGGGCCAATGATTAAACCAATAGCATTAAAATGCGTATATCAAACATATAAAACTGTGGATATCCCATTATTTGGTGTAGGTGGAATAAGAAATTACAAAGATGCTCTTGAATTTTTATATGCTGGTGCAAGTTCACTTCAGATAGGAACATCCATAATGTATGAAGGGCCATCTATATTTAAAACAATAAGTGATGACCTTGCAAAATTCCTAGAAGAAAATGGTTATAAAAATGTAAGTGAGATTGTAGGTTTATCTCACAGACTATAATAAGGAGAGTTGGAATTAATATGATAAGTAATGTTTATGATGACGAAGTTCCAAAAGTTGTGAAGATAAAAGAAACAATTATTGAAACACCAACTGTAAAAACATTTGTTTTCCCATGGGATATAACAGATGATATTCATCCAGGACAATTTGTAATGGTATGGGATTTAGATACAGAAAAACCTATGACTATATCAATCATTGACCGTGAAAATAATTTGATGGGAATAACAGTACGTAAAGCAGGACCATTTACCAATAATATGTATGATAATATTGATGTTGGTGACATGATTGGTATTCGTGGTCCTTATGGTCATGGATTTGATTTACATCATTATAATAAGATCTTAGCAGTAGGTGGAGGTTCAGGTATAGCTTCCCTAGCACCATTATTATCCTTCTATGATAATGTGGAATTAGTATCTGCGGCAAGTACTAAGGATGAACTTGTATTTGTTGACAGATTTAAAGATATTGATGTTAAAGTTTATGAGTGTACTGATGATGGAACCAAAGGATTTAAAGGTTTTAGTACAGAACTTGCTGAAAACTTATTAAAAGATGGTGATTATGATATCATAGTAGGTTGTGGTCCTGAAATCATGTCCTATAAATTATATGAATTAAGTAAGAAGTATGATGTTGATTGTCAATTATCATTAGATCGTTACATGAAATGTGGTCTTGGAATTTGTGGTCAATGTTGTATGGATGATGTGGGTGTCCGAGTTTGTGTTGAGGGCCCAGTCTTTGATAAGAATCTGTTAAGTCAGTTAACAGAATTTGGTAAATATCGTCGTGATGCCTCTGGAAGTATTGTTAAGTACTAATACTCTTTTTTCTTTTTTTTATCTAATTTATACTTATAATATATAACTTATGTAATTATATCTTATTACTAAATAACTTATAACTTATAAGTTTATTTTAATATTTATTAAAATAAATGAATTTTTAAAAAAGAGGTTAGTAAAAAGATAATTAGATTAACTTGGTTTGAGTACTTTCACCGATAATTTCTTCGAAGTCCAAACCTTTACTAAATGCAAGGTCTGTGTTAACACGATAATTATTACTACGTGTAACATGTAAGTCCTCTAGTTTAATAAATCTCCAAGGTTTCCTAATAAATTTAGCTCCAATATAAGGGGTAGCACCAAAAATTTCAGAGAACTTCTTTAGATTAGTAATCTTCTCATTATCTATGTAAATATGATCTTGACGTGTGGACTTAACTTCTATTGCTAGGTATAATTTACCGTTACCTGCTAGTACATCTGGAAGTGGTCTTTTGGTAGCACCGCCACTAGCTGGTGCACGCATTGCTGCAAATCCAGAATTCCATAATTTATTCACAAGATCTCTTTCTTCTACTGATCCGGTTTTACTCATGTTATTATATTTCCTAAAAATTCTTTCTATTATAATATATCGTGGGATACGTTTAATTACTTTTTTATTACTATCTATTTATCTTATTTATATGTTATAACTTATAACTTAAATATAATAACTTATAAACTTATAACTTATTATACCATAAAATGATGTAATACGGAGTAAAACATTAAAAAAAGATAAAAATAGAGAATAAAAGAAGTATCAGACAAACATAGTGTCTGGAACAGTTACCTCTTTTTTAGTTTCATGTATAGCATAATTCAAGTCATCATCTGTTATAATATCATGTGAATCAGATATTGCTTTATGTAATGCTGTTTTAAGAACTTTTTCCTTGATATCCCTGCCTGATAAATTTTTGGTCTTAGAAACTGCAACATCCATATCAAAAACGCATTTAAGTGGCATAGTTTTAATATTATTTTCAATGATTAATCTACGTTCATCTTCATCAGGTAATGTGAATTCAATTTCTTCCTCAAATCTACTTCTAATAGCATAATCTAATATCTCAGGATTATTAGTGGCACATATTGTTATGATACTATCATTATCCTCAATACCATCTAACTCGGTTAGTAACGCATTAACAATTTCTGTTACATCTCCACGGAGTGATTGATACTTTCTTTCAAGAGCTATAGCATCAATCTCATCAATGAATATTACAAACGGTTTATTATGTCTAGCATAATGATATAACTCGTGAATCTGTTTAGCACCATCACCAACATGCTCACCAATAAGACTAGTTGCCTTAATCATTTTAATAGGTACATTTAATTCATTAGCTAATGCCTGTGCAAGCATGGTTTTACCTGTACCGGGCATTCCATAGAATAAAATATTCTTAGGAGCCCAATTTTTAAATTTATCAGGGTCTTCCAGGTATTTTGTTATTATCTTTGTTTTATTCTTTGCTTTTTCTTGACCTATAACATCCTCAATTTTATATTGTTGTTTTGAATTAATTGTTTTAAGTTTATTTTCTGAGGGTAATACTAGTATGGAAGTGTTATTTGTGATATAAGAGTTATCTGGTCTAACTTCAACAACTTGAAATGCATAATCAGGCAGTAGCTTCTGGTCAAAAAGATATTTATCCTTAGATACTTTATATCCATCCCACTGATCTTTTGCATATATCTCGAAAAGTTCTTTATTGGTAACTTCTATTTCTGGAGATTCTATGTAATTACTTTCTATTGGATAACCAACGGCTTTTAAGACAATTATCTTTGCTTCAGTTCTGTATTTATTAATCTCTCGTCTTACTTGTTCTGTTGAATAATTATTCATCCTGTTTTCCAAAATAATTTACCTCCTACGTTGTATATTCTTAAAATTTTATTGTAAGATAGTGCTCTTTGTCTTTCTCTGCATTGAATTCTATATTTTCAACGCCGTTGAATAATATTTCAAATATGTCCCATAATATATCATCATTGCCTGTGATGATAACAGTATCATCTTCTTTTTTAATATCTTTTATATCTGGGAAGTCTTTTTTTAAATCATCCTTCACTTGTTTATATAATTCTGAGGTTAATGTCATAATTTCACATTTATAATAGTAATTCTTGTATTCTGGTTGCTGCTTTTGCTCCCTGGGCTGCAGATACAACTATTTGTTTTACTCCACCAGTTAAATCTCCTGCTGCATAAACACCATCAACACTAGTTTTCATGTTTTCATCAGTTATTATGTATCCTGAATCATCACATAATATATCTAATCCAAGGGCAAGTTCATTATTTGGATGGTAGCCTATAGCAATAAAGATACCATTTACTTTAACACTAATTTCCTCATCGTCAACTTTGTTATAAATGATAGCTTCTTCAACTCTTCCCTTTCCTTTCACAGCTTTTAATTCAGAATTCCAGTAAATGTTAATACCAGCATTATTAATGTCTTCCTGTAATTTAGCATCGCATCGTAACTTATCACGTCTATGAACCATACTGCACTTTACACCAATACGGTTTAGATACAATGCCTCAGTAGCAGCTGAATTTCCACCACCAATAACAAGAACATCCTGACCAACAAAGAATGTACCATCACAAACGGCACAGTAAGAAACACCTCTGCCTGTGAATTCTTCAACACCCTCAGCAGGTAATGTTACAGGATTAGATCCTGTACCAATAATAACATAATGAGAGTTATATGTTTCATTTCTTGTATTAAGGTTAAAAGATCCATCATCTAATTTTTCAATACTCTTAACTTTTGTACGTTCTTTAATCTCAGTATACTGTGATGTTTGCTCTGTCATCGATTTCATTAATTTTTCTCCAGGAATTTTATCAATTCCAGGATAATTCTCAATTAGAGGAGCTGTGTTGACAGTTCCACCACTTCTACTAGCATCTAATATAATTGTATTTAATCCAGCTCGACCTGCATAAATACCTGCAGTAAGTCCTGCAGGACCTGCGCCGATAATAACTATATCATACATGATTTTACTCCACCTAATTTAAATTAGAATAAGTCTATAAATCTATTTTTTATATTTTCAATTAATACTATTTTTCTTATTTTTTATTAAAGTAGTTATAATTTATATTATTCTAGAAATCATTGAAAAAAGAAGTAATAAAGAAATAATGGGAGGGTATAGTTTTGAGAAATTTAAAATATTAATTGTTGACAATATTTAATATTTCATTTTTCACAATATTACTTACAGTTTGACCATCTGCTTTACCTTTGAATTTAGCCATGGCTTTACCCATTAAAGGTCCCATAGCACCCATTTTTCTTTGTTCAATCATATCTTTATTTTCTTCGATGATTTCTTTAATAGCTGATTCAATAACATCATCGGATAATTTTTCAAGATTGTTGTTTTTCACGGAATCAATTGGCTTAATATCGTTACATGCATCTTTAAGGATAACTTCTGTTTCAGCAGCAGATATTATATCCTCATCTACAAGTTTAAATATTTCTACAAGAACATCTTTTGTTAATTTTTCAATGTCGTAGTGGTCACGTTTTAAATCTTTAATAGTATATGCTATATCTGATGCTATTTTAACTGAGTCCATTCCTGGTAGTTCTTTCTTAATTTCTTCGAATAAATCTGCATTATTATGTTGTACTAATTGTCCGGCTAAATCCTCACTAAGATTATATTCTTTTTGTATACGTTCTTGTTTGACATATGGTAATTCCGGAAGATCTGATGCAATTTTTTTAACACGTTCTGGTTCAATTATTTCAGTAGGAATATCTGTTTCCACATACATTCTGCTAGCAGTAGGTAATGGTCTTAGATATTCTGTATTTCCATCACCCTGTGCACGTCTTGTTTCCTCAGGTACTCCTTCTATAGATTGTTTTGCTCTTTTTATTATTTCATGTAATGCATTGTTTGCTTTTTCTGTTTTTCCAGCAACAAGTATGAATGAGTCATCATCACCTAATTCTAATTTATCTTTCAGATGGTCTACCTCTTCTTGGGTAATACCGTATGCTGGTAATTCGTCTGTGTGGAATAAACCTGTTACTCCCATTTTTTTACCGTGTTCTGAGAATTCTGTTCCTAATCTTTTTCCTGGTTGGATTTCTTTACCTATTAGTCCGTCAAAGTGGCGTAGTCTTATTGCTAGTACACAACTGTCTGGTTTTTCAAGGATACCTTTAACAATTTTAGATTCAGTGTTTGCGAAGTCTTCGGTTACATCATAGATTTCTGTTTCTACTTCTGCTCCACGTTTTTGTAGTTCTTTACTTATTTCTATAAGTGTCACTTGTCTTTGAACTTCATTCTCTACCATTGTTGGCATTAAATCAAGGTCCTGTACACCTTTAACTTCTATTCTTGCACCATCTTTGATGGATATGTTTAAATCTTGTCTTATTGTACCGAGTCCTCTTTTTACTCTGGTACTTCTGAGGATTTGTCCTAATTGGTATGCTACTTCTTTTACCTGTAATGGATGATGCATATCTGGTGATGTTGTAATTTCTGCTAATGGTATTCCGAGTCTATCAAGTCTAAATACTATTTTGCCTTCTTCTTCGCCTATACGCCTTGCAGCATCTTCTTCTAAACCTAATGTTTCTATTGTAACATTACCGTATTCTGTAGTGACATAACCATCTGTTGCAAGTATACCTGTTCTTTGGAATCCACTAGTATTACTTCCATCAATTACCTGTTTTCTCATAGTATGAAATTCATCAACTACTTTCATATGCATTAATGATGCAAGTATAATGGAAATATCTACAGCTTCTTGATTTAATTCTGCAGGAGGTTCTTCATCAGCTTCTACTAGACAGGTATGATGATTATATGCTTCATATACAAATTGAAGGTTTCTCTGTGATTCTTCATATGCTGCTCGATCTATTTCACCAAGTTCACTTTGTGTTGGCCTTAATCTACGATATATTTTTCTTTCAGGATCTTTATCAGTTAGACTGTTTGGACATCTACAGAATAGTTTTGTCTGACTATCTAATTGTTGATGTATTTCTAGTCCCATCATTAATCCTAATTCTTCATAATCAAATTTATCTTCAGACAATTTTTCGCACTCCTATCTAGTTTTTTATAAAGTAGTTCTGGGATAATGTTGTATCCATTTCTCCTTTAAGATTTGTTTGCATTATTTTTCTTATTTCTTCCATGTCATCTGTCTGTCCAGCTGCCCATAATAGTTTGGTGTAAGCAGTTTCTGATAACATATCACTTACTGGAATAACTTTATGATGTAGTAATCTACGACCACTACTGTACACATTTAGGTTTGTGCGTCCAAAGATACATTGTGAAGTAATTACAACAGGTATTTTTTCATCAGTTGCACGTCCAATACTAGTTATTACATCATCAGAGCAATGTCCTAGACCAGTTCCTTCTATTACAAGTCCATCATATCCTTTATCTACATATATGTCTATTATTTCAGGGTTCATTCCAGGATATGATTTTATTAGTGCTACATTGTCTGCTAGGTCGGTATTTATATCTAATTTGTTTTCGTTTCTTTTTGTGTAACTTACTTCTGAGTCGTTGATTGTTAGTTTGTTATTCTGTATTTTAGCTAGTGGATTCATGTTGATACTTGTGAATGTGTCACGTCGGGATGTGTGCATTTTTCTTGCTCTTGTACCTCTATGTAAATCACAGTATGTGTCATCTTCTGTTCCATGCATACATATTGTCACTTCTGCAATATCTGATTTTGCTGCAGTTACTGAGGACATTAAATTAGTGAATGCATCAGATGATGGTCTGTCTGAACTTCTTTGTGCTCCTGTTAGAACAATTGGTACTGGTGTATCTATCATGAAACTTAGTGCTGATGCAGTGTAATGCATAGTATCTGTACCATGTGCTATTATTACTCCATCCGCTCCGTTATTTATTTCATTATATACTTCTTCAGCTGTTTTTATCCAGTATTCTTTTGTCATGTCTTCACTTAGAATATTGAATATTGCTTTTGCATTAATATTTGCATAATCTACAAGTTCTGGTGTTGCTCTTAGTAAATCATCTGCTGTAAATGCTGGGTGTACTGCTCCTGTTTTATAATCAATTACACTTGCAACTGTTCCTCCAGTGGATAGTATGGATACATTATCCTTTTCGTCGGATAGTTCTTTATCAACAGGGTCAAGTTCTATTTTTGGTTTAGATCCTTCTCTTATCTTCTCTATTTTTGCGTCTTGTATGTCTACACCAATGTTGTATCCACTGTCTAGTTTTATTATTATTGTATTCTCGTTTGAATAATCTGGTTTTTCAAGTAACATTCCCTCATGTTCAACATTAGGTTTTGTTATTTTTACTGTATCTCCTACAGTAATGTTTGATAGTTCCAGAAAATCTTTAAGATATCCTTCATATGCCAAATTTTTTCCTCCTGAAAAATTAGAGTTTATTCTATTTAGAATGATTTCCTTAAATTAATAAGAACTTATATTTTTTAGTTAGTTTCTTAATTAATAAGCATTATTTAATTATTTAGTTTTCTTTGTTTTTATTTTTTAGTTATTTCTTTTAAAAATCTAAGTAATATCTTATTACTATTAACCTATATCTTATTAGTTATAACTTATAACTTATTAAGTATAACTAATAATATAGAATAAAAACAACAATTTGAAACAATAATTACTAAAAAAATTTAAAAAAAAGAATTAAATAAAAGAAAGACAGTTATCTATTTATTTGGAATAACTAAAACGGGAACGGTTGAATGTCTAACTGTTTTTTCTGTTACACTGCCTAAAAGGAATCTGTCAAGCATATGTTTACCACTACTTGCAATAACAATTATATCAACATTTTCTTTATCAGAGACTTTTAGAATAATGTCTGCAGCATTACCTTCTAATGTTTTAGGTGTGATTTTAATATTTGTTGCATCAATACCTTCTTCCTCTTCAATTTGTTTAATAATATCTTCGAAACGTTTAGTAACTTTTTTACTCTCTTCTTCTAAGAGAAGTTCAGATTTAGTTATTAAATCCTCTTCAGGTAATCCTGTTAAATATACACTGTCCACTACATTAAGTATGATAATTTCTGAATCGTCTTTATCTGCAATATGTAATGCATGAACGATGGATTTTTCTGAATTTTTGGAACCATCAGTAGGTAATAATATTTTTTTGTACATTTGTCTTGCCTTCTATATCGTTTAATCTCATTTTTAAAATGATATAAATAATATTATGTAATTCGTTTAATATGTTTTTTGTTTTTTTTAATAAACAAAATATTAAAAGTAGAATATAAAATATTATTTCATATAATCAATTATTTTAAAAAGAAAAAGTTAAGAGGAATAATAAGTCCTCTATTGTTCCGGATATTCAATGAGAATTTTTTTAGCATCATTAATAGTCTGTATGTCATCAGCAATAGCTGCTTTCTTAAGATTATTAATAATATTATACATTAATTTATCTGTAATACTACGTGTTAAATGATCAAGTTTTTTAGAATCTTTTTTACTTATATCAAGCATGTGAAGAGTTTTCTCAAGTTCCTGTTTTCTGATTTTCTCTGCTTCAATATTTAATGATGATAATATTGGAGTAATTTCCATCTCTTTCAATGCATCTTTTAAAAGAACAGTTTCTTTTTCAATAATCTTTTCTGCCTTTTCAGCTTCTTTAACACGACGTTCTTTATTCTTATCTGTAATATATCTTAAATCATCTAAATTATATAATTGTACTGATAATTCAATAACATCATCATCTATATCACGGGGGTTAGCTAAGTCAAGCATAATCATGTTAGATAAATGTTCTTGTGGTAAAAATGATAATCTTTCCTTATTAATTAATGTGTGAGGAGCGCCAGTTGCACTTATAACAATATCTATCTTACTTAATGTATCGTTCATTTCATTAAATTTTATTGCATGACCATCTAATTCCTGTGCTAATTGCTGAGCTTTATCATATGTTCTATTTGCTACAACAATAGCATTAGTATCTTTTTCAAGTAATGCTTTAGATACAACAGTTCCCATTTCACCTGCACCAACAATAAGAACGTTTTTACCTTTTAATGAACCATATTTTTCTTCTATTAACTCTACAGCTCCACTACCTACAGATACACCGCCCTCATTAATATGTGTATTCTTACGGATAGATTGACCTACATGGATTGCTTTTGTGAAAACCTTTTCTAGTTTTGGTCCTATAGTATTATTTTTTATTGCATTTTTTCTTGCTGTTTTAATTTGTCCTAGAATTTGATCTTCACCCATAATCATTGATTCTAATCCTGATGCTAATCTAAGAAGGTGATTTACAGCAACATCACTTTTTTCTACAATAAATGTTGTTGTAGGAATATTAATATCTCTTTCTAAAATCATATAAACTTCATATCGGTTACAAGTTTTTAAAACTACTTCTTCTTTAACATCCACATTTTTATGAACTTTTTCAATCAAGCGATCTAGTTTGTCATATGATTTTTCCATTGTAGCTACATCTGCTATTTTAAAATCTATACGAATATTAACTAACATTGATTATCTCCCAATTTTTTCAATTATTCTTTAATCTCTTAATAATAATGTTTTTAAAAAGAATTATCTATTATTTATAACGTATATACTCTCTTTATTAATCTATTACTTTAATAATACTTATATTTATTATTAAAATTATGTAATAACTTATTATAATTTTTTGATAATAGTATTAACATATTCTTTAGCTTCTACAATATTATTCTCCTTAATTAATTCCTGGACATGTTCATCATGATATAATTGTGTAAGATATTCTTTTCTATCCTCTGGCTGTTCTATTTTCTTTTTAAGAAGTGTTCGAATATGTTCCTGTAATTCAATATTCATAATATCTTCTTCAGTAATAACACTCTGAATCTTCTTCCGTAGCTGTTTAGCCATTAAAGGACTTTTAGATCCAGTATATAATGATACAGTAACAGAACCAATATTAAATGTTGACGGAACAATAACGTTACTTAGGGATATGTCACTAGCACAATTAACTAGCTTGTCTTTTGCTTTGATAGAAATTTCTTTATTTAACTCATGATTACTAGTGGCAGCAACAACAAGGTCACATTTATCGATTAATTCATCAAGATGACTGTTATCATAGAAGACAGCACCTTTTTCTATAAATTCCTCTTTTATATCATTATTAATATCTTTAGTAACAACAGATACATTAGCACCAGTATCTAAAAATCTCCTACCTCTTCTAATACCAACTGATCCAGTGCCTACAATTAAAACATTCTTATCTTTCATATCTAAAAATAATGATGTCAATCCCATAATATTAATCCTCTAATGTATTGTTTATAAAAATAAGTAAAAAGAGTATAAAAAAAGTTTAAAATAAATTATAAACTTTTAATTCTTAAGTTTTTAATAGCTGTTTTTAAGTCATTTCCAGATTCATTTAATGCTTTTTTAGCTTCTTCAAATGAGATATCAAATGTGCTTGCTAATGTTGCAATATCTTCATCTGAATAATTGATTGTGTTAACATTGGAATGTTTAACTATTTCTTCAGCTAATTCTTTTTTTAATGTCATGTATGTGTCATGTGACATGCCTATTGATTGTAATACAGAATCTCTTAAAGGACATGGTTTGGAAGCTTTACAACACCAAATTAATGATCCAAAACAAGTTCCTGTTCCTTTACCTAGCTCTGTTTTTTTACCGAATTCTTCTTTAATATTTACGAATTCCTGTGGGCTTATTCCTACTTCAGCTAATTTTGCATGTACCGGACATGGTTTTACTGGTGGACAACAAAATGCTAATCCTCTAACATCTCCTCCTCTACATACATGAGCTGGTGCATCATCCCATCCCATTCAAATCACTCCTTAAAGTAACTATTTAATATAATAATATATTTTTTCTATATTGATACTTTTTTATATATTAATTTATAATGTTTATTAATAATAATTTTTTTATTATTTAGGTCATATTTTTTTTAATATGAGAATTAATTATAATTTTTATATATTTACGAGTACAGGATCAAAATTTTCTGTTATATTTGCACCTATTGTTGCTAGCTCTTCAAGATTGTCGTCCATACCATGTTCAATCCAACATATTGTAAAACTGTAAATGCCGCCCATATGGTAATATATTTTATATAATTCATATGTTGAAGGATTTTTTATTTTATTTTGAAAGTATTCCATATATACTTGTTGAATTAGATATGTTTGTTTAGCTTGATGAATTGTTAAAAAAACGTTTTTATGTTTAGAATATGTGCTTAATATAGTGTATATGTAATTTTTCTTAGTTTTTTCTTCTAGATTTTCAAAAGAAGATAGATATTCTTCCATTATTAGTTCTAATTTGTATTTAAGAATATCTTCTTTTGATTTGAAATTTCGGTAATATGTAGAACG
>CACZOU010000039.1 GCA_902782945.1 uncultured Methanobacteriaceae archaeon
GATGTTGTAAAAATCTATGAAGAATCATTTGAATAGATTAATTGTATAAAAGTAATAGTAGATAGGATTAATTAACATTAATTCTATTATATTCTTTTATATGTTATACAGTACATGATTCATAATCCTAATTCTTAATTAATGGTATATGGACTAATTACTTATTTTACAATTTTTTTTAGTACGAACTGATAATATGATAATACTCTTTTTCTTGGTTAACTTACTTAATTTTTTTTGTTGATAAGTATCTAAATTGAAAATCAAATATAGAATATTCTTTACATAGAAATATTTAATTTTATAGAATCTTAACAAAATGATAAAATATAGAAATTAGTTTAAATATAATAAATAATAATAGATAAATATTTTTTTATATTATATTATGAAGAGATTGACTTACTTTTATTCTTTTTTCATAATAACTAAGGGAAACAATTATAGGGAGGAATATTGTGAAGTTTAGTTTAGAACTGCTACCTAATGAGCCAATTAATGATATTTTAGAATTAATAAGAGTGGCTGAAGATATTAATTTTGAAAATGTATGGATAACTGATCATTATAATAACAAGGATGTATTTGAGGTATTAGCAATAGCAGCTCATGAAACAAGTACTATAAAGATGGGGTCAGGTGTTTCTAATCCATATGTACGTAATCCAGTTACAATAGCAGCAGCTACAACAACATTAGATGAAATTTCTGATGGTAGGGCTGTTGTAGGTGTAGGACCTGGTGATAAAGCCACTATGGAAACTCTTAATTTAAGATGGAAGAAACCGGTTAATACAGTTAAAAATGCGGTTAATACTATTAGAACTTTATTAAGTGGTGATAAAATAGAACAAGGGGCTTGTTTAAGTGGTACTTCAAAGGTACAAAGTTCAATTCCTATATATATGGCTGCTCAGGGACCTAAAATGTTAGAATCCTCTGGTGAAGTTGCTGATGGAACACTTATTAATGCATCTAATCCAAAGGATTTTGAGGTTGCTATACCTTTGATAAATAAAGGTTTAGAGAAATCATCAGTGAAACCAAACCAATTCAATTATGCAGCATATACTGCCTGTAGTATAGATGAAGATATTGATAAAGCATATAATCATGCAAGAATTGTGGTAGCTTATATTTTAGCCGGAGCTCCAAAAGTTGTTTTGGAACGTCATAATATATCTCAGGATATAGCCGGGAAAATTAGAGAATGCCTTGCAAAATATGATTTTAAAACAGCAACTGCATTAATAGATAATGACATGGTTAATGCTTTTGCGGTATGTGGAAATCCAAAGCAAATATCTGAGAAAATAGAAATATTAGAAAATATTGGTGTTAATGAATTTGTTGTAGGTTCACCTATAGGTAAGGATAGAGTAAAATCTCTAAGATTATTAGAAGACATTGTAAATTCATTCAACTAGAAAATAATAAAAGATGGATAATATGAAAGTACAAACAATTAATAAACAAATACGCGAACATTCTATAGAAAACATTAAGAATAAAAGAGATCGTAAAAAAGATAAAAAACCATTACAGGCCTATGCTGCAAGCTGGGCTAATAAAGATAGATTATATGATTGTGTTGGTTATACTATATTCATAGTATTACCTACAAGCGGATGTGAATGGGCTACTAAAAGTGGTGGATGTACCATGTGTAGTTACATTGCAGACTCACCATTATGTGAAATAGATGATAACGAGTTAATAGAAATATTTGACAATGAATGGAAAAAACAACTTGAAAAAACAGATATATCCTCACATGAGAATGTTGCTGTAAAATTATTTGTTTCAGGAAGTTTTCTTAATACTAATGAAGTAGATGAAAAAGTACAAGAACATATCTTCAATGAATTCAACAAGTATGATAATATTAAAGAGGTTATTGTAGAATCAAAACCAGAATACATTGATGAAGATTCACTTAAACGACTAGGTTCTATTATTCCTGATAAAATATTTGAAATTGGTATAGGTGTTGAGACTCTTAATGAGGATACTCGTCTAAATAAAATAAATAAGGGTATAACAAATGAATCATTTGAAAAATCTGTTAACATAATCAATAATATTAAGGAATATGATATTAGAGCAAAAGCATATCTACTGGTTAAACCAATATTGCTTCCTGAAAAAAAAGCTATTCAAGAATCAATAGATTCAGCTAAATATGCAAAAGAAGTAGGTGTAAAGAGATTAGCATATTGTCCGGCTACAGTACATGCAGGTACATTAATGGATTATCTATGGAAAAGAGGTTCTTATAATCCACCGTGGATTTGGAGTACAATTGAAATAATAAAACAAGTTCGAAAAAATGTGGATATACCAATGATAATGGATACTGCAGGATTTGGTACTAGAAGAGGACCATTTAATTGTAAAAAATGTAATTCAAAACTTAAAGAATTAATCATTGAATCTAATTTAAAACAAGAAATTCCGAAAGAATTAGAAGAATTCACATGTGAATGTAAATCAAAATGGGAAGCTGATCTTGAATTTGAAGATGTGTTAAACACTACAACTAATCCAAAGACATGATTAGTTTAAAAAATATTTCTCCTCTCTTTTTTTTTAATTTCATTCATTCTATTTCAACGAATTATTTTTTTATAATTATTTAATGTCTTATATTCTTTTATAAGGTATTATCAAAAACTTTATTCCTTATTTTTTAAAATAAAATTATTTAATGTCTTATATTTTTTTATAAGATATTGTCAAAAACTTTATTCCTTATTTTTTTAAAATATAATTATTTCTAAATATTATTAAATATTGTATATTTTATATTTCAATTGATAATATACTAAGTAATTTCAAGGATATCACGGTTATTTTTATAAATATTTTATTAAATGGGTGTTATTATTTATTTTTCATATTTTTTTTACATTGAATAAAAAATTATAGGTTATTATAAATATAATCCTCATCAATATTATTATTGGTATTGATTATTATAAAAACTAATTATTAATACTTTATAATTTTCATATAAGGATATGTTAGATATATGAAAAAAAATTACTAACTGAGTTAGATAATTATGAATAAATATGTGGGTATTTGTTTATCATTATTTATTATTATAGTAACATTAAGTTTAGGCGTTGTAGGAGCAGCTAGTGATAACTCTACAAATAGTCTAGATGATTCAAATATTATTGAGTCTACAACGTCTTCTGTTGAAGGAGATAGTATTAATCAGTTATCAACTTCAAATTATGAACATAATATGGATATAAATGATAACCAAATAAATAAAATGAATAATTCTAACAATCAAAAAGTTTTAAATAATAATAAACAATTAACATCAAGCAATACTAAAACAATCAATTCAAATAAAACTTCA
>CACZOU010000040.1 GCA_902782945.1 uncultured Methanobacteriaceae archaeon
ATAAATTAAGAAATAAATAAATAAAATCTATTATAAAAGCAACATATGTATACAATATATAATTCTGATTCGTTTAACCTAAGTTTACCGAAGTAAAAAACAAAAACAAGGAAAACAATTCTGATTTCATACTATAAATAATTTATTAAAAATATACAAAATCATTTATTTCAATATAAGCACATGTCTATTATTAAAATCAGTTATAATCATCAGACACCCATCAAAACAGAAATTAACGCTATATATATAAAGTAATATAAGTCCTACAATAATTCATTTAATAAAAAAAATAGGATATTAAATATTTCATTAATAACTGTTAATCTTGTTACTATAGAAAATATTTAATATATTTAAGTTAATAGTTAATCGGAGATGCTTACCACACCGTATTCAGCACTGGTATTTTGTTCTTTTTTGACCTCTCCGTTTCTGATAATCTGAACTTTTAGGTCATGACTGTTACCGCCCTGTTTCTGTATAGTAGCACTTACAATACTGTAATCACTGGAGTTTGTGACGTTTATTGTCTCGTTTCCATCACCGCTATATGAACTGCTTGTACCACCATTTGCTATTGCACCAGACCAGCTGCCGTCATAGATAATTTTCACCTGTGTTCCAGTAGCCTTAGTATTCTGGTCCGGAGTGCCGACACCTGCCAGCATACCTATGATGATACAGCCGATACAGCATATTACAAGAATAACTGCGATTTTCTTACCGGTACCCCATTCACTCCAATTGATGTTGAGTCTCATCTTAATCATTGCTCCTACATTATATAAATAAAGTATTTGATTGCTTTGATGAATATACAGAAACCTAATCCGCCACATAAACCTGTTATAAACCGTAATGTATTATTACTAAGCCTGTCTGTTAACAGCTGAGTAGTTCCATCCACGGCCATTGGCACAATCATCACTCCTGCAAGAGTCAGCAGAAGCATATTATAATCAACAAAGAAGAAATATGCATATATTATGTATATACAAAGACCAATATAGAAGCCTGTACATCTGCTGCATACAGGGAATTGGTGTCCTTTGATGAAAAAACTCCTCTCAGGTATCCTATGGCAGATTAAATTCATTAAATTCATCTTAATATATAATATATAAAAAAGTAGTATTTAATCTTTTCTTTTTCTATATAAATCAATAAATACTATTTGTATACTATAAATAATACTAAACAGTACTACTAGTATTATAAAATAGGTACCATTAAATAAAATTAAAATCAATCAGATTATTTTTAATTTTTATACAGGAATGTTTCATAATCAGTATAGAAAATAAATTACATAACAATCCCCCAACAAATAAACTAATAAGGAATGATACAAATGTACACAACAGAAAAACTGGGAACACTAGAAGAAGTACCACTAAGAGAAATATGGCCACATGAAGCACTGAACTTCACAAACTGGCTAGCACAGGAAGAAAACATAGAATTACTAAGCAATGAACTAAACATAGATATAGAAGTAGTGGATACAGAGGTATCAACAGGTAAATATAGATTAGATATCCTTGCAAGAAACGGGGATGATGAAACAATAGTGATTGAGAATCAACTAGAGCATACAAATCATGATCACCTTGGAAAGATTATAACATACGCTTCAGGATTAGATGCAACAACAATAATATGGATAGTTGAGGATGTTGAAGAGGAACACAGACAGGCTGTAAACTGGCTAAATGAACACCTGGATGATACAATAAATATATTCCTATGTAAAATAAGATTATTCAGGATAGGCGATTCCCCTGCAGCACCGAAATTCCAAGTAATATGTGAACCGAACAACTGGTCAAAAGCAGTTAAAAAGGTTAACGATAACAAAGATTCAGAAACAGATTTAATAAAATTAGAGTACTGGACTAAACTAGCAGATTATATAAGAAATCATCCTGAAATACACTTAAAAGAAAGAAAACCAACAAAGCACAACTTCTACGATATGAAATTAACTGATGTGAAATCATCACTAGCACATCTTAGTTTAACAGTCAACACCCAGAAGAAAAACATCTTAACTCAAATATGGATAGAAGATAATAATGACTTATTTGAATACCTATTTAATAATAAAGAAAAAATAGAAGAGGAGTTATGCATTGAACTATTCTGGAGAAATAAAGAAAACAATAAATCATCATCCATTGGTATTGTATGTAATATAGATTCAACAAATAAAGATAACTGGGATGAATGCATCAAGTGGCATATTGGTATGAGTGATAAATTTAATCAAGTAATAGCCCCTAGAATAAAAGAATTTGAAGACGAATATTACTAATATTACTATATATAGAATATTTTTCTCCTGTTAACTATATTATAAATAACTAAATTCACATAGTATAATATATCTAACAAATAATAGGGAGAAAATCTAAATGAGAACCAAAAACCTAGCAATAATAGTAATAGCAGTAATACTAGTATGTGCTGTTGGTGCAGGAGCATATTTCACGCTTCAGTCACAATATAAGACTATTTCAATGAGTGGTATAACAATGGAAGTACCGACTAGTAATGCTACTGTGAATAATGTCAGTGCTAACTATAATACATATGATGATCAGGAAAATAATTTATCAGTTAAGACGTGGGCATACCGTGATATGAACGATGTGAATGGTACAGCACAGGCAGTACTGGAAATAGGAACACAGTACGGAAGCAATTTAGCAAATAATGTCACATATGATAACGTGTCAGTAGCAAACA
>CACZOU010000041.1 GCA_902782945.1 uncultured Methanobacteriaceae archaeon
ACCTTCGGTACTTGTTCCACTACCCCACTGGTTTATAATACCTTGTCCTTTATTGTATTCAATTGTATTATTCTCTATTATATTATGAGAACCAGCAATACCTATACCATAACATATTGCTAGAGCAGTGTTTGGTCCATAAATTCTGTTATTTGAAATAACGTTATATTCATTACTATGATTATAGTCAGGTACATCCACATTATATGTGGTTAAATACACTAAGTTACCTATATTACCTACTCCAACAATGGTGTTGTTATCAAAGATACAATGATTTACATAAGCACCCACTAGTGTACTGTGTCCACCATTATCTTTTGTTCTGAAATAACTGTTTTTTACTGTGATGTATGAAGAATTTCCTCTGATAGATGTAACTCCTATACCACCACCAACTACCTGGTCTTCATTGATAACAGTTATGTTATTTAAGGTTACATTTTCTGTGTTGTTTATGTATAATTGTGTGTTGTAGAAGTATATTCCAGTAATGTTACTTCCTGAACCATTACGTAGTATTGTGAAAGCGTTTCCATAGCTTGCTCCGAAGAAATCCGTACTTGTAGAATTTAATGAAATATTAGAATCATGTGTTGTTGAAATTATGTTTACTGGCTTGTTAATAGTCATTGTATAATTAAATGATTGTGATGAGATAAATTTTCCCTGTAAGTCAAGGGTGTCTCCACTTGTTACATTATCATTTAATGAACCGTTTGTAAAGTAGTTTGTGTATGTCTTATTTGTTACAATGTGTGTTTGTGTATCTTTCTTTAAATTCTTAGATGCTTTCTTTGTGGTTTTTGTTGTCTTTTCCTTTGTGACATTATCTGTCTTAATCTCTTTTTTTGCCTGTGATACTTCTGTGGTTTTATGATCAACTTCTACAATATCACTTGATACTGCATGAGTTGTTGAATGAGGACTGTCAACAGTTGCTGTACTAGTACTGTTATCAGCTATACTAGTTGCACTTACTGCTGATATTCCTATAATTAAAACCATAAGAGTTATCACAAACAATAAAGTCGTTTTCTTTGACATATTCTTGTTTTAACTCCTTGAATTTATTTATATTCAAATAAGTCATATAATAAATATGTTTTACTTGAACAATTTATATTTATATTATAAATATGATATAAATTTATTTTAATTAAAAAATAATTGAATAATCAATAAGGATAAACATAATTATCAGATAGAACTAGACAAAAATAAGAAAAGAAATCAGTTTATAGAAATTAAGTAGAAAATATGTTATTCTTTTATAATTAAATCATGCCCAGAAAAGGTTTACATGTTAATTATTATATCTGAATAAAAAAAGGTCTAAAAAAAGAAGGAATAGAAGGAATTCCAGTCTATTTGCCTAGAATTCATCATCATATGTTTTCAATAATCACACATTTTTTAGTGTGCTACCTCTAATCCATTCTGTGTTGGATTATTTTTTATATTGTTATGGTTCATTAGTGTTGAAGTATATCCTGTGTCAAGAATTGCTCCTCCTTTGACTGCACTGTTTCTTGTTATAATGTTTTCCATGATTATAGTATCTGTTGCACGAGTATTAATTGCTCCACCATAGGTTGCATTATTGTATGTTAAGTTGTTACCTGTTATTCTTGTATTTCTAGCATTCCAGTTATTGATTGCTCCACCATAATTGTTAGCATTGTTGCTTCTTAATGTGTTACCATAGATTGTACTGTTTACTCCTATGTTGAAGATTGCTCCTCCACTAATACTTGCTTTGTTACTGTATATATTGTTGGATCTTACTGTGTTGTTTGCTCCTCTTATGTATATTGCTCCGTATTGTGCTTGGTTGTGGTGTATTGTGTTATTTATTATAGTTGCATTTCTAGCATTCCAGTTGTTTACTGCTGCACCGGTTGTGTTTGCAGTGTTATATTTTATTGTGTTACCACGTATGTATGTGTTTGTTCCAAGGTTGTTTATTGCTGCTCCACTTCTTGCTTTGTTAGCTGTGAAGTTGTTATTTGTTATATTGTTAGATGTTCCTATTACAAATACTGCTCCACCACTAACACGGGCAGTGTTACTTGTCATGTTATTGTTGTTTAGCTTTAATCCTGTTCCACGATAGTAGATTGCTCCACCATAGTTTGCCTGATTACCATTGAATTTGTTGTCTGTAATTATTGTATTTTGAGTTTCCCAGTTGTTTATTGCTCCACCAAGTGTGTTTGCATGGTTATTTGTGAATATGTTGTTTGTTATCTTGGTGTTTCTTCCTATGTTGTATATTGCTCCTGAGGATATTGATGCATTGTTTTTAGTGAATGTGTTGTTAGTTATTATTGTGTTATTTGCTCTGTTGTATACTGCTCCACCGTACATTCCCGTGTTGTTTTGGAATATATTGCCTGTTATTAAAGCATTATTTGCATTCCAGTTGCTTATTGCTCCACCATTGATTCCTTTATTGTTCATAAATTTATTTCCAATTATGGTTGTGTTATTTGCTCTGTTTAGGATTGGTGTATTAGCAAAGTTTTTGAATGTTAATTTTTCTATTGATAATACTCCATTTTGTATATTGAATGCATTGATTTTCTTATTATTTCCATTTAATACTGTATTATTATAGCCTATTACTTTAAGTGTTAGACCATTATTAAATAATACTGTACTATTTACACTGTAAACTCCATCTAATATGTATATTAATGAATTATTATATGTACTGTTTCTTATTGTATTAAATGCGTATGTGTAGTTCCATGGTGTTTCTGGTGTTCTTCCATTATTACTACTTGAACCATTAACTGCTACATAGTATACTGGTCCATATTTTGTGCCGTTAGTGTAGTATGTTGTACTTGCTGGTTCATATCCGAAAGTATTATTATTATAGTTTATGGATAGTATGTTGTTTCCTACTTTTAATGCACCTGATGGTATTGTGATACTTGCTATACCGTTTGTTACGTTTGCTTGGTATGTTTTACCATTAACTAGGATTGTTACAGTACCATCTGCTATATTGTTACCATTTACATCTACTACTTTAACGTTTACTGTTGTAGTATTTGAGGTACAAGTCATGTTTTGTACTGTGACTGCTGGTTTTATATTATTTACTGTGTATGTTGTGTTTGCTGTAGTTTCATTGTATAACTCATTTCCTAGGTAGTGAGCGTATATTGTTGTGTTTATTATTTCTGTTGGTGTTACTGTTATTGTTGCTACACCATTTGTTACATTTGCTGTTCCTAGATATGTTTCATCTTCTGTTATTAATTCTACTGTACCATTGGTTACTGCTCTTCCATCTTCACCTGTTACTGTTACGGTTATTTGTGTTGTTTTGTTTATTGTTGTGTTTACTGGGTCTATTGTGATTATTGCATTGTTTAGTAGTGCTTGTAGATTATTAGTTACATTGGTTGTAGCATATACTCCATTAGGATCTGTGTATGTTATTGTGATTACTTTACGTCCTGCTTCTTCTGGTACATAGTATGCAGTTACGTTGCTTGTGAATGGCTGTGATATTATTAGTTCTCCATCTGCATATATTGCGATTGTACCATTTATTGGATTTCCAAATACATCAGTTGCGTTTGCTTGTATTGTTATGTATTTGTTGATTGTTGTGTTTTCTGGGATGTTTGTGTTTATAATTACTGTGTAGTTTCCTTCTACTGGCTGGTTGTTGTTTATTGTGATTCCTGTCTGTTCTACTGCATCGTCACCTGCAACATCTAGTGCTTGTATGTAGTTGTCTGTTACTTCGTTTCTTGATCCATTTGCTACTGATATAACTGGTGTTTCATCGTTTGTAGCATTTATTAGTATGGTATTATCATTTAAATATATTCTAGTTGCGTTAGTTACATTAAATGCTAATACAGGGTTGTTACTGTTTAATCTGATATTATTATAATACCAATTTTTATTATTGGTTGTTGAATCATTAGTGTATATTATGACAGATATATCATCACCAGTACCTGTTATGTTATTGTATTGGAATCCGTCATAGTAGCTTAATAATCCATTGTTAGCATTTATAACAGTTATGTTATCTCCATCGAATTTTACATTATTATATTTGAAATATACATTAGCTGTTGTTACATCAAGTACTTTTGCTGTGTTTCCTTTTAATGTTATATTATCATAGTTTAATTCTATTGCACCACTAGGTGACCATCTTGGGTTAGAATTTGGTTGACCTGTGAAGTTTACTATTGTACTGTTTGATCCAGTCATAGTAATATTATCATAGTTTAGTGATATGTAAGCATATGAAGTTCCTTCGCTACTGTTTGAGGATATTGCTGAGAGGTTATCTCCGGTAACTGTGATGTTTGAATATTTTATGTATATGCTTGTTTGATATGATGAGTTTGTAGGGTCTTGTATTGTTCTTATAGCTGTTTTATTTACGTTGTTAATGTTTATATAGTTAAGGTTTCTGTCTCCACCATTTAATAGGAATATTATTGTTCCATTGTATATAGTGTAGGTTCCACTGTTTAGGAATGTTACAGCTTTATTAAATGTTAAATCCTTATTATGTAAATCTCCGTTTAATGTTAATATATCAAAGTTAATATTGTCTCTTAGTGTTGCATTTTCATCAAAATATGTAGTGTATGTTTCATCTGTTAGTAATATTATTGTAGGAGTGTTTGATTCAACTGTAACATTGTCTGATGTTTCATTTGTTACTGCTGCATTTCCTCCAGTTATGTTTCCAATGTTTAGGTAGTTTTTAGTTATGTTTACATTATTTGACTGTGATACTATTATTCCATTTCCTACTTTTTGGTTGAATGTGTTACCTGTTACTGTTACATTTCCTGAGCGAGTTATTGTCATCATTGTATTATTTTTGTTGCCGGATGTTGATGTTGATGTTATTGCATAGATTCTTGTATTATTAGTATTTATGATTATGAATCCTGTGTTTTTATCACCATATAACCTATATGTCGCATTGCCTATTGTTGTGTTTTTTACTCCTTCTAATTCTACACCTATACTTGTTGGTGCTGTAATATTTTGTATATAGAATTTTTCTAGGGAGTTATTTGTTACTGTTCCTGACCATTGACCAGTTAAATATGCACCATATGAAACGTTTGTTGACGTTGCTGTTGCATATCCAGCTATGTTATTATTATATGATGGTCCAGATATTTGTAAAGCATAAGCATAATTATTACTGTTAGCAGTGAAGTATGAAAGTGAAGTACTTGTCTCCTCTGCACGTGCAATGTTTAATGCATATGCATACATATCTCCATCAACATTAATTCTAGTATTATATAATGTATTTCCAGATACTAGTAATCCGGCTGTTGGTGATTGTATATCAATACCATCTACTGTACCATAAGCTGTTCTATTATTATTTGCTTTAACTGTTACATTAGTTATGTTTATATAGTTATCAGATGATTGTACTAGTATACCTATAGTGTTTGTTATACCAACAGGATATTTAGACCAGTCTACATCTACTGATGGTCCTACAACATTTACTTTTGTTGATTGAATAGTATTTTCATCATCAGCTAATATAATTGCATGTATTTTACCATTTGTGTTAACATTAATTTCAGAGTTTATTACTTTATTATTTGTAGAATTTAATAGGATTACATAACCTATACTTGAATCAGTATTATTGATTTTTAATCCATCAATAGCTATTCTGGAATCATTTTCTGAGATTATTGATGAATTATATAGTACTGCTGTATCATTATTTGCTAGGTAAACATTAATATTATTGAATACAAATTTCTTGTTTGTTATATTTCCTGAGAATAATATTTTACTTCCAGATTGTATTGTTCCAGGTATAATTTTACCATCTGCATCAAAGTATTGTGAGTAGTTATTATTTGTTACTATGATTATTGATGCTTTTGGTGTGTTATTTTCTACTATGTTATTATTATTTGAGCTTACTGATAAGTCTCCACTTAACATTCCAGAGGATAGTGTGTTATTTACTATTGTATTATTTTTTGCACTGCTACTTGTTGTTACTGTGTAGTCACGTAGTGTTTTTACTGTATTGTTTGCTATTATGTTATTGTTACCGTTAAGGTATATGTAATTGTTTAGTGTATTGTTATACACATAAGAATTTGCTGTTAGGTATAATCCATAACCTGTTGATAGGTTGGATACATCTATTTTATTTCCATTTATTGTTGTATTAAATACACTGGATGCACTGTAGAATGCGTATACTGGTTTTGATGCTGATAACATTGTAACTGTTAGTGTTGATGGTTGCATGTTACTGAATGTGTTATTTGTTATATTGTGTGATGTTTCACTTACATATCTAGGGTTTAATTCATATATTCCTGTGGAGTTGATGAATTTATTTCCTATTATTGAGACATCTCCAGATCCTATGTTTATATCACATTGATTGTTGTTGATAAATGTACAGTTTTCTATACTTGTGTATATATCTGTTACTTTGTATTGACGATAGTAGTCAGCTGTACCTGTGTTAACATATATACCAGGACCGTTCTTGTATCCGCTAGTACCATCGTATCCTTTTCCATTCATTAATGTTGAGTTAGCTATATATAATATATGGTCATTTGTTACTGTTCCCCAACGTGCATAATTATCAGTGAATAATAGGTTGTTAAGGTATGCTGTACCATTATTATATATTATACCCATGTTACCTGTACTGTCAGATTTACGGTTAGAGTCAAAGATACTGTTATTTACTGTTAATGTAGCATTTGGTCTGTTTCTTATTGCTGCTCCAACACCACAATGGTTATTATAGAAGTATACATTAATCACATCTAGTGTTGCATAGTTATCTATTGGTGCTTGTTTATATGCTGCAAAACTGCTGCCACCTTTTACCCATGCATTTTCCATTGTCATGTTAGTAATTGTTATTTTACCATTACCTGGTGTTATGTTCATAAACCAGTTACCTGTTGCATTAATATAATTTTTCCAATTATCAGATGATCCCCAGTAGAAACCATTCTGTTGAATATCATAATTTACTTCACCATCAAATACAGTTTTGTTTACACCACTACCTATGAAGTTAATAGTGTTATTTCCCGGTACTGTAAGATTAGTGTTACCTACGCCTTTATATGTTCCAGCAGCAACATGTATATTATACACGGAGTCATTAGTGGTTGCACTAATAGCTTTTCCTACTGTTTTATAGGGAGCGTCCTGTGAACCTGCATTTTCATCAGATCCATCAGAATCTGATACGTAAAGATTCACTTCATTATCTGTCTTTAATTGTTTTGTTGAAGTATTTTTCTTAGTACTAGTTTTCTTCTCGGAAGTAAGTTGTTTATCATTACTTTCTTTTGAGACACTTGTCTTTAAACTAGTCTTCTTATTAACACTAGTATCCGTTGTTACCACGTCATCTGCATGTGAAGCTGTTGTGGTAGTAACACTAGCATGGGATGTTGTGGTAGTAACATTACCTGGTGAATCTGCTGCACTTAGTGCACCAAGACCCACTAGTAAGAATACTAGTGTTGTTAATAAGAATATACGTTTTATATTCATATTCATAATTATTCTCCAAAAGTATATCTATTAGAAGATATGTTAGTGGTTATACAACATATCCTCTAATATAATACTATTTTATGAAAAATAATATATAAAATTTGATATTATATAAAAAATATTTTAATAATTAAACAAATAATAAAATAGAAATAAATAAACCTTGAAAAAATATAATCTTAATTAAAATAAACTCCATATATACTATATAAAGAGAAAATAAACATCAAACCATGTAACACGGTGTAATTTCATGATAAAAGTAGAACATTTAACAAAAATTTACAAACTAGAAGATAACAATATGATAAAAGCCCTCGATGATGTATCCTTCGAAGTAGAAGACCATGAAATATATGGAATAATGGGAGTAAGTGGCTCAGGAAAATCAACACTCATGAGAATATTAAGAGGAGTGGAACCATTCAATGAAGGAAAAATAATAATAGACGATCTAGAAATCACTCAAGATAATTACTCAGAATACAAGAATGACCTCAAAGAAAAAACAGCAATCCACCTGCAAAGATCATTCGGATTATGGTCAGCAACAGTCGCAGAAAATGTAATACACAAACTGGTAGGAATAAAAACAGGAGACGAGACAACAGCAAACATAGAAACAGTGAAAGATGAATACATGGACGAAGCACTGGATATACTAGATACTGTAGGATTAAAGGAAAAAGCAAACCATTTTGCACCAGTACTAAGTGGGGGAGAAAAACAGAGACTAGTACTAGCAAGACAACTAGCAAAGAAACCAGAAATACTATTATTAGACGAACCAGCAACAATGAGCAGTCCACATAAGAAGAAAGAAGTACTGGATACTATAAAAAGAATCAATGAGAAATATGGAACAACAATTATTATAGTATCACACCAGCCAGAAATACAGAGATACTTAACTAAAAGAACTATGTTAATCTTCAATGGAAAAGTACAGGAGATAAATGATACAGAAACAATAATCCAGGAATTCCTATCAGACGAAGAACCTGTATATCCTATAGCAGAAATGGACAGAACTCAACCTATAATAAAAGTAGAAAATCTAACAAGAGATTTCTACCTTTACCGCGGAGGACACGTACTAACAATCCAAAATGTAAGTTTCAACGTGAATAAGGGAGAAATACTATCAATAATCGGGCCAACAGGTTCAGGAAAAACAGAAATACTAAGAATGATAGCAGGATTTGAGGAACCGGATAGCGGACGAATAGAAATACTAACAGGTGATACATGGACCAGTATGAATGACTACGGAGAAAACCGTATGCAAATCAGGAAGAACATGGGATTTATGCATCAGGAATTTGCACTAACCCCACATACTCCTATACTAGAACAAATAGCATCCAAGTTATCACCAAAAATGGATGAAGTATACGATCAGGCAAATAAAAAAGCAGATGAACTAGGATTAAGCAAGGAAACACTAGATATACTATACCAACTAACCGATATTTCAAGAACAGAGGCAATAGAAAAACTACAGAAAATAAATTTAAGTTCAGAGATATTAGACTTATTATTCCCAAGTATAGACATAGAAAAAGTAATAGAATACAGTAAACCAGTGTTTGAAGCATTAGACCTACCACTACCACTACTAACAAGACAATTCATAGAATTATCTGGAGGACAAAAAGTAAGAGTAGCAATTGCAACAGTACTAGCATCAAACCCTGATATATTAATACTGGACGAACCATTCGGAGATCTTGACCCTGTAACATTAAGAACCGTGGCAAATTCACTTAAGAAAATCAATGAAAGATTAGAAACAACAATAATCATAGTAAGCCATACAATGGACTTTGTAAAAGAAGTATCAACACGCAGCATACTTATTAATAATGGTAAACTAATAACAGAGGGCGACCCTGAAACAGTTACAGATAAATTTATGGAAACAGAAAATATAGAATAAAGAGGAGTTATCGATATGATAGAAAAAATACTAGTACCAACAGATGGATCAGACTTATCAAAAAAAGCTGCAAAAAAGGCAATAGAACTAGCAAAAGGATTAGATGCTGAGATAATAGTAACTAATATTATGGATCAGAAGGCAACTATACCTTATGATGAACAGGAAAAAAGAGCCCATGAATATGTACAGGAAATTATTGACATGGCAGTAGCTGAGGATGTTAAAACAAGCAGTATGATCATATTTGGAAGTCCTAATTATGATATTATGACTGTTACACTAAAAAGTGAGGCAGATATGATTGTTATTGGTACCCATGGAAATACTGGCCTTAAATCATCAATCCTTGGTAGTTTTGCACAGGCTACTCTTAAAAATGTAGATTTACCAATATTACTTGTAAAATAACACAAATCAACCCCCATACTTTTTCTACTATTTTTTTATTATATAATTATTTATTGATGAAATTAAACAATCAAATATGTCATCTATGGAGTTAAATGTATAATCACTTTCTTTGTTAAATAATGTGTTAAATAATTGTGTAGCTGGTACTTTTATATCATTAAGTTCTAGTAGGCCTACCTGTACTTCATCTATTAGGTTTATTAAACAGCTTATTAGTGCTATTTTCTCTGAGTTATTATTAAATTCATAGAAGAGTGTTGCATATTCAGTTCTACTTATATTCTCAGTTTTATCAAAAAGTGTGTCGAAGTATATATTAAATCTTGATAATCTGCTTAGTATTGTTTTCTGGTATTCGGTACTCATTGCTGTTTGTAAATATAATGCTTTTCTGGTTGCTTCTTGAACTGATTTTGCTATTAGTTCTCCTAATTTGGAGTGTTTACCTGCATTTTCTATATGATTATCGCTAGATTTGTTTGATATGATACATATTCCATCAGTACCTGTGCCTGTTGCTATGTTTGTGGAGTATTGGCTTTCTAGTTTTAAATCCTCCAATATACTGGTTTTTGCCTCGGTTGCTGTTATTATTCCTGTTACTAGTGCTCCTGGTTCTAGGTTACAATTTACTATTGTTATTATATTTATGGTACCTATGTCTAGGTAGTATTTATTATTATATTCATAGAATGATGCTGGATCTCCTGCTTTTACTCCATTTTTATCTGCTCCTGCAGTTACGATTGTTGTTACTTGTAATTCTTTATATGTCTTGGTTGATATAGCATAGTTGTCCATACATGCTGAAGTTATTAGGCCAGTTGATGTTTCTGGGTTTAAGCCTAAATGTTTCATATAGTTCTTCTGGAATTCAAGGTATCCTTTGTGTTCTATGTCGTTATAATCATTTCCTTCTATTGACTGATTTACTATGTGTGTCATGTTTTCTTGATATCCTGCATTTAGCCATGATGATATTATCAGGTTATTATCTACTTTTGATTCAATGATTATTGCACCATCACGTTTTATGATGTTAAAATTTTTATTAGAATATATTGTTTTAGAATAATAATTACTCATATAGTACTCCTAGTAATATGGTTAATAATTAATAAAAAAAATAAAAAAATAGTTTAATATAATAGTCCTTAGCGGAGTCGAACCGCTGTCACAAGATCCAGAGTCTCGTAGGATTGCCACTACCCTAAAGGACTAATTATGTATTAGTAACATAATACTAATATAATAATTTGTTAATCATGATATTTAAATTTTATTCTAAGGAATAATAGAATTATGAAAAGAAATAATGAGAGCTAATTTTCTTGCTAACAAATAGGAATCAAACAGAAAAAAATGATACAAATGTTACATAATTTAGTATTTTTAATTAAACGTGACAATAAATAAGCATAGCTTATTAAAACTATAAATATTAATAAAAAATATAAATAGATAACAGATAATAAAAATAAGAAAAAAATATAAATGTGATTTAGATATGGACGAAAACAGAGGTTTATTAATCGGAAGAATGCAACCAGTTCATAATGGACATATTAGTGTAATACAAGAAACACTAAAAGAAGTAGATGAACTAATAATAGGTATAGGTAGTGCAGAAAAAAGCCATACAGACTCCAACCCCTTCACAGGAGGAGAAAGAATATTAATGCTGACGAAAGCACTACGAGAACATAAAATAGACTCCTCACGATATTACATTATACCACTAGAAGACATATCCTGCAATTCACTATGGGTAGGACATGTTAAAATGCTAACACCACCCTTCTGCAGAGTATACTCAGGAAACAGCCTAGTACAACAATTATTCGAGGAAGACAACATGAAAGTAGTGCAGCCACCACTATTCAATCGTACAATATACTCAGGAACAGAAGTAAGAAGAAGAATGTTAAACAATGAAGACTGGGAAGCACTACTACCAAAATCCGTGGTAAAAGTAATAAAGGAAATAAAAGGAGTAGAACGCATCCGAAAACTACATAAAAAGGAAGTTAGTGAACTAGTACAATAAACAATAAAATATAATACAAAATCAATAATAATAAAACAAGAGATGTTGAGAATGGGATTTATAAGAGACAGCATTCATGGCGACTTACACCTAACAGATTTTGAATTAAAAATACTAGACACCGTCGAAATGCAGAGACTAAGACGCATAAAACAACTAGGATTCACAAACCTAGTATATCCTGGAGCAAATCACACCCGATTCGAACATTCAATAGGCACCCTTTTCCTAGCAAACAAGATAGGAACACAACTAGAACTAGACAATGAAATAATAGAACTACTTAGAGTCTGCGGATTACTACACGACATAGGACATGCCCCATTTTCACACGTATCTGAAAGAGCACTAAAACATGATCATGAAACAGTAACCAAGGAAATAATCAGTGATTCCACAATAACCGATATAATAAATGATAAATTCGACACCAAGCTCATAACAAGCATAATTGATGGCGACACAAAGTATGGTAAAATAATCTCAGGAGACCTTGACGTAGACCGGATGGACTACCTGATGAGAGATTCCTACTACACTGGTGTGGCATATGGTATTATAGATACAGAACGGCTGATATACAGTTTAACATATGAGGGAGATGACCTAGTACTATCAGATAAGGGCGTACAAGCAGCAGAATCAACACTACTAGCCCGTTACTTCATGTATCCTACAGTATATCAGCATCATACAACAAGAATAGTAAACAGTATGTTCAGAGTATCACTAAAAAGACTACTGGAAGACAAAGTAGTAACAGAAGAACAACTAAGATACATCGATGATGGAGACCTAATCAACATAACAAGAAACACGAAAGGATTACCCGAAGAAACCATGCGAAACATAGACACAAGACACCTATACAAGCGGGCAGACAATATACACCTACAACAATATGAAGATCCCGGAAAAATAGTGGAAATGGACAAGAAATATCTACGAGAAGCAGAAGAAGCAATAGCATACAAGCTAGACTTAAGTCCGGAGGAAGTAATAATAGACATGCCTGAGGAATTATCATTCAAAAAGATGAGTATACAAGTAAAAACATATCATGGCCTAAGACCATTATCAGAGGTATCAACAATCATAGATTCATTAAAGAAAGCTCAGTACAACTATGCAGACCTATCCTTATACATGTCCAAGGAAAATAAACAAAAAGCAATAGATAAAAATATTAAAATAGAAGACTACTTAACTCTACCAGTGTGATTTCCATGAAAATAAAAAAACGAATAAAAGCAAAACTAACCAAGAATGAATACCGCAGCATAGTAGACAAGGTAATCCAGTACAACCAAAGACATGGAAAACTACCTACATATATCACATACGGTGATGAAAAAATATACAAGAATGAATACATGGAAGCCATTGAATACGCGAACAAATTCATACTAGAAAATGGTAGAAATCCAGAAAAAGTAGTAATCTATGAGAAAAAACATAATCACTAAAAAAAAATCTTACACTATTTTTTATTTAATAATAACTTTTTTTAACATTTTAAAAAAAAAAATAAAATATTTTTTTGGAGAAGAAAAATAGTATAATCATTAAAAGTATTCTTTTTTATATACTATTATAATTAAAAAAAAGGGGCTTAAATTAAAGTCTAACTCTATTGTCTTGGATGATAGTTAGGACTTTCATTAGTAATAGTTATATCGTGAGGATGGCTTTCAGACATACCATTAGGAGTTATATGTACTAATTCTGCTTTTTCATGCATTTCATCTATTGATTTAGCACCAACATAACCCATGGATGATTTAAGACCACCCATTAACTGGTATACAATTTGACTAGCTTCTCCCTTATAAGGAACAACACCTTCAATACCTTCAGGCACTAGTTTAGTAGAGTTCATGTTACTACCAGAGTTCTGGAAGTATCTGTCTTTTCCAGCACCTACTCCACCAGTCATAGCACCAAGAGAACCCATTCCACGGTATTGTTTGAATTTTCTACCATTTCTAATAGTCATCTCACCTGGGGACTCTGTAGTACCAGCTAGTAAACTACCAATCATAACAGCATTAGCTCCTACTGCTAGTGCCTTAGCAATATCACCGGAGTATCTTAGTCCACCATCAGCTATTACTGGTACACCGTAATCCTCTGCTACATCAGCAACACTGGATACTGCACTAAGTTGTGGTACTCCTACACCTGCTACAATTCTAGTTGTACATATTGATCCAGGACCTATACCTACTTTTATACCATTAATTTCTGCTTTAAGTATATCCTCTGCAGCTTTTGCTGTTGCAATGTTACCTAGTAATACATCAGATTCTACGTTTTTATTCATTTCACGTACTGATTCTATGATATCGGTTTTATGTCCATGTGCACTGTCAATAGCAATAATATCTGCTCCAGCATCACTTAATGCCATAGCTCTTTCCATGTCAAAAGGCCCACATGCTGCTGCTACAAGGTATCGGCCATTTTTGTCACGTACAGCATTGCTGTATTTTTTACGTTCAAGAATGTCCTTCATTGTTACTATACCAACAATTTCATTATTGTCAGAAACTACTGGTAATCTTTCAACCTTATTTTCATATGCTAGGTCTAGTGCTGTCTCAGTATCAGTATCCTCTGATATTGTTACTACATTATGGGTCATTGCTTCACTAACTTTTCTGTTTAGTCTTTTTCCCCTTAATGGTTTAATATCTCTACGACTGATAATACCTACCACTATGTCATTATCATCTACTACAGGTAATCCACTGATTTCTTCTATATCCATGATTTCCTGTGCATCTTCAACTGTTTCATCTGGAGATATTGTTATTACTTCTCTTACAGTTAATTCATTAGCATATTTAACTTTTTTAACTTCTTTAACTTCTTGTTCTATTGTTAAATTTCTGTGAATTACTCCTAATCCACCTTCTCTTGCTAGAGATATTGCCATACTGGATTCTGTAACAGTATCCATTGCAGAACTAACTACTGGTAAGTTTAAATCATAATTTGTTGACACTTTTGTGTTTAATGTAACATCTTTTGGCTCTATACTTGATAATCCTGGTTTTATAAGAAAATCATCAAATGTATATGTGTCTTCTGCCTTTGTTAATTTATCTGTATATTTACTCATATTATGCCCCTTTTTATATCAATCCACAATTATAATTACATTTTGATAATTAAGAAAACAACATAATTTTCAAAATATCTATTAGTAATATCTATATCTAAAATATTAATTAAATGTATCTTTTAATTTTCTTACTAATTCATGATTAATGGTACCCTTGTTTCTGTCTCCACCTGTGCAAACACAGCCACGCACACCCATTATATCACAGTTAATGTCCTCTAGTAATTGTACATTACCCTCATTAACTGAGCCTGCTAGTGCTACTTTTAGATTATAATCATGAGATTTATCTACAAAGTTTTTTAGCTGGTCCTTGTTTAAGTGGTCTGTTAATCTATGACCATCTTTAATGTATGTGTCAAGCATTGCTATGTCACATCCAGTATCATGTGCAACTTCTGGTATTTGTTCTGATTCTACTGAGCCAACCTTGTATGCATCAGCATATCCACAGGCAACTACTGTTATTGAGTCATCATAGTCATGAATTGTCTTTGTTACAGCATTCATCACATCTGCTGCTTCATCATAATTTTTAGGTCCATATAATCCTACTTTAACATAGTTTGACCCAGATACTGCACTTCCTAGTGCTGCTAAGGATACTGTTCCAGGTTTGTATGGTACATCACCTATTGTTGTACTTATAATCATGTTTTCAGCATAGTCACTTATTTCCCTGATAACCCATGGGAAATTTGCTCCTAAAGATCCTTCTTTAGGATTTTTAACATCTAGAATATCTGCTCCACCTTTTACTGCTTCTTTTGCTTCTTCCAGATTTATAGCACTTACTAGTAGTTCCATTCAATCAACCCCCATATTGATTGTATACTAAAAAAGAGATCAATCTAGAATACTTTTAATTCTTCTAGTATTTTTTTTCTCTCTTTTTTTAGTTCTTCTATTTTTTCTTCATTTTCAGCCTTATTTTCTTTTTCTAACATTGTGATTGTATTAGTTATAGCTTCTAATGTTAATTCTAATGAATTATATACCATTTTTAATCTAACCTTTAAGTTTATTTTGTATGATAATTATTAGTAATCTTTAATGTTTCTTGTTACAGGTAATTTTCTTAGCCAGCCTATATCACTCTGGTATAGCATTCTGATATCTTCTATTCCATATCTCATCATTGCTAGTCTTTCTATTCCTAGACCAAATGCTGCTACCTGTGTTTTTATACCTAGTGGTTCTAGTACTTCTGGTCTGAACATTCCAGATCCGCCTAGTTCCATCCAACTCTTCTTTTCTGGTACATAAATCTCTGATTCTATTGAGAGGTATGTGTATGGGAAGTATGCTGGTCTGAATCTTACCTTAAATCCTAGTTTTCTGTAGAATTCTTTTAGGATTCCTAGTAAGTTTTTAAAGCTCATGTCATCTCCAGCTACTATTCCTTCTACTTGATGGAATTCTGGTAGGTGTTTGTAGTTGATTGTTTCTCGTCTGAATACTCTTCCTACTGAGAACATTTTTAGTGGTGGTTGATGTTCTGATAGGTATCTTACTGATAATCCAGTTGTATGTGTTCTTAGAACCATTTGTTTTGCAACATCTTCATTCCATTTATAGTTCCATCCTTCTGAGCCAGTGTTTCCACCGTGTTCATGTTCTGCTCTTGTTTTTTCTACTAATTCTCTGCTTGGTAGTTTTGCTGTTGGGGGATTACTTACATAGAATGTGTCCTGCATTTCTCTTGCTGCATGGTCCTGTGGCTGGAATAACATGTCGAAGTTCCAGAATGCTGATTCGAGTATTGTTCCTTTTGCCTCGTCAAATCCCATGTCTATGAATATGCTTCGTATTTCCTCGATTGTTTGTTGTAGTGGATGTATTTTTCCAGGATAGTTCTTTGGTGCAGATGCTGTTATATCATATCCTCTGTAGTGTAGGTCTTTCCATGTTCCATTTTTTAGTTGTTCATGTGTTAGTTGTGTTGCCTCGTTTTGTATTGTGAATCCTTCATCTAGTATTTCTTTTCCTAGTTCATTTAGGTCGAATTGGAAGTCCTGTGTGGTTTTTATGTCAAAGAGTTCTCTACGTTTCTGGAATTCTTTACGTAAATCCTTGAATTCATCTGGTAAGTTTTCTTCTGCTACTTGTCTGTTTTTTGCTAGATAGTTGAGGAATTTTACTTGTGGTAATTCTTTTATATTTGCTTCTTTTCCTTCTTCTGTTATTGTGAGTTTTCCTTTGTTCATTCTTGCCCAGTTATGGCGCATGAGTGTTCCTATTGAGAAGTTCATTTGTTGTTTTGTTACACCTGCTTTTTCTATGACATCAGCTAGTGGTACTTCATCTATTCCTTCTTCTGAGAATTCCTGTAATGCTTTAAGTATTTTATGTTCTGGTAATCCATTAAGTGCGTAGTCTTTTCCTTCATCAGATAAGCTTATATACTCATTTATCTTTTTATGAACTGTGATTATGTCTTTTGCTTCAAGCATTCCTGCTGCACTAGTTACTGCTTTTATTGGCATTTCTTCGAGTTCTGCCATATCCTCTGGTGATATGTCTGAATCCTTTGATAGTCCATCTAGGAATTTCTTTTCATATTCGTGTAGTTCATTTATTATTTTATCTATTTTCAAGTATTTTTCCTCCCAATTCATTATTTTATATGCCTGTTTCTAGGTATTTATCTACTAATCCTACAAAGAGTGATGCTGCCGTGAAATCAGCGGTTGTTCCAGGATTGTATTTATTATTTCTTAGAAATATGTCGAAACTTTTTAGTTCTGATAACCGTTCCTTTGTACCTATTTCTGTTTCATTTAGTATTATATTAGCTCTTTTGGATACATCTTCTGCTACTTTCTCACCATATTTTCTATTTATTAAGGTGTCTGGAGTGTTAGCTAATATTGTTAAGTATATTTCCAATGTCACATCATTACGTGAGTACTTTTCATCATACTTCTTAAATACTGGATATCCTTGACTTAGAATTACTGGTAGTCCATTTATTAGTTCATAGGATATTTTATCATATTTTGAAGACATTTCTAGTAGTTTATGCATGTTAATATGATTTTTTCTTATATCATCAAGTGTGTTCTTATTATTTACATCATATTCTGATGTTTTATTGTCCATTCCACCTGCATTTGCTAATACAATTGCCTTAACTAATGCTATTGCATCATCAGATTCTGTGTTTTTTAGAATAGTATCTATAGCTTTTGGTAGATTTTTTATTGAATCTTCCTCTGATAATGCTCCAAAAGTAGCTGCTATTGGTACTAATAACATGCTTATTCCAAGATTAGTGTTGGTTTTTACTAGGTTATTAGTTTCTTTTATACAGCCAAGTATGCATTCACCTATATTTATTGCATTTAGCATGTTAGGATAATATTTTGATCCATTATATGCTGCTATATACAAGTTTTCACGTATGGATGCACTACTTATTAAGAAATCTTCATAGGTCATATCTTCAAAGTCCTGTGTTCTATGAACATTACCTGGCTTGGGATATGCACTAACTTCAAGTAGTGTAGCTATTTCTCCTAGTTTAGCTATATCTTGACTAGTTAACATCATAGGTATTGTGTCTCCTATATAATCATATGATTAAATGAAAAATAATTTATTAATTATCCTTGGTAGATGTTTATCATTTAAAAAGGATAAGTTATTAAAATATAATATTATAAGTTTTATTATAGTTTTAATTTATGTTGAAACTTAATAATTAAACTTCTGTTAAATTTAATAATAAAATAATAAAATAAGGAAGGTGAGGTTAGTGAATTAGACTATTCTATGTCTAATAATTGTGGTACAAAGTAACTGATTATCATATCTGCGCCTGCACGTTTAATTGATAGTAATGATTCATATAATAAATCAGTTGTAATGTATCCTTTTTCAATACCTGCTGTTATCATGGAGTATTCTCCACTTACCTGGTATGCTATTGTTGGCATTTTAAATGTTTGTTTAACTTCTCTTAATACATCTAAGTATGGAAGTGCTGGTTTAACTATGATTGCATCTGTTCCTTCTTGTACGTCAAGTTCTACTTCTCTTATAGCTTCATTAAAGTTAGCTGGATCCATCTGATATGATTTACGATCTCCAAAGCTTGGAGTTGAATCAGCTGCATCTCTGAATGGTGCATAATAACTGGATGCGTATTTTGCTGCGTAGGAGAATATTGGTACATTTATGAAGTCATTATTATCTAATCCTTCACGTATTGCTAGTACTCTTCCATCCATCATGTCACTTGGTGCAACTACATCTACACCTGCTTCCGCATAGCTTACTGCTATTTTGGATAGGTATTTTAGTGTTTCATCATTTTGGACATATTGGTCTTTTATTATTCCGCAGTGACCGTGGTCGGTGTATTCACACATGCAAACATCTCCTAGTACAACTAGGTCTGTTTGTTCTTTTAGTCCTTTGATTGTTTGTTGTATGATTCCGTTAGGATCATATGCACTTGAACCATATTCATCTTTATGGTCTGGTATTCCGAAGAGAATTACTGAGGTTAGTCCACTATCTTCTAGTAGTCCTGCAAAGTCTATAGCATCATCTACTGAGTACCTGTATTGTCCTGGCATTGTACTTATTTCTTCTGGTTTTCCGTCTTCTGCTGATTCTTTAATGTATAATGGATAGATAAAATCACTAATATCTACACTTGTTTCACGAAACATGCTTCTAATTCTTTCATCTGTCCTCATACGTCTCATTCTTGTTACTGGAAACATTAATAAATCCCTCTTATAAATTTCAATTTCTTATTAAATAATATATAGTTTATTTTATATTACCTTTTAAACAATTAACCAAGCACTAAAATTCCTGAAGACATAAGAAATCATAGATAATCTTAGCAGCATTCACACTAGTAGAATCACCAATAGTGTCAGATGATACCTCAACTAAATCCATACCAATAGTTTCCTTAGGAGCTAACACCTCAATAAAATCCTCCATGTCACGTGGAGTTAAACCACATGGAGCAGGTGTACCTACTGATGGAGCATAAGCAGGATCTAACACGTCAATATCAACTGTGAGATATACTGGACCCTTAACCTTCTCTAACACTCCTAGTACAGATTCTTTATCATCCTGAATATCCTGACTAGTATAATATGATATATTATCCTGACTTTTCACATACTGATATTCATCATACTCTGCAGATCTAATACCTAACTGTATAATTTCCTTAGGATTCATCTCATGCACTCTTCTAAGTACAGATGCATGTGAATATATTTCACCAAGATAAGTATCTCTCATATCAAAATGAGCATCAAAATGAATAACAGTTAAATCATTAAAGTATTCCTCATCATAATCATGAATAGCGCCAAGTACGCCAGCAGTTATAGTATGCTCTCCACCCATTGCTATAGGAGAAAGACCCATATCAATAAGAGATAAAACTGTATCCTTTATCATATAATCTGTTTCCTCATAATTACCATAATTAACCTGTACATCACCAATATCATAATTATAACATGATAATGATGTATCATATCTTAAATTATATGCCTCAAAATTATATGATGCTTCTCTTATTGCTTTAGGACCATAACGGGAGCCTGCCCTATAACTAGTGGTACTGTCAAATGGAATTCCCATCAATGCATATCCCGGCTCATAATCATTATCATCTAATTGTTCTGAAAAAGCAAATCTCATCATATTATCTGCATAAAAAAACATTATTACTCACTTCCCTCTAAAGTAAAATAATTAAATTATTAAAATTAATACTAAAAAAAGATTGTTTAATTTCTAGACTCTTATAAAAAAGAATAGGAGATTATTATTAGAAATCAAACAATGTAGTTTGTTTGGATTTCTTCTTATCCTTTTTCTTATCTTTATTTGAAGATTTTTTCTGTGGTTTTTCTTCTTTATTCTTATCTTCTCTGGTTTTATGTGATTTTTCAGGTTTTTTACTTGTCTTTGTTGTTTTCTTTACTTGTTTTTTCTTTGCACCTTTATTACTTGTTTTATCTGTATCCTTTTTAGTTGTTTTTGTTTCTTGTTTCTTAGTAGTGGTTGATTTCTTTGTTTCCTGTTTTGTTTTGTCCATTTTGGCCTGTTCTTTCTTCTGTTTCTGGATTTCTTTTTCTTCTAGTTCTTGCTGTTTTCGTAGCTCCTTGATTCTTTTCTTCTCTACTGAAGCAGGTATCTTTCTTGAACGGAATAATTTTACTTCATCATCCTCAAGTTGGAAGTATTCTTTAAGATCATATGCTATTTCATTATCTTTAAAGAGTTCTTCATAGAATGGTAATTGTTTCTCTAATTCTTTTGGTGATGTGTGTAGCTTTTCACTCATCTTATGAGTTACTGCTTCTTTAAGATTTTTATTCTTTCGACTCTTTGATAGTTTCTTATAGACTGTTGAATTAGAATATCTGGTGAATTTCTTATAGGTCTTTTCTTTAGCAGCTGCTACTCCTCTACCCATAAATAGGAAAGCATATTTCCAGTATGTATAATTCTGTGTTCTGAATGCTCTTCCAAGATTTACATCAGCTAGTGAAATCATGTCATATGCCTTTGCAATTTCATCAACTCTTTCATATTCCCGTGGAATATTTTCTGCTAGTAATTCTATGAGAAATTGTGGCTGTGCATCTACACGCATTGCATCACGGATATGGTCAGGGTTTTTACTTTTAAGCACTGTTCTTACTGTGTCGAAGATATTTTGTTCTCCATCTTTCTCTGATATTACAGCAACGCTCTCTTTAGTAATATTTCTATTACTATCCACTACTGCTTCTAGGCTAGTGATTGCAGAACGTAGATCACCACTGCTCTGTTTACTTAGTTCTTTTAATGCTTCAGGGTCATATGTTATGTCTTCATGTGCACATATCTTTTTGAGTCGTGCATTTATTGAGTTTGTATGAATTTTTGTAAATTTGATTGCCTGACATTTACTTTTTATTGATGATAATCGTTTACTGTAGGGGTCATTTGCCATCATTATGATTGGCTGTTTTGTGTTTTTTATTGTATCATTAATTGCACGTACTCCTCCGGAGTCGTCACGTCCGCTTATACCATCAACCTCATCCATAATCAGTAGTTTATATCCTGACTGGAATAAACTTCTTGTTTTTGATGCTTCTCCTATTGAACGTTTAAGTATGTCATAGGATCTTTTGTCACTAGCGTTTACCTCTATTGTTTCAGAAAAATATTCTTCTCCAATTAAATGTGCTATGGTGGTTTTTCCGATTCCTGGTGGACCCATTAATAATAATGGTTTCTGAGGATTGCCGTGTAGCCATTTATTAGCCCATACTTCTATTTCTGCCTTTGCTTTGGCATTTCCAAGTACGTCACCTAATGTTTTAGGTGCATATTTTTCTACCCATTTCAATTTTATGCATCCTGTTTAACTATTAAAAATTTACTTAATAAAGCTTCTAATTGTAATCTTGGATTAGATCCTTCTCTTATTCTGTAGTCACATTCACTCATGTATTCCATTATTTTTACAAAGCTTTCTTCTGGTATAATTCCTTCGTATGTCATCTGTGTTACTTCTTGGTAGAATTGTGTGATGAGGTCATCTCCACTTACTCCTTCCATTATCATTACATCTCTTAACAGGTCTCTTGCTCCCATGAAGTCTTTGTCTAATGCTTTGTTTATGATTTTTCGTACATCTTTTGGTTTTGCTCTGCTTATTACATCGTATACTGCTTCTTCTGTTACTTTGTTGTCTGTTGTTGTGGATGCTTGGAGTATGTTTATTGAGCGTCTCATATCTCCCTGAGTAAAGTATACTATGTTTTCTAGTGCTGATTGTTCTGCTTCTATTCCTTCTTGTTCTGCTATGTATTTTAGTCTTCTTATTATCTGTGCTGCTTTGATTGGTGTGAATCTGAATATCGCACATCTTGATTGTATTGGGTCTATAATTTTTGATGAGTAGTTACATGATAGTATGAAAGATGATGTTTTTGTGTACATTTCCATTTCTCTTCTTAGTGCTTGTTGAGCATCTTTTGTCATGTTGTCTACTTCATCTAGGAATATTATCCTGAATGGTGCTCCTACTGCTTTTAGTTTACAGAAGCTTTTTATTTCATTTCTTACTGTGTCTATTCCTCTTGCATCTGATGCATTTAGTTCTAGGAAGTTTTGTTGCCAGTAGTCTCCTAGTAATGTTTTTGCTAGTGCTAGTGCGCAGGTTGTTTTTCCTACTCCTGCTGTTCCTGTAAACATTATGTTTGGTAGGGAGTTTTCATCTACATATCTTTTTAATCGTTCAACTATGTGTTCTTGTCCTATTACTTCATCTAATGTTCGTGGTCTGTATTTTTCTACCCATGGAGTGTTCATTATATTAATCCGCCTAAATTTATGATTAAAAAATTATATTTTATTATATTAAGTTATTCTGTTATAATCTCGTTAGTTACTATATTTATTATTATTTTTTTATTATTTTTTCTAAGATTTCTTATTATTTTTTTTGTCAGATTAATTGAATTATCTGTTTATGGAAAATATGTTTTTTAGGAATTATCGTAGATATAGTGCTGTTAGTACTATTATGATTGATAATAGTATTGTTGTGCCCATTAACATGTTTACTATATTTCTTGGTTTCATAGATTCCACTTTTATAAAAATTAGTTATTAGAAAAAAATAAGGTTAAAGAAAGAATGGTGATGAAGAGTATATTGTTTTTATATACCGAGTAATTGTTTTTTCTTTTTGTCGAATTCCTCTTCTGTGATTATTCCATCTTCTTTTAGTTCATAGTATCTTCTTATTTCTTCAACTGGGTCTATTTTCTGTGTTTGTACTGGTTCTTCTATGTATTCTGTTTCTGGCTGATCTACTGGGAAATCAGGATTTTCATTTACTGGCATGTTTGGTTCTGGTGTGTTTTGTTGTGGTGCTCTTGGTGGTTGGTTGTTTGGTTCTAGATTATTTACTGGTGGTCTGTTGATGTTTGGATTTTTGTTTGGATTTGTTACGTTTGGATTTGGTCTTGGCATTCCACTGTGATGTGGTTTTTGGTTTGGTTGATTTCTTTGTTGTTCTCTTTCCTTAAGGTTTAGGATTGTGTTGTAGAAACGTTGTAGTTCATCGTCATTATTGTCTACACCTGCAAATACGAAGTGTCTGCCTGATACTCCTACATGCATTTTTGGTTCGTTTATAAAATTTCCTTGGTCATAGCTTAATAGGTTGATGTCTGGTAATGGTATTGCTGTTGATCTTTGACTTGATTCATATTGTTCTATGATTATCTGGTTTGATTCTAGTCTTACTGAGCATTTACCCATGCCATCAATTTTTACTATGCCTACTCCTTCTCCTTTCTGAATAAATGGGATGATTTTTTTATCGATTTCTATATTATTAAATAAAGCCATTGTTACCACGTTGTTTTATTATTAGTTATTTCTATTTCTGTTTTTTATGTTAATTAAAAATTTCAGTTGTTTTTCTTTAAATTGTTTTTTAGTGTTGTTTTTATTATTTGATTGTGATTGGTTTTTTGTTTTCTATTATAACTGTCATGAAATCCTCTGCGTATGTTGTATTTTCGAATATGTTTCGTGCTTCGTCAACTAATGGTTTTGAATCTGTGTATCTGTTAGATAAGTGTGTTATAATTAATTTTTCTACATTTGCCTGTTTTGCTATTTTTGCAGCATCTTCTGCTACTGTATGTCCATTTTCTAATGATTTTTCTTTTATATCCTTTGTGAATGTTGCTTCATGAATAAGTAAATCTGCATCTTTTGCAAAGTCTATCATTGATTCCTGTGGAATAGTATCTCCACTGAAAACGAATTTAACACCTTTTCTTGGTGGTCCTAGTACTTCTTCTGGATTAATTACTTTATCATCTACAGTGACAGGTTTTCCTGCCTGTAGTTTTCCAAATAAGGGTCCTGGTGGAACTCCTAATTCTATTGCTTTATCTCTTAAGAATTTAGGTTGTCTGATTTCTTCGATTTTGTATGCATAATCAGGTACTGTATGCTTCATCTTTTTAGCCATTAC
>CACZOU010000042.1 GCA_902782945.1 uncultured Methanobacteriaceae archaeon
AACTGTGAATGTTACAGTACTACCATCAGTTATGTTTGCAGTAGTAGCTGTGATTGTTACAGTATCTCCTACTTTACCATTTACAGGTGTTGTGGTTATTGTTGTATTTGTTTTTAGTACACCATTATTTTTAACAGTGTCCTCTGAGGTAGCATTTACACTAGCATCTCCACCAGTGCCATCTGCTTTTAATAGGTTATATTCAATATCATTACCATTACTACCTGATATTGTGGTTATACTTCTTGTGTTATTGGTTGTTTTAACTGTGTTATTTGTTACTGTGGTATTTGCTTGTCCTTCTAGGATTATTCCTGGACCTGTTATTGTTTTAATATTATTATTAGTTATAGTGTTATTAGTTCCAAAGTAATTGTAGATTCCTACGGTTCTTCCTTTAAGATAATCAGCAGTACCTATAACACCAGGATATTCACCAGCAACTGATATGTTATTATTAGTTATATTACAGTATGCTCCTATAACACCAACAGCCATAGGTGTGTAACCACTCATGTTTATGGTATTATTAGATATGGTTGTGTTATCTCCACCAAACTGTTCAATAGCATAGGTATTGTATCCTGTAGCTATTATTGTGTTATTAGATATTGTGTTGTTAGTAATATTACCTTTTCCAGGAGTATATGCTCCTCCGCTATACAGGAAATCAGTGATTGTGATTCCATAAATTACATCTTCTGCATTTGTTATAGGATTACTAGAATCCATTCCACAGGTTAAGTTAATATAGTTATTGGAAATTGTGTTATTTTGGAAACCAATGCCTTCCATCATTATTCCAGAACAATAATCATCAGAGACTGCTGTGATGTTATTGTTACAAATTGTATTATTAGAACTTCTTACATTAATGTGATATAAATAATTTTCTGCTATGCCTGAAATATTATTGTTAATAATTGTATTATTTGATCCAGTTACTAAACATGAATATATTGTATTGTATGAAGCATTTAGAGTATCAGTTCCATTAACGAATATGTTATTATTTCTAAGGATATTGTTATTACCATTTATTTTAACAGCAATGGACATTGGATGATTTGTGGTATCCCAGTTGATATAATTTGATGGTAAAGTAGCATTAAATGTACAATCTTCTATAATTGTATTTTTTTCTAATGATACACAATTTAACTCATCCATCAGATTTTCACTATCATATACTTGATGAATTGTTATGTTATGGAATAGATTTGTTTTTGAATCATCTGCATCACTATATAGAGCATAAGGATAATAATCATAAATTGAAGTATCAGTTATATCAATTGTAAAATTAATAAAAGTTACATTACATATTGCAATTGCACTTAAGAACTTATTTTTTAATACTAAATTATCTTTACCAACAAATGTCATTTTATAATTTGCGAAATCACTAGCTGCTGTTCCACATTGAATACCTGGTATACTATCAGGAAGTGACTCAACAATAAATAATGTATTACCACGTACCTTAGGAGTTCTTATTGTACCTGTTGATCTAATATATGTATTATAATTATCATCATTAATTACATAGACATTTTGGTATTCACTCTCATTAAAATCAATAGGCGTACTTTTAAGAGATGAAAATTTAACCTTTCTTAAATTATTAACATTACTAGAGATAGTTTTGTTATTTTTTTCATTTATAGTATTATTAGTTGAAGTAATATTAGTTACTCCAGGTTTAACATATAAATAACTTATATAATTATTTTTTAACACGCAATTAGACCCAACGATATTCATTGTATCGCTTACATATACATTATCAACTACATTCTTACCATAAAGATAAATAATACTTACATTATCTTTAGTTGCATTAGATCCTGATTGTAGTTTTACTGTTCCACTGAATGTATTATTTTCTAATGTACTGTTTTCACCACTATTTACTGTTCCACTGCATGTGTTGTTTGTTATGGTACTGTTTAGTGATGCTGTGAATGATGAACCATTGTTTAATATGTTGTTTTTGTATGTGTTTCCAACATATCTTTGATAGTTATCACCAATGCTCCAGTTAATTGAGCTGGTACTCATCCATTGTGTGGTTATACCTTGACCTGCATAATTAATAATATTATTTTCAACAAAGTTATCTCCACCACTTAATGTGATACCGTAGCATATTATTGAGCTTGTTGATGGTCCATTAATAGTGTTGTTAACTATTCTATTTCCTCTGTTTAATGTAACATTAGTATAATCTTTGCCTGCTACATTATATGTTGTGAGGTATATTAAGTTTCCAACAGTATTTTTTCCTGTTATCACATTGTTTTGTAATGTACAGTTATTTGCCCATGCAAGAACTATACAACTACTACCACTATTATTATTAACTGTGATGTTACTGTTTTTTACTGTTACAAAGCTGGAATTGTCTCTTATGGAAACTACTCCAACTCCTGATCCAATTCTCTGGTTTTCTACTGTAACGTTCACATTGTCAAATGTTACTTTGGTAGCATTTTTAACAAATATCTGTGTATTGTAGAAGTTAATATTGGATATGTTAGTGTGAGATCCTGTGTTAGTAATTGTGAATGAATTACCAGTTTCGTTACCGAAATAACTTCCTGATGTAGTGTTTAAATATATTTTACCAGTACTACCACTAGCTGAGGTTATTGTTACTGCTTTATCAATAACAACTGATTGATTAGCTTGTATAGTACCACTAACATAGATAGTATCTCCATCATCAACATTACTTAATCCACTGTTTTTAAAGTAAGTGTTATAATTACTGTTATTTACAGTGATATCTTTTGTTTTTTTAAGATTCTTAGTATTACTACGTACTTTCTTATCTTCTTTAACAGCTGCTTTATTATCAGTTGTTTGTACTTGGCTTGCTGTGTGTTCTATTGTATCCTGTGTTGTTGTCTGTACATGATTAGTTGTTGTTACTGTTTGTGTATCATTAGTGTCTGCTGCGGATAGTGCTGTTAGTCCTGTTAGTAGAATGATAAGTGTTACTGTGAATAATACTAGTTTAGTATTATGTTTCATCGAAACATTTTCCTCCCTTTGAATTATTAGTTATAAATTTGCTATTCATTAAACGTTCTAGAATTAAAAATGGGTGTAATTCTAAGTAATTAATGAAATATTAAGTTGATAATTAATTGAATTAATTATAATATTCTTATTAAAATTCAATTTAAACTTAATCAATTATATATAACAAAACAATAATATAAGTAATTTACTATAAAAAATATCAATCAGATTAAGTAAATAATCCCTGGTTAATAATAAAAAACAATAAAAGACATTATTTTTTCAGAGAATTGTAATTAATATTATAAATCAGGTTAAGATAGAATATAACACTAAATAAATACTAAAAAAATATAATAGTTCAAAGAAAGATTATATTAAAAAAGAATATTATTAAACATGAACGGCTGTATTTATATTAATGTATAATGTCAAACATATCATAGTATAATAAAGTAGATGGGAAGTGTTTTATTAGTATGGATTCTATAGACAGAGAAAATATATTTCTAGAGGAGGAAAACCTCTTTAAACTAACCGATGAGATTGATTATACCACGTTATCAAAGGGTCAACAGAAGGAACTTAAAGAACAGTTAAACCCTACACTATATCATCCATATGTATATGATGTAGACCTGGAAGAGGAAGTTATTAACCATTACCATGTCGGACAATTACTATACCAGCCGACTAACCTGTACACTACATCAAGAATAACAAAACCCGGAAAAAATGTAAGATATCTGATCTATTCCAAGGAATTTCAGGAATTACCCGACAAACAACTACCATTACATTACAGAAATAAACAAGTAGCAGTTTCAGGTATCCTTAACTGCTTTAAAGTTATAAATATCACAGTAAAAGATAATATAACACAGATTACATTACTACATTATAATAGTTTTGAAGAATTAGCAATACAGCATCACACGACAAGTATTGAAGAAAAAATATCAAAAAGAGCACCAGCAATACTTGAAGAAGAATATCCTGAGGATGATATAGATTTAAAAAAATTAAACTATAAACTTAATGCAGGTATTGGCCTAACCTCATACAAGGATAGAGTAAAACCATTCAATAAGGATCATATCATATTTCTATTAGAAGTATTATCAGAAATACATAACCATTACCCACTAAAAAAAGTAGTTGAATTTACAGAGACGTACGATATTATTGACTTAATAAATAACTACCAACAATCACTCGATAATATGAAGAAGATGAAAGTCAGCCAAGACACATCATATGAAGAAGAACAACAGAAAATCACTGACAACTATAAAAATAAAATCATAAATAGTATGAAAATCTCTGAAAACTTAAAAGAAAACACATTGGGACAACTATCAGAGAACCATGAAAATCTAAGTAACTCTGAAAAAATAGATGAGGTTAGTGAAGTTCTAAACATACCACAGGAAAAACTAGAAAAACTACTAAAAATAAATAAGTAGTTTCTTTGATATCTAGTAAACTTAAACCCCACCCCCCCCTACCAATTTACATTTTTTTTATAGTAATAACTAAGTACTCTTAATTTAGATTTTCTTTAATATAATTAATATTATCTCCACTTAAACTAATAACAATCATTAATTCCACATAGTATAATTACTGTTTTCTAGTTTTCAATGCCTTCTGTAATTATAGTAGTTACATGTAAATTACAAATTGATAATTCTACAGTATTCTTTTTAATATCATACCCCCTAGTTTATAATAATTATAACGTACAAAGTATATATTAAAAAAGAGAATTTACTTGTTCTCAAGGATTCCGGGAAAAAGGGTTTAATATAATGAATATGCTCGACAATAAACAGTTCATGATATCATTTTACATGACATTAGTAGTAGTATGTGTAATGTTTGCTTCCTCTGAAATAATACATAACACAGAAGTCATATTTCCAGAAATCTCTGCATTATGTATTGGTTACCTATTATATCATAAACATGCATGGACTGTTAATCATAAAAGAATGCTAACCTGCATATCTACCTGTGCTATTCTAGGAGTTATCATAGTAGAATATGTTCCACTGCCATTATGGCAACAACTCTGTCTAGCATTTGTTATTGGTCAATTACTACTGGCATACTCCGGAACAGATCTTGCACCCATGGTATCAGCTATTGTATTACCAGTACTCCTACAATCAAGAGGATATATTTATCCCCTGTCAACAATCATCCTAACAATACTGGTTATACTGTTTAATGAAATAGAAGTTAGAAAACAATTAAGAACAAAAGAAGTATTCAAAGCATTAAACAAGCCAAATAAAAAGGAATACCTTCTTATAACACTACGTGTGATGATAGTTGTAGTAGTAACATACATAGCATGTGCAGTTGACTTAAAATTCATAATTGCACCACCACTTATTGTAGCATTCATCGAATTTAGTAAAAAAAATGGTAAATTACGAGAAAAACCATTGAAACCAATCATACTACTAACAATAAGTGCAATCATAGGATGCCTGTGTAGATATATATTCACAATAACTTACAATATACCTATAACAGTTACAAGTATAGTAGCAATAACTATTACAATACTTCTAATATATAGGACAGAAACGTATCTTCCACCAATAGGAGCTATATGTCTATTAGCATTAATTGTGCCAGAAGATATTCTAATACTATTTCCACTAGAAATATTTATAGGAACAATAATATTCATGACATTCACAAAAATAATATACAAAACAGAAACATTCAAAGAAACTAAAAATCAGAACGCAACAGCTAAATAAAATAATTCCCCCCCCCAAATACATGCTCTCTTATTAAATAACTATTTTTATAAAAAAACCCTTATTAAATATTAAAATCAAAAAAAAGATAGGTAAATATGGAATTCTAGGCAATCGAAGGTATTGTAAACTAGATATATAATCACTATTCTATAATTCCAAAGTTATATAGTTCTCATTAAAACTACATAAAGGACATGTAATTAATTATTATATGTCCTATGTTTTCATTTAGCAGGTCGTCTGTTACTTGTTCTGTTTCAAGGTTTATTTGTAGTGATAGATTATGAGTTATTCTATAATTATTACTAAATTATCAAATGTTATATGATATATTTCCATTATTTCAAATTTATTATATATTAGTAAGTAATATGTATATACGGATAATATAGGACTTTAGTCTGTCCTGTTTAAACACCACGGGAATGCATTTGGTGATACTTTATTTTTATTAGGGGATATCTTTCAAGTACACCCCTGCATTTTGTTTGTTTTGTTTTATTAACTGATTTTAGTTTAAATATATAAATAATAATAAATATAAATTTAACTATAATAATATTTTTTAAACACTAGAAAAAACAAGAATAAAATAAAATTAAATTAAAAAAAAGGAAGAGAAAAATAATGAATCCTGAAATATTAAACCTGCAAAATTATACTTTAGAGTTTATTATAATCGCTTTCTTTATGCTGTATTGCTGTTATATAGGCTTCTTAAGAATACCATTTCGTCCTCTAAAATATGTAGATAATAAAGCTAAACACGAAGGAATAGATATTTTTTATAGAATTACTGGTAAAAAAATTTTATTAAATGGACGTCCACGTGCAGAAGTAATGAGCTTAATAATAATATTAGTTATGATATACCTATTAATTATTAATCCGTATGTATTTAGTAAAACATTTATAGTACTTGGATATACTAGCATAATGCTAATTCTAAGATCATCATCATTAAATAAGAAAATAGTAGAAAATAACACAAACCAATTAAATAATTATGATTATTATGTTGCAATCACGGATAATAATTTAATATTTATAATTCCATTAGTAATATTTTACTATTTACATTACTCCTATCCATATCACTATAGTTTAAACTATACTATGATATTTAACTCATCGTTAACTTTAATAAATCTTATCTTATTAGTGATAGTGACAATAGTTTTATTTCCCAAGTCAACAGGTAACATGATATACAAAATTACAGGCCTTGATCTTAGAAAACTAAAAGATTATGAAAAAATAGTTATCAATTACTCATTGATTTACTTAACAATATTCTTAATGTTTATGAAAAAATGGTACTGATAGTTAAAAAATAAAAAGAATAGGTGTATAGTGATAAATAGAAAATTTATCCAAAATTAACCTCCATTTTTTCTTTTATAACAAATAATTACTCGCTCAACATTAACAATACTGAAAATCAAAAAAGGTAAGGGTTAATTTTTTTCAATATTATATATATTTTAATAATAAATTAAACTACATTTAATCATTTTATTTTCTAATAAATGATTAACATCATTGTTTACTATTTATTAAATCTAGAGTATATATCTAAAAAGATATATGAATATATACAATATAAAAAAAAATAACTAAGAATATTGCGTAAAAAAATTATAACTCTTTTTATTCCGATTAGAGATACTGTTTCATCATTTTTTTAATATTAAAAGTACATAAAATGTATCAATTATACCTTTCCGCCACCAAAAAAAAAGAACCGTGATTAAAAGGTTATACTGTTAATAATATTCAAATTACCCCAAAATAGAATCATACAGAACTTCTATTATAAATATAATTAATAATAAAATACCAATACTTACTTCAACTATTGTCCTTTTATATAATTTATTAGGTAAATTTCATATATATATATATATATATATATATATATATATATATCTGTTAATCCAACAATTCCTAAAAATTTAGACAAGAGTGTAGATAATACTGCCCTTAAATAAATATCTCTCACGTAACACGTTCCAATTAAAATAATAATCCTCTAAAAACACGTTTTCCCCCCTAATTAAATAATAATAAATATAGAAAATAAAAACGAAAAAATATCAACAAATAGATAATGTTACTTTAAATCGTGAAAAAAAAGGTACCATACACATAAAATAACTAATAATAATGGCCATCATAATCTATTTCCTACACCAGAAGAAAAAAAATGTTATAATGCCAATAATTGGATATTGAACTTTTTCGTATAAGTTTCAATAATTAATCACCACAATTAATAAATCTTTCATTATTGAATTAAATCTTCATTCTAAAGAAAATTCAGCCAGTGACTTATTAAAATATCCTTAGAATTTTTATTAACTTTATCTTCTGACATTACGTAACCTCACCAATGTATTCTTCAAAAGTTACATCATAGTTATCAAAAGAAAGATTATTATATCAAACTTAATTAGTATTTCATTTTATACAATCATTTTTTATAATCACCACATATAATTATTTTCAACCAAATTTAGACAATAACTTTTATTCCATTAATCATTCGTTTTCTAATTTATCTTCATTTTCCAGGACATTAGTTTTTATCCTCTAATGATTTTGAATTAAATCCTGTATAATATAATCACTCTTTTTTACCAAGTCGAACATAAGTATAGTAATTCGAAACAAAATAGAATGAATATCAATAATATTATAGGATATTTTGATTATAAAGGATAATATGATATATAAGGTATATATTCTCCACTAATCTGAGAGTAGTACTAAGAAAAATTTTCAATGTTTTTTTATAATCTCCCCAATAAATCAATCCAAACCCACACAGTAGAATCCAAAAAATGTTTTTTGATGGACTAAATTTAATATAAATTCCAAGTAGTTATACTAGAACAACTATATGTAAATTTAAATGTCTTATTTATATTTAATGGTTCTAGTTTATCAGAATAAAACTTTTTAATTTCTCTTATTTTTCAATTATAGGAATTTTGTTTCTTAAAATATAATATAAACACATTATTAAAAAAAAACCATGAAAAAAGCAAAACATATATCTGACATACCCCGTTGCATAATATACTAAAGAAATAAAGAAAAGAGAAAGAAAAAATAATAAAATTAAACACAATAAATTTACTTTTTCTTTTAGAATTCATAATATAGAATCCTTTTAAAAAGATGAAATTTCACAATTACATACTTAAAAGCTCGAATATAGGCCTAAATAAATGATTCTGCACATAATTACCTAAATTATCCTCTGGAAGATATCTGTTAGCTTCTTCTTCTGACATTACATAACCTTCACCATTGTACTCTTCAAAAGTTACATTCGATTTATCAAAAGAAAAATTATTTCTAATTTTAATCGTTAAAACTCCCTTTGTACCATCATCTTTTGTAATTGACGTCCTATATGAATTATCAACTAGACCCTCACTATAAATTTGAGGGGTGGTGTATAAATATCCAGGTATACTTTTAAAAAAATTAATTGGTCCATTATGGGTATCTAACCTATTAATTTTTTTAAACAGTTCTTTCTTTGAATACATACAATCATTCATAGTTTTCCCAGCAGATAGTGCTAATCCGAAAGTTGTTTTAAGATCCTCTGAAATGATAAGCTTTGTCAAACTATAACAGTCATTTGAGGCAGAAAACATGTTATCTGTAAATAAAAGCTTTAATATGATTAATGGATTATTACTAGTATATCTTAAACCATTTATTATATTTAGTATTCCATATCCTCCATATTTGAATAGGTTAGAACCTATTATGTATAATATTTGTTCTGAATAGGATAAGGGTTCTTTTTCTTCTGTCATCGTTAAACGAGAATACATATCTATTGTTTCTTCTTCATTATTGTAATTACATAAAGGACATGTTACTGTTGCACTATGACCTATGCTTTCATTTAGCATGTAGTCGGTTACTTGTCCTGTTTCAAGGTTTATTGATAGTGATAGGTTATGAGTATTATCTATAATTATTACTAGATTATCAAATATTATATAGGATATATTTCCATTATTTTGAATTTCTTGTATTATTGTAGCTATCGTTGAGTTTATTTTCCTGTCTCCTGTCCTGTTACGTATCATATTTAACATTTCTGATTCTATTATATTTAATTTAGATGTTGTTTCTAGTCTAAACAGTATTGTTAGTATATTATCACCATAAATATCCATTCCCATTGTTGGTGTTAGTGAATTTATTCTAATTGTAGATGCATTTGCACTACATTGTATTATTGTTGTTTCATGTCGATTCCATGTAACCTTGTATATATATTGTTGATAGTTTGCATAATCATCATAAATATTTATTGTTTTTAATGCTACTATGTAATATGTATATACAGCTAACATGTCCTTATAGTCTGTCCTGTTTAACCATCGCTGGAATGCATTCTGTGATACTTTTATTGTTGTTATTGCATAGCTATCAATTCCACCAGTGTATTTTTTATTAGTGTTGTTTATTTGTTGTATTTTTTGTGTTATTGACGTGTTTTGTTGTTTTAGTATTTCTTCAAAGTCTTTGTGTGATATTTCATAAGTTCTTCTTGTTGTTTGTCCATCTATTGTAGTTATTGATGTTATTGTGTTTTGTCCGTTTAAGAAGTTTATGTAGTCAGGATATCCATTGTTTAGGTAATGTATTGTGTTTCCATTTGTGTATTTTATGTTTGGTAGTTTGTTTTTATTTATTGTTTTGTATGAGTCTGTTTGCCAATTACCTGTATAGTTATTTTGCATTTTTAGTTGATATCGTATTGCTATGTCACATCCTTCTAATGGTATTCTGTTGAATTCAATTATTGCTTTGTCTTTATTGTTTATGTTGAATATCATATAATCTTGTAGTTGTATGTATGTATTTTCTATATTTATTGGTATTGTTGAGTAGTACGTGCTAAATTGATTTATTTGATATTTTAATGTGTCATAATATTCTATTATAATATTTGTTGTATTATTATCATAGTATATTTGTATTCCATCTTCTATTACTTTGTGATTATTATTTTTGTAGGGATTTTTTCCATCTAATGGTATGAAGTATGTGTCATTTCTTATATTATATGTGTTGTTTGATTGTATTTTTGTAAATAAATAGGAGGTATTGTTTACTTTTATTGTTATTATTTGTTCATAGGGTAATTTTATTATTCCGTTTATTCCTTCTTTTATTATATATTCATCGTATTGATTGTCGTATTTATTTACTTGAGGCAGAGTTATGTTTGTGTAGCAAGGTAATTGTATAGTGTAGTTTATTGGTATTATTCTGGTTATATTACCGTTTTTATATTGGTATCTATAACTAGTATTATTTTCTATTATTAGCATGTTTAATTTGTTTGTTTTCTGTATCTTGTCTAAGTAGTTGTATTTTGTATGTTTATTTGTTGGATTTTCTCCATTAATGGTATAGTAAATAGTACATGGTTTATTTACTTGTATCATGTAGTTATCTGTGTTGTTTATTATATCTATTTTTATTTCTGATAGTTGTGTTTTTGGTGCCGTGTATATTGTAATATTTGATTTTTTATTGTTTTTTGTATTTAGTGTGTAATATTTTATTTCTGTTCCCATTTTTATTTGTAGTGTCTTATTTGCTGTTATTGTTTTTGTTGTGTTACTTGTCTGTGGATTTGTTCCATCTGTTGTGTAGAATATTTTATTATTAGAATTGTCTGTCACGAATTTAATTGTTTGTTCATTATTCATGTTTGTTAATGGTTGAATTATTGTTATAGGATTATTGGTTACTTGTGATGTTCTTTGTATTTTTGGTATTTCTATTGTTATTGATGTTGTTCTATTATATACATCTATAAATAATGCTCTTATCTTATTTGTTGTTGTTAGTGTTAATATTTGTTCTGTTTGATATATTTCTGAATTTGTTGTTGGTTGCTCCCCATTTATTGTATAATATATTATTCCTGCTTTGTTTGTTCTTAGTTTTATTTCCTGTGATTCATTTGTTAGTTGTGTTACATTTTCATAGTATATTTCTGGTTGTGTATTGTAGTCATGTGTACTTTCACTTGTGTAGCTTGCTGGTATTATGTAGTAAATTTTACTTTTTATTCCGTTGTGTATTGTGAAGTATCTTATTATTGTCTCATGATTATTTGATGATGTGCATGTTATTGTTCCCTTATCTTGTATATATGTACTGTTTATTGTTGGTGTTGATGTATCTGTTGTGTAATATATTTTTGTATCTTTCATCATGCTTGTTATATTTATATAATTATAATAGAATGGTGCTATTGTTGAGCCTGCAGGGTTTCTTTTTGTTATTGAGGTAATATATGGTGTTGACTCACATCCATATTGACATGTCAGTACAGGTGTCTTCTGATTATCATTTATTGCATAATATTTTATTGGAGGATTATCCATTATTGATATCATATTCTGATATAATATTCCATTTGTTCTGGGATCTGAACCATCAGTAGTGTAGTATATTTGGCAGTCTTTTGTTGATGTTAAATTTAATGTGAATAATGTGTAAGTTCTTCTAATAATCTCTGCTTTTACATCTAAGTTCCTTGTTGACAGGTTACTATTATCATTATAATCATAGTAAACGGGAGTGTTTGTTAATCCTTGTAAGTCTCCATATTGACTATTATAATCATAAATTGTTATTTCATGTGTGTAACTTGTTTGTTTATACTTATAATCATTAGTATCATCATCTATGTTTAATTTTATTGTTAAATTATGTTCTCCTACATTATCCCGTGTTAAGTATTCTATTGTTGCTGTTTTGTTTTCTATTGTGGCATTTCCTATATTTTTTCCATCTAAGTAGTATATTAATTGTTTTCCAGTATAATCATTGTATTTTAGTTTTACAGTTATGTTTATTTTTTCATTTTTAATGAATGTATTGGGTGAAATTGTCTGAACTAATTGTTTTATTACTGTTAATTGTCTTGTCATTATTGCCTTTTGAGTAGTATTTGTTTCATCTATTTTAAGTATCATAGGATATATTCCTTCATTCAACCGTAATTTATAGTTAAATTTTGCTGTTCCATTTATTACTGTTGTTTGATAAGAATGATCATTTATTGTGAGTGTTGCAGGCAGATTGTTTACTATTTGTCCATCAGGTAATGTTATATTTGCTGTTATAATATGTTCTCGTGCTTCTGTTGTTATTTGTTGGTTGTTCATTTTGATATTTATTTCTTGTTTTTCTGGCTGTATTGTTGTTAGTGTTGTGTTTACTCTTAGTTCTGGATATTCTTCTGTTCCTAAAATTACGATTGTTAGTAAATATTCTTTATTATTGTATGTGTAATTTGAAAGTATTGTTGCTGTTCCATTTATTATTGTTGACGTATTTTGCGTTTTTCCATTTAATTTAAAGACTATTTTGTTTCCATCTACTTTTTTATTGTTGTATGTTGCTTCTACTGTTAGTTTTATTGTTTCATTTTTGTATATTGTTGTTGGCTTAATTGTAATTTTGTAGGGTGTTATTGTCTTTGTAGTGTATACTTTTATTGGTGCATTATATCCATTTTCATCATAGTTTAGGTAATAAGTGTCTATCCATGATGTTTTATTTCTGGCTATGAATGATGTATTTTTAGTTGTTATTAAAGTCTTTTCCAGTAATGTTCTTGTTATATTACTTGTCTGTGATGTTATTTTTATGATTACGGTAAAGTTATCTTGTTTGCTTACTTCTATGTAATTTTTTAATTGTATTGTATTGTATCCTTGTGTTGTTATTGTTCCATTTTGTGTGTATTGTAACATGTTATTTTTATAGAAATATAATTCGTATGTTGAGGGGTCTAAGAAGTATGTTCCTATTGCTGCTATCTTTTCATTATCTATTGCTTGATAATTGTTTTTCATCCATATATCTTTTGATTCAAGATCAATATAATCGTCGGTTGCTACTATTCCCTGTTGATATACATTATTATATGTTGTTGTGTTTTTTATTGGGAAGGCCATGTTGTTTATGTATAATCCTGTCTTGTTTTGTGAATAGTGTATTCCTGCTAATGATTGGTCATAATAGGATATGTAATAATATCCAGTAGTATTTTGTCCTGTTGCATCTTTTACCAGGAATGCTCCATTTCCAGGTGCTTTATTAGTGAATTTTGTGTTATTATAATTATCATCCCATCCTATAATTGCAATACTATGGTTAGGTCTTAAGGATATATTATTATATATGTCATAGCATCCATCACTTGCATAATCATCTGGCATGTGTACTGTTGTCTGTATTGCTCCATATTTTAGTATTGCTTCTTTTATTTGTTGATTATCCATTGTGTTTTTTCTGTTGGGTATAATATATACATCTGTTACTTGGTATGATTTTTCTAGTATTGGAGAAAGTGTACTATAAAATTGATAGTAGTCATTTGTCTCATTTACTGGTCCTACCAATCCTACTAAGTAGCCTATCTCTGAGATTATATCATTTCCATTATTTGGTTCTTGATTATTACATAATAATGCATATCTGTTTAGTAAGTTTTTCATGTTGTTTTCTGAAAAATCATATGTTATTCCTGTTGTTTTGAGTATTGCTGATTCTAGTGAACTATATGCTGCAAATGCCCAACAACTTCCAGATATTTCCTGCATTTTAATTGGTGTTACATAATTGTATTTTCTGAGATCATATGTTACAGGTATTGTTATATTCATTTTTTCTTCATTGTTTTCTTGTTTGTCGGGTATTAATAGTGTTGTCTTGTATTTGTCTATGTATATCTGTTTCGTTGTTGTTTGTGTGTTATTTTTGTCATCCCTGAATATTAGATTGATGTTTTGTTTACCTGTGATTGTTTCTGGTATTCTTATTTCTGTTTTTGTGTATGTATTATTTATGTTAATAGTTTTTTCTTGATTATCTAATTGTATTATCATAACTCCTGTGTTTACAGGATTATTATTTTGATCAAGTACTTTTATTGTGGTGTTTATTTTTGTCCCTGAATTTATTATTTTTGGTGTTTCTATGGTTATATTATATTTTAATATTGTTATTTCTTTTTTTAGTATTGTTTGAGTATTGTTTACATCTGTATAATTTATTAGAACTGTGTTTACTCCTATTGTGTTAGGTAGTTTATATTTTATAATAGTTGTGGTGTTTGTTATGTTTTGTGTTGTTATGTTTTGGTTGTTTAGTTGTATTGTTATTTTTCCTGTTTTTATTGGATTTTCATTTTTATCTGTTATGTTTAGTGTTATGTTTATTTCTTGTTGTGGTTTTAATTGTTCGGGTATGTTTTCTTCTATTTTGTATTTGTTTATTTGTTTTGTGTGCCATGTAGTTGGTATTAAGTTGTTTGATTTTATTGTCATGTCAGGGTTTTCTGTGTTCCAGTAGTTTTCATCGATGTTGTATGTTGTATCTTCAAATATTACTTCTTTTGTATTGTCTAGTAAGTTGTTATGATTAAGTATTATGTTTGATTTTGTTGCTTGTATTACTGATTTGGCTGTGTTATTAATGAATTTATTGTTTATTATTAGTGAAATGTATCCTTGTTCTAGATATATTGCTGATCCATTATTTTTAGCATGATTTTTAGTAAATAATGAGTTGTTTAAGATTATTCCTGTTGTTGCTAAGTAAATTGCTCCTCCGTTTGTTTCTATTGCTTTGTTATTTGTGAAATCTGTGTTGTTTATTGATGTTAATTGTTGACTTAGTTGTGTTATTGCTCCTCCCATTTTTGCTGTGTTTGAATAGAATTTTGAGTTGTTAATTATTAGTGTTGTGTTTTCAGAGTATATTGCTCCTCCTGTTCCCTTGGTATTTTGTTCTTTTTTGTTTGTTATATATGCTGTGTTATTTGTGAATATGTCTTTGTTAATTGTTATTATTGTGTTTATAGTTGTTATTGATCCACCATTTACTGTTGCTTTGTTATTTGTTAAATTTGTATTCTCTATGTTGATTATAGTATTGTTAGTGTATATGGCTCCACCTATTTTTGTTGTGTTTTCTGTGGTGTAGTTTCCATTTATTGTTTTTATTGTTCTGATGGGATTGTTATTACCATTGCTTGTTAGGTTTGTTTTATTTATTGATGTTATTGAACTATTTATATATATTGCTGCACCTACTTCTGCGTTGTTATTTGTGTATGTTTCGTTGTTTATTTTTACTAAGCTATTATGAATATATACTGCTCCTCCAGCTATTGGTGCATAATTATTATTATATTTATTATTTTCTAGGATTGTCTGGTTTTTATTGTTTGCTATATATATTCCAGCTCCATTTCCTGCTAGGTTATTATTTATTTTATTATTTGTTATTTTTGATGTGTTGAATGTGGCTATTGCTCCACCTAAGTGATTTACTGTATTATTTTCTAGTGTACTGTTGGTTATATTCATTAATCCATTGTTATTTATTGCTCCACCACCATAAATTGCAGTGTTACATGTGAAGTTCGTATTATTAATTTCTAGTTTATTATAGTTATTTATTACACCACCACATACTCTTGCATAGTTATTTGTAAAGTCTGATGAGTCTATGATCAATATTGCATTATTGTATATTACTCCATAATTCGCAGTATTATCTGTTGTCCATGTATTTGTTATGTTAAGTTTTCCTTTGTTATATATTATAGAGTTATTAGCTGTGTTATTTTTAATTTCTGAATTTTGTATTGTTAGATTACCTGTATTCCATATATTAAAGGGATTATTAATAATATTATTATTAGATATTTTTACTTTATTTAGTTTTAAATTACCATTGTTTATTAAGGAGATATTTTGCTTTGAATTAGTGATTTCTATATTAGTTAGATATAGGGTATAATTAGTATTTACACCTAGAATATAATTATTATTTTGTGGTGTGATTTTTATGTTTTTTCCAAATTCTCCTCTCATGTCTACTTTTTTTGTGTTAGGTGTTGTGTAGTTATTGATATTAATATGTAAATTATATGTATTACCATTATTTGCAGTTATATAAATAATATCATTAGTTTTTGTTTTTGATAATGCATCAGAGATTGTTGTTGATTGATTATAATTTAGACCATTACCCTGTTTAGTTTTACTTACATAATATACATGTGATGTATTTCTTATTAAGGTTATTGTAGATGTATTTTCTAGTCTTAATCCATTATTGTTATAAACAACTGTTAATGTATAATCTTTATATGAGTTCATGAAAATTTTATAATTTAATTTAGCTACACCATTAATGGGTTTGACTTTAATTGGTGTATTGTTTCCATCACGCAGAGTTTTACTATTTATTTTAAAAACAACTTCACCATTAGATACATTATTAGTATTATCAGTTACATGAGCCTCAAAAGATACTGTTTCATTCGGTTTACAGAAATAATCCTTTATTTGAATAGTATTATTCTGAGTTGTTGTTTTAACTGATTTATTTTCTCTTGTTCTAGTTTTAGTATGTTTTTTCTTTGATACTTTTTTTACAGATTGTTTGTAATCTGTTTTTTGATTGTTTTGTTGTTCAATAGATATATTAACATTTGTATCTGTGCTTTTCATGTGATTTATACTATAATCATTTACACTGTGATTTACTGATAAATCATCAGTATTTACAGCAGATACAGCAGTGATAGTTAATATTAAAATCAAAAGAAAACAAAATAATTTCCACTGATATTTCATGAAAAAATCGCCTCCTATTCCTTTAAATATAACGTTTTAAATTAAATTAATTAAAAAAAATTAAATTAAACTAAAACTTACTTAATATTTTATTTAAAGTTATATATATATAAATATCTAAAAAATAAATATTTAATAAACAAATAAAACAATAAACACGAGATTTCTATTAAATAAATAAAATAAACCTTAAAAACCAGTTAACCATCCCTTTTTTTATACTTTATTGATATACTTTATTGAGGATTGATAAAAATTGACTTTATATGAAGTCTATTTTTTTATATAAGTTTAATTGATCTAAAAGCCATGAAAAATTATTGGTCGTTTTAGATTAGTGAATGTTTTTTTTGTTGATGTTTTTGTGGAACTTATCAGATAAAATCCTGTAATTATAAATCATCATGTCCACATATTATTGGTATTAAAAATTTTATCATCGTCCTATTTATTAATTTCTGACTAATAGCTCCTTTGAAAACATGAACAAAAACTAGAGGTAACACCATTATAAAAAAGTTAATGATATACAAAGAGAAATACATTAAAAAATATCCATGTAATACCAATTATCCAAGTCTAAAGCCTATAAAATTTATTAAAAGATGAGAATTTACTTGTCTTCTCAAAAATCCTAGAAATTAGAACAACAGTATTCATGACATTCACAAAAATAATATACATAACAGAAATATTCAAAGAAACTAAAAATCAAAAAAGAAGACAGTTACCTAAAATAATTCAGTAAATTTTCCTCCAACCCAAAATACCCTTATTTTATTAAATAACTATTTTTATAAAAATACATATAATAGATTAAAATTCAAAAATATAACACTCTTATATTTTAATATGTCTTTAATCCAGAAAAAAATATTGATTTAAAGTATAACTTATATAAAAGAGTATATATAAAAGAAAAACATATTATTACATAGATATTTTAGTTAAAAACACTAAAATATCCATAAAATCAATATCAGAGACTTTAATTAACACAACTTGATATTATTTTAATTTATTATTACTTAAAATATATTATATGAGGAATTAAGATGAAATATAATAAAATACTTCTATTCTTCATAGTAATTATATTAACAATAGTATCAGTTAATGCAACTGACATAAATAATAATTCAACAATTACTGCTAATAATAATTACATAGAACCGCATAATTCACTTGAAAACGGATTTAATGAAGAATATACAAGTAACTCTAAAGAAATACAGAATAATACAGAAATAGACAATAATTACTTTTATGATGATTCTATAGATGTTATAGATAATATTACGGATATTGATGAAAACAAAAGTATAACAGATTATCCAAGAAAAGTAAGTAATCAAAATAATAATAACAAATCAAATATTACTATAAATTTAAAGGATTATACTGCATACGCGGGTAAAACAATAATTATTAATGCAACTGTTAAAACAACAAATAATACCCCAGTAACATCAGCAAAAGTAGCATTTAAAGTTAATGGAAAAACACAGGCACATTTAAACGTGACTAATGGAACAGTGCTATATAATTTTAAAGTACCTCAATGGAGTGCGAAAAAATATAATTTAACACTAGTAGTGGGGGAAACAAGTAATACTAACTCATTATCCAAAAATAGTACATTAACATTATATCGATTGAACACAACAATAAAAACAAGTTATTTAACCTTTGCTCAAAGAAATACAATGAGTTATATTAATGCCACTATATGTGACCAAAATAATCAAAAAGTATATACGGGTAAATTAGCATTAAAAATTGATGGAAAAACCATAGCCAATCTTAATACTACAACAGGAATCATTAATTATAATTTTACGCCTACTCAAAGTATAGGTACACATAACGTAACTATAATCTATGGAGAAAACACGTTCTTCAATTATAATGAAAGCAATGTTAAAATAAGAATAATTAATACAACAGTTCATAATTATACAACAGCACAGATAATAGAAGCAGCTAATCGTGTGAAAAAATATCATGATAAATTTAAAACACTGCCAAAATATGTAGTGATAAATAATAATGACGTTACAATGTATGACTTTTTATACTTAATGTGTCAATCATTAATATCCAACAGTTCTTTATCTGAGGGAAACTTTCAACCAGAAAGTATCATAAAAGAAAATATAACTGCTGGAAAAATATATAAAGAGGAATACCTAAAATTAGCAAAAACAATCACTCAATCTATTGCAAATAATGGTGTTGTACCTGGTTATATTAACACATCATTAGGACAGCTAAGTTTAAATTCAACAATAGATGGGTATTCAAGAGCATTAGCTTTTGAATATAATAACAACAGATTACCAAATTACACTGCATACAATGAAAGTACATATTCAAAACCTCAAGTAAACAACACAGACCCCTACTTATCACCTTCAAAAAATTGTCAGTCAAATAGTTCAATAATAATTAATTTAGCAAGAAAACTAACAAATAATTGCACTTCATTATATTCTAAAGCCAACGCATTATTCCTCTTTGTACGAAATAATATAAGTTACGAGAATTATGGTAATACAAGAAAAGGTGCATTGAAAACATTATCTACTAAATTAGGCAATTGTTGTGACCAAGCACATTTACTAATAGCACTACTAAGAGCTAGTGGCATAAGAGCAGGATATGCTCATGCACAATGTTATTTCTATACTTCTAAAAAAGTAATAGGACATGTTTGGTGTAAAATATACCTAAACAATACATGGGTAGATGCAGATCCAACAAGTAATAGTAACACTATTGGACATACATCTAGTAATGAAATAAGAACCTGGAATCAAAAATTATTATCAGAATTACCATTTTAAGGAGTGATTTAATATGTGGAAAAAAATAATACCAATTTTAATAATTATAGCTATTATAGGCGCTACATCAGCATATTATTTTGAAAATAATAAAACAACTACTAATCCCGGTAGTAATAGCCCTGGCGGCATATTAAATACTGCAAGTAGCATGATAACACATGATCAAAATAATATAACTTCAAAACCTCATAATACTATGAACAATATTATTACAACTACAACACAAAACAATCCAATAAAAAAGGAATATGAAAATTCAAACAAAGACATAACATCGGAAAGTCAGAATATAATCGACAATATTATTAACACAGCAGAATCTAACCAAACAGGAACAATCTATCAAAATATAACCACAAACCCAAACAAGGTAACTGTAAATACAAATAACCAAAATCCAAATAATTTAACTGGCAATAAGAATATAGTTAAAACAGTATTAAATGGATCAATACAGAATGTACAGGAACCAAACAATATATATAAATATGATTACCAAAAAGGCGGTGACCCAACCATACCATCAACAGATTATAATAAAACAATAATCACACATAACAGTACTGGAGACTTTAAATACAATATTACTGCAGGTCAAGCATTACAACTAGTACAGAAAAAGTATCCTAATACTGATTGGACATATGTTAGTGTAACATACTATTCAAAAATCCCAGAAATTGTAGTAACCGACTCCCGTAATAACAC
>CACZOU010000043.1 GCA_902782945.1 uncultured Methanobacteriaceae archaeon
ATATTTGTTAATGTATAAAAACCTCCATATATTTTTTCATATAATTATCTGATAATTATAGTATTAATAATACACGATATAATAAAATAATTTTGTATTAATTTATATAATATTTGATTTATGGTTTATGAGAACGTTCACCTTTTTTTATCTAAAATTTCAATACGCCCTTATATAAAAATGTTAATGTTTTTTTAGATAACAGTTATTTTAAGAAAACTTATATATTATTTCTTATTAAACAATATTATAGATTAAAATCTATTTTCATTGACTTTATTTAGAAAGAGGAATATTATGACACTTTCAGAACAGTTTAAAGAGGAAAATATTGAAAACATTAGAATTTATCATTATGTTGAAGAATTGGTTTATAGTTACAGAACATATGAGAGAGAATTATTAAAGGATACTGATATTTCTATTGTTGAAGCACCTTTTTTATTAAGAATAAGATTTTCAGATAATGCTAGTCAATGAATTATCTAAATTATTTAAAGTTAGTAAAGGTTATACTGCTAAGTTGCTTAGAAAGTTTGAAGATAATTCATGGGTTACTAGAAAGGAAGATCCTGATAATCATCGTAAGAAGATTGTTAAACTTACACCAGAGGGTTTTGAAAAAACAGAGGAACTTTTGGTTATTATGGATTCATGGGAAAATAAGATTACAAAGAATTTATCACATGTTGAAGTAAGTATTTTGAAAAAGCTTCTTTTTCAGCTTGTTAAAGAATCAGGAGATAATTAATTAATTGTCAGATTAGGATGTAGTTGTTTCAAGGTTTGTTTTTTGGAATAGGTATTTTGGATTTATTATAAATTAATAGTTTTATTAGGAAACATTTTTATAAGATAACTGTATATTAATTAATAACAAGATGTAGAATAATAAAAAAATCAAATTAATATCCAAAAAAAGAATATCAATAAAAAAAAGTGAAAAATATGGAATACATAACATTAAACAATGGAGTAAAAATGCCAATTTTAGGATTTGGAGTATACCAATACCTCAAGAAGAAACAAAACAAGCAGTACTAGACGCTATAAGTGTAGGATACAGATCCATTGATACTGCACAAAGTTACTTCAACGAAGAACAAGTAGGGGAAGCAATAAAGGAAACAGACGTACCACGTGAAGAATTATTCATTACAACAAAAGTATGGATAGATAACTATGGATACGATAAATGTAAAAAATCAGTAGAAGAATCTCTAGAAAAACTAGGAGTAGACTACATTGATTTAGTACTATTACACCAGCCATTTTCAGATTACTACGAAGCATACAGAGCACTGGAAGACTTATACAAAGAAGGAAAAATAAGAGCTATAGGAGTATCCAACTTTTATCCAGATAGAATAACAGATATTTGCTTATTTGGACGTGAAGTAATTCCAGCAGTAAATCAAGTAGAAACAAACCCAATGAACGCACAATACGAAGCACAAGAAAACATGGAAAGCCTAACTGTACAAATGGCTACATGGGCTCCTTTCGGTGAAGGAATGCAAGGAATGTTCACAATGAAATTCTAGTAAATATTGGTAAAAAATATAACAAGTCAGCAGCACAAGTAATACTAAGATGGTTAATCCAAAGAAAAGTAGTAGTTGCATGTAAATCAACACACCTAGAAATAATAAAAGAAAATTTTGATGTATTTGACTTTGAATTATCTGAGGAAGACATGGAAGAAATAAAAACATTAGACAACAAAGATAGTTTGTTCTTTGATCATGCAGATCCAGAAATAGTTAAATGGTTCGATGAAATGACTGTATTGAGATGTACACAGCACAGAGCATCAGAAGAACAGAAAAAATGGTAATACTGCCCGAAAACTCTTAAGATAAAAAATGAAGTATTAATTAAATAATCTCTAACCCCCTTAAATCCTCTTTTTTATTTTCAAATTATATGGACATAATTCATCAAATAATTCTAATTTTTAACAAAAAATTCAAACCCCATAAAATACAAAATATCAACCATGACATCTATATCATATTATATAAAAATGGTATAAAAATAAAACTTAAAAATTCAAAAAAAATATAGTCAGAATCATCACCATATTTTAATCATAAAAGCGGTAATACAAAAAAATTTTTTAATAAAATAAGATATAAAAAAATTTATAGTAAAATTTAAAGATGAATATTATGATTACAGAGAAACATATTTTAAATAACAACGTAGAAATTCCGTCCATTGGCCTTGGTACCTGGAATTTAGATAATAACATTGTAGTAGATGCAATAAGTGATGCTGCAAGTATTGGTTATAGACTTTTTGATACAGCAGAATCCTATGGTAATGAAGTAGGAGTAGGTAGAGGAATAAAAGAATGTGGCACTCAACGTGAAGATATATTTCTTACAACTAAACTAGCAGCAGAGTACAAGGATTATGATACAGCATGTAAGGCAATTGACAATTCACTTGAAAGATTAGATGAAGGTTATGTTGATTTAATGATTATTCATTCTCCTGAGCCATGGGATGACTTTAGAAATGAAAATCACTACTTTGAAGGTAATGTTGAAGCGTATAATGCATTAGAGGATGCTTATCATGATGGAAAAATAAGGTCTATTGGCTTATCAAACTTTCTAAGCGTAGATATTCAGAATATAATTAATAATTGTAGTGTTATACCACAGGTAAATCAGATACTATGTCATATTGGAACACCATCACTAGACTTGATTGATTTCTGTCAGGAACGAAATATTACAGTTGAGGCTTATAGTCCTATAGCTCATGGCGTTATATTAGATAATAGTGATGTTGGCCGAATAGCTGATAAATATAATGTTTCAATACCAGCACTCTGTGTACGTTATACTATGGAATTAGGATGTATACCATTACCTAAGAGTAGTACCTTAGAGCATATGCAGGATAATATTAATGTAGATTTCAAGATAAGTAATGAGGACATGAATTATCTTAAATCATTAGTTATAAATGATTATGGTGATGCTAATGATTTACATATTTATTCTAGTAAAAATCTAACTGGCTAAAAAAAGGGGTAATATATTTTAGAAATAGTTTATTTTAGGAGTAGTTATAAGAATCGAGGTACACGGCTCATTGGTGATTCTTATAACTACTCCTATATTATTTGTTTTATATTTTATAAAATATTTATATTTTAGTTAAAATATTAGTAGAGTTTATCTCCACTGTACAGGTTTTCCTCTGTGTATATTCTGATAATTGTGTCAAGGTTATCATCATACATTAATCTGTAGCCTATAGCTCCACCATCTACTGTTTTTACATTGTTTAATTTATGGTTACTGCCTTTGCTACTGTTATTTATTATGTACCACATGCCGTGTGGTGTGTATATGAATAGTTCTCCATTTCCTTCTTTTCTTCCATCTTTATAACTATCATATGGGTCGTATATCTTTGTTGAGTGTATTACTAGTCTGCTTAAATCTTGTTGTGGTTGGGTTCCTCCTTTTGTAAATAGTGCTTGTATCCATGTTAATGTTTTGTCTTTTAATTTTTGTTTTTCGATTGGGTTTTGGAATGCTTTTTCTATTTTTTGTCTTCTTTTTTCTAGTGTATTTGTTATGTGTAGTATTTCTTCCACCTTTGGAACATCTTTCTCTAGGCATCTGTATCCTTCTGGTCTTCCTGTTACTTTTATTATTCCATCTGAAAAGTCTTTTCTTCTATAATTTTTCATGTATGGTTTTACTTTCTCAAATTCTTCATCAGGTATTTTCTGGTTTAATCCATATAAGTATCCGTATTCTATTGCATCGTAGCATTTTGTTTCTAATCTTAATTCTTTTTCTTCTGTCATTCTATGTGCCCCATTGTGTTTTCTACTATACATTTTATATATCAATATATATAAATATATTGAATTAATTACTTTTATCACCAAAACTTCTATAAAAAAAATCAACCAAAAATAAATATAAAGAGTACTGATTCAAATGAACAACAAACAAAAACTAGGATTAACAATAATAATAATCCTCCTAATACTAGGCTCAATCATCATAATCACAGAACAACACACTAACAACAATACCACAAAAAACACTACTCAAAACAATACAGCATACCCTAAATCAATAGTAAATATACAATCATACCAAGACTATGGAAGAGAAAACTACTACCGCTGAAAAATACAATAAAGGAGGAAAAAGTATATGAAAATGCCAGAAACTATAGATACAAACATGTTTGCACCATGCGGAATGAACTGCCAAGTATGTATCAAACACATAACAGGAAACAATCCCTGCCCAGGATGTCAAATAGACAGTCCAAACAAGACAAAAAACGCGTTAAAATGTAAGATAAGAGCATGCCTACCCAAAAAAAGAGTAAAATACTGTGGTAGATGCAGTGAATTCCCATGTAAACTAATAAAAAAACAAGATAAAAATAATAAAAAAAGATACAATTATTCATCACTAGAAAATGCTAAAAAAATAAAAAACACTGGAATAAAAAAGATAATGACCTTAAACAGGCAAGAGTGGACCTGTCCTGACTGTGGAGGAATAATAAGTATCCAGGAAAGAAAATGCACCGATTGCGGAAAAGAAAAAAAAATTAATGACTAACTTAAATGTTCATCCATTAATTCATAGAAGTCAACACATTTATCCTCATCAATCTTACTTAATGTATGATAACATGCAGGACAATATGTTATAACTCTATCACCACTAACAGTCCTAGTAGCCATCTTCTTAGTAAGCTCTGAGCTACCAGCTCTTACACCTGCACCAAATCCACAGCAGGAATTAGCTCTTTTTTCAGGTACATTTTTTATTATAGACCTTGCTAAATCCTTCTTATCAAGAGCATGACATGGATCCATTACAACATAGCCTGTACCATCTATTTCTTCATCACTGACTAAGTCCATAGCAAATACTACTCCTATATCAAATCCGGGAAGTCTTGTATATTGTTTTGTGAATGTTTCATAACAGCCCGGACAAAGCGTGATAATCTTCTTAACACCATGCCTGTTAAACTTTTCTATATTAGCCTTTGCTACTTTATCACCGGTTTCATCATCACCTAAATAGTACAGCATTAATCCACAGCATGTTTCATCAGATAATACTGTAAAATCAATTCCTTTCTTGTTTAATAAATTAATAACTGCATTTGAAATGTGTTCTTCTCTAAAGTGTGTTGTGCATCCCCTATGTAATATAACTTCATGGATTTCCCCATCATCTACTATGTCCATGTCTTCTCCATAACTATTGCCTTTTTCTAGTATATTTTCTCTTATTCTTTCTAGATAACCCATGATAAATCAGCCCTTTATAATATATTTCTTAGAAGTATTTTTTTCTTTTCTGCATTGCTTGTATTCTTTTCTTCTCAACCTTTTTATAACTATCTGATTTGTACTTGTTTTTTTGTCTATTTGTCTTTCCAAGGGGCATGATAGTAACTAAGTCTATCCTATTTCCTTTACATGCTATAACAACTTTTAATTCTGAATAATCCTTGTTAGATGGTGCAGGGTATACTACTTCATACATGTCTTTACCACTAGGCTCGTATCTTAATGGTTCTTCATTAAAAATAGTATCAACAATATATTCCCTGGTGATTCTGTTATCATCTAGTCTTTTTACGAAGTGCCTGTTTTCAAAACACCATTCAATATCTCCCACATCACCAATAATAAATTTATCAAATGCATCCATATTATCATACTCTAAATAATTTTTTTTTAATAATTAATATGTATGTTAAAACACTTATTATATTTTATATTATTATATAAAATTTAGTATTATTAATTAAAGACTAAGTAAAAAAGTTTTTAATAAAAAAAGGGGTTGATAAGTAATTTATTGTAGAGAATATTATTCTCTACCTTTTTTAAGAGATTCAACCATGTTAATCTTCTTAATTTTACGTGACAATAGATAATTAACTAGTAATGATACTAATATCACAAGTATAAATGAATATAGTACAGCTGTCCACGAATAGTTAATTGGATAATAGAAATCTTCTCCGGAACTTTCCATCAGGAGTCTTAGAACATAAAATCCTACAGGTACTCCTAGAATAAATCCGACAATCGATAGGAATAAATTCTTTGTTATGAATAACTTCTGAATAGCTCTGGATTTGAATCCAATGACTTTTAATGTTGCAAAATCCCTTAATGATTCTGTGAATGATAACACATTAAGACTATATAATATTATCACTGATAGAACTACCGATAATACTAATAATAATGCAATCATTGAATAAAATACTTCTACCATTTGATCCCAACTACCTTTAAGTTCAGAGATAGTATTTACACTATTTATACCATCCAAGTTTTTATCAACATCACTCCTACTAGTTACAATTGTAGTTGGCGTGAAATTAAGGCCTATACTATCAAGTTTAGCTGGTGTCATGACAATTCCCTGTGTTGATGGATTTGCACATATACCTGTAATTGTTGTATTAACCCATTTATCTTCACCATAAATATGCCATTCTATAGTATCTCCTACTTTAATATCTAATAGTTGTGCTGTTTTTTCGGTTACATAGATACCATTATCATCATAGGATATATTCTTCTTATACTTATCAGTTGGCGTTATAAGATTTGATCTATTATATACACTTAATGGAGCTGATTTTTCAATACCATTATGTTTAATCTCAACATTAGTTGTCATTACTTGTAATCCCTTATATTTATCTACAAGATTACTAATTTCTTCACCCGTAGCATTATCTTCTAAGACAATCTGAGAGTTGTAATGACTAATTCCACCATACTGCCATTCTCCTAAGTCATACATCGCATCATTCATACCAAAGGATGCTACTAATAGCATTGTACAGCCTAACATTCCTAGTATTGTAACAAAGGATCTTACCTTACTTCTATTCATGTCCCTGATATTCCATTTAATATTAAATGAGAGATTTCTCCAAAACTTGGTTTTATCAATGAATCTTGCCTTTGAAATTTTTGGTGATTTAGGTTCTAATGTATCTGCTGGTGATTCTTTTGAGATATTACGCACTGCTAGATAAGTAAATAATATTGATAATATTACTATTATAGCTGGAACTAATATAAAACTTATATTAAATCCTGGTGTCCACACAGGTATTGTATAAAATTCAGACATTGTCGGATAGAATAATGGTGGAACACAAATTATTCCTATTATATACCCAGCTATACTTCCTGTTATTGTCAGTACTACAGGATATGTTAAGTAATGCAGTATTATTGTCTTATTAGAGAATCCTAATGATTTTAGTACGCCTATTATTGTTCTTTGATTAGATACTATTCGTGTCATTGTTGTAAGCAGTGTTAATAGAGCTACTACTACAAAGACTATTGGGAACATTGCCCCCATCATGATATGTTGCTGTATTTCAGATTCTATAACTTTATGGCTATTATGATTTTCTAAGCTTAAGTATGTTGTATATTTATCCATCACATTATCTAACTGTTGATGATATTCTGTGGTATTACTATCTGTTTTTATTAGTAGCGTATTGTAACTTATGTTATCTGCTGATGGAAATGCTTTATATGATAGGTATGCGAATCCCTGTAATTTAGGGTCGGGAATTATCGATTTTTTCGGTGTTTCATACACATATTCTGGTGAATATCCGAGTCCTTTAACTGTTTTGTTTATTGTAGTTCCATTAAAGTCAAAACTAATCTTATCCCCTACTGATAATTGATGAGCATCAGCATATTTTTTATCTAACCATACTCCATCTGTATCATCAATATTTAAATCTGATCCCGTGACTGGATAATACTTGGATAATGTATTATTTTCTACAAAATGCAGGTCTACCTCTGGATTATTTGTCTGATTCTCTATTGTTGATATTACTAGCTGTCTTTCTAACTGTTTTGTAGCTGACATATTCTGTATTTTCTCTGTGGCAATGTTATCAAAGTTATCATTGTATAACCATACATTTGCCATGTTAGTTTGATCATAATACTTGTTTAACTGTTCTTCTACACCGTACCCCTCAGATCCAATACCTACAAAGGTACCTACTGCTAGAAATATCATTAGAAATATGGCAATGAATTGTAATTTATGGTCTGATAAATCTCTTATCATTTTCTTGTATAACATTTTCATCACCAATTAAATTATCTATATTTGCTGGCGTTTTTGTTTCTATTTCTTCTATTTTACCATTTCTTAGGTGTATTATTTTATCTGCGATTAGTGCTATGTCTTCGTTGTGTGTTACTACTACTATTGTTGTCTTATTTTTTTTGCAAAGGTCGTATAATAGTTTGATTATCATGTTTCCTGTGTCTGTATCTAATGCACCTGTTGGTTCATCACATAGTAGCATTTCCGGTTTTTTTACTATTGCTCTTGCTATGGATACTCTTTGCTGTTCTCCTCCTGATAATTCTGATGGAAAATGGTGGTAATGATTCGAGAGGTTTACCTGGTTTAGTGCTTCTTCTGCATTGATTTCTTTATTTATAACGTCTTCTATTAATTCTATATTTTCTAGTGCTGTTAGGTTGGGTATTAGGTTGTAAAATTGAAATATGAATCCGATTTTTTCTGCCCTGTATTCTGTCAGTTGATTGTCGTTGTATTTTGTTATATCATTATTGTCAAATATTATGTTTCCTGTTGTTGTGCTATCTAATCCTCCTAGCAGGTTTAGTAGTGTTGATTTTCCAGATCCTGATGGACCTAGTATTACTATGAATTCTCCTTTGTCTATTGTGAAGTTCAGGTTGTTTACTGCTTTTAATTTTGTTTCCCCATTTAAATATTCTTTTGTTACGTTTTTAAATTCTATAAATGGTTTCATGTGTTTTTTTCACCTCTATTGATTTTGTTATTGATTATTAGTTTATTCATAATAGTATATAAATTTAGGTTAACCTAATAATAAACACTTTTCACCAAAATAAGACAAAAAAGAAAAAATAATCAAGAAATAAATTACAGGATTACTTCAGTTTTTAGTATAACCTGAAATAAAAAAATTAATAAAAAAATATTTAGGTAAACCAAAACCTTTATATAGTATCGAGTACAATATTTAATTGACTAAGAATTTAGGTAAAACTAAAAACTTAGTTGGAGGTAACAAACAAAAAATAAATACCCGAATAAAAGAAATCAACAACCTATATCCTACACAAGAAAGATTAAACTAACATAATAAATTATAAATCACCTATATAATTTATACAGATTTCTTTTAGAAAAAAAATAAAATTAAAAAAAAAGATTATATAATAAAATATTTTCAAAAAAAAAACTTTTCATAAAAAAAATAAAGTATAAATAAACATCCTAAAATAAAAAAAAAAATATTTATTTATACATGAAAAAATCCCCGATATTGAAAAATAAATTATTATATAAAACTCCTTATTAATGTAAAGTAAATCAATGAGATAAAAACCCCCATTGTGCAAAAAAATAATAATAGGAAAACATACTATTTTATTTTTTTTAAATAAAAACTATAATAATCTTCAAACAAAAAAATACATAAAATATAATCTCTTTAATGATAAGAATAAGTTATTAATAATAAAGAAACTAAACCAAAGATTAGACTAAAAATCTACCATATTGTCTAATCATCTATTTCATTATACCTCCTTTTATATATTTTTAAACACCACTCAATCTACTTATTCTAAATAATAGATCCAATTTCTAATTCTAAAAAAAATAAATAAAATAATAGATTAAACTAGCTAAAAACTAACTGAAAAAAAGAAAATAAGTATTAATAAAATAATACCCTCCTATAATAAGAATAATAATGATATTGGTATATTTAACTCCTGTAAAATCATCACAAGACTCAATATAACTAAATCAATGATTGCATGAACAGTATATGATACCCATATATTTTTAGTTCTAATATATGCTAATGTAACAAACATTGATGAAAGACCAACATTCAACACAGAAAATAACAGATTACTATATGCTCCAACATGTATTAATCCAAATAATCCTGAACTGACAATTAATCCAATGACAATACCAAGCATACGATTCTTTGAAAACCTGTAAACTAATGCTAACACTAATATAAAGGGCACTAACCGGATTATTTCCTCACCAACAATTTGAATAACAGTCATAACTAATGTAACATAAGTAACATTATACATTACAGGATTCTGTGTATGACTAACACCATTAGATAATAAAGTAAAGCCTACAATAAATGATGTTAAATAATAACCAATAACACAGAAGATAATAATACCAATATCATCCTCATGGAATTTCTTAAAAAATAAACTTAAATCCCATCTACAAGCATAAGCTAATGTTATGACATTTATTATAGAAAATAAAGTAGAACCAAGAACCCGTATTGGTACTATAGCCAGTACAAGAAATGATACAATAATTCCCAGTATTAATATAATAACATCTCTTGCTCTTAATTTAGGATTGTTATTATAAAATGGAAAATCCCGTCCATACTTATCTAACTTAAAATTCATGAAAAATATCAACTCATTTTAAAATATATTAATAAAAGAATTTCTATTTGGATTTTTTTATAATATAGTATTTATAAATAGTAATACTTATTATTAAAGTTTAAAAAAATAGTGGAATATTATTATCCTAAAAAAAGGAAGTGGATAATAATTATTTTGGTAACTACTCCATACTTGGTAAGTATTTCTGATCACTATCATATGAACTACCAATTAGTTTACCGTTGTAATCATACTGTCTGAAGTTACCGTCAGAATATTCAACCTGTTTGTAATGACTACCATCACCAGCTTGATAATTTTCTTCATCATGTGTACTAACTACTGATGGTCCATTATTTGAGTTAGAACTTGAGGAATCACTAGAACTTGATGATG
>CACZOU010000044.1 GCA_902782945.1 uncultured Methanobacteriaceae archaeon
AAATGAAAGTTTTACTTGTAAATGGTAGTCCCCACAAAGAAGGATGTACATACACAGCACTAACAGAAATAGCAAATGAATTAGAAAGAAATGATGTAGATTCTGAAATATTCTGGATAGGAACAAAACCAGTACAGGGATGTATTGCATGCGGAGTATGTAAAAAAAATCCTGGAAAATGTGTATTTGATAACGATCCATGTAATGAATTAATCAAGAAATTCGAAGAAGCAGATGGTATAATAATAGGATCTCCAGTATATTATGCAAGTATAAATGGAGCTCTCAGTGCACTATTAGACAGAGTATTCTATGCAGATGCAGAAAAATTTGCTAATAAACCAGCAGCAGGAATAGTAAGTTGTCGTAGATCAGGAAGTACAGTATCATTCGATAGATTAAATAAATACTTCGCAATATCCAAGATGCCTATAGTAACAAGTCAGTACTGGAACGCTGTACATGGTAATACACCAGAAGAAGTAAAACAAGACCTTGAAGGATTACAAACCATGAGAACTCTAGCAAAAAACATGGCATGGTTACTAAAATCAATACAACACGAAACAGAACCAGAATGTGAAGAGGTAATGTTTACAAACTTTATAAGATAATACTTTTATTATCTTTAACTTTTTTTTTAAAATATAGATATAATAAATAATCTAATAAAAGATGATTCATAGATTACGATTACCATAAATCATCCAATTCATCAGGATTATAACTATCCAATCTAGGACGCTTATCTTCAATCTTATCCACACTAGGTAAATCCCTTAATTTCATTTCTATCAAATATTCATAATAGCCAGCTAAGGTTAAACCACTAACATTTCTACATACGGCACGTGCACGTCTTTGAAGTTCAGGATCAATATTTATTTCCATTTTCATAATCATCAACCATTAAAACTATTTATATAATCAAAAGATAATTAACTTTAACTATAAAAGAGGAAAAATAATATGAATAAAACCGATATAATACTAGATAATATATACAATAGAAAAAGTGTCAGACAATACACTGATAAAAAGATAACAAAAGAAGATTTAGATAAAATAATTAAAGCAGGAATAAGTGCTCCCTCTGGATTAAATCTTCAACCATGGCATTTTATTGTAATACAAGATAAACAAACACTAATTGATATGGCAAGTATACATGAATACTCTGGAATGTTTAAAGATGCTACTGCTGGTATAATAGTATTATATGATACTGAAAAAACATATCAAGGATTAGAAGAATTAGCAATACAAGATCTTTCAGCAGCAACAGAAAATATATTACTAGCAGCAGAAGCACTGGGGCTTGGAGCTGTATGGACAGCTATACATCCAGTAGAAAAAAGAATGAATAAACTCATAAAATACTTTAATTTACCAGAGACTATTATTCCATTCTCTTTAATAGCATTAGGATATCCATTAAAGAAGCAAGAACCATTAGATAAAATGGATACTAATAAAATTCATTGGGATAGATGGTAGTTAATAAAACAAATAATAAAGATTTGATTGATTAAGTAATTTTTTACCATAATAGTAACAAAAACTTAATAATAATAGAATGTATATATTATTATTAAAAAATTATAATGAGGAGATATTATGGTAGAAGTAGTATTAGACAGAGAAGAATGCACAAGTTGTGGAAACTGTGTAGAAGTAGATGAAACAAAATTCACTTTTGATGATGATGACAAAGCTACAATAATCGGTTCAGAAAGAGACGATGGTATGGATGAAATAGAAGTAGATGATGCATCAGTTTATGAAGAAGCTGCAGAAAAATGTCAAGGTGAATGTATAGAAGTATATGATGATTAAATGTAATTATCATAAAACTATTCTTTTTTTATTTTTTTATACTTAAATATAACTTTTTTTTAATTATGATTTTTAATATCAAGAACAGGTGTACCGTCTAACATGTCGACGCCTGTGAAATATATCTTATTATCCTCAATTTTTGTTACAGCGATTATAGATACTCCTATAGGATTAGGTCTTCTTGGAGCATGTGTAGAGAATAATCCTCTCATAGGTCCCACTCCACGCCAAGGCACTGTTAAATCATAGCCTTCTGATTTATGGAAGTGAAATAATAATATATATTCATCACCTATACGTAAATCAGATATACCTTTCATGTATTTTTCATCTAACTCAATGTATGCTTCAACATCTTTTGATTCTGTGTAATTTTTAGGCATTTCCTGTGGATTAGTGTATTTACTATGTATAAATCCTATTGGTTTGTATTCTATTTTATCATTCATATTCTCAAGCCATCTTTTATCATTTTTATAATTATATTATCTTTTAATAACATATTTAAATCTTTTATTAATTAAACAAGAAAAATTAGTCAATAATTAATAGATAAATAAAAAAAAAATAAGTAAATTATTATTATATTCCAAAGAATTCATTACGAGCATTAACCATAGCTTGAATATTCTTTAATGGACTAGCAGCTGCTATACCACAACTAGGAGCTACTACATCTACTCCCTTATTTAATGCTTGTAATACCTCTTCTCTTACTTCCTCAGGTGTTCCTCTAAACAAGGTTTTACTTGTTGAAATATTACCACATACTTGACATTTATCTCCTAAGTCATGTTTTACCTTTTGAGCAAAGTTCATGTCAACTGCTTCCTCTATACTTATACCATTATATCCACAGGATAACATGTCCTTTAATATACCGGCTGTATGACCACATATATGTAAGACATTCTGTGATTTCATAACCTCTTCAATATCTTCAAGAGCAGGCCTACATAACTGTTCAAAATCAAGAGGGCTAAGCAAGTCACCAGATGATGTTGGATCTGCTACACAAATCACTTCAGGTTTTACTTCATTTAATTTCCTGATATATGCTGATACTGCTTCTGCTGCTACTTCTATTGCATCCTCTACTGCAAATAAATCTAGGTTAATCATTTTTAGTATTTCTTCCACACCTATTAAATGGCCGGCTACTGTAAATGGTCCTGTGATACCTACACATACGGGTAGATTATCATATCTTTCATGCAATATTTCTACTGCCTCGCATATTACTGGTATTCTGCCTGATTCTTCGAAGTTTTCTGGGATTTCTATATCTTCTGGTTTTTCAAATGGTGATTTTACTACCTCAGGTGTTCTACCACCAGAACCTAAATCTACTTCACATCCCATTGATTCTGCTTCTACCGCTAGACAGAATGGTATTTTCGCATCTTCTAAGCCTGCTAGTTCATATAATGATGCTCCTAGAGTTGCCATTTGTTCGGGATCTTTATGTGCTGTTGGCCAAGATGTTCCAGTTAATTCCATTGCATCTAATATACCTGATTGTGTAACAGTAATAACTGGAGTTATATCTGTTTGTTTACCATTTAACACGTCTTCTAGATTTTTTTTATAATTTATATCCATTTTCACCACTTTATCCAATATTTAAGATTTAATGAATTTCTTTGTCATAAGTTAAGTTATTATGATAAAGTTCATTATTTAGACAATTGCTTATTTAATCATCTATATATAAGCGCTTTATGTTATTAAATTTAAATTAATTAGTAATATTATATCTACATTGTTTAATTAAACATTGTGAATATTATTATTAAATCATAGATATTCGAATTATAAAATCTAATGTGTAAATTATTGTAATTCTAATATACAATATTCAAATAAAAAAAGTAATATTAGTTAATTATTTATTAAATATAATTAATTAATAGAAAAAGTATCAAATTAAGTACTAGGGAAAAACCTAACAAGAAAAATTGAAAATATTGATTATATTATTCTACTTAATTCAATTAATAAAACTTAATATATGAATATAAATTAAAAATAACATAATACTAAATATAAATTCAAAAAACTTATAGGGAAAAGATTAAAATGGAAACATTTAACAATGCAAACCTCAGACAATTCCAAACACTTCAACACATTATTGATAACTCAGATGAAGAACACATAACTTGCATCATCAACATACTAATACAATCAGATAAAATAGATACACCATACTACTTAGATACTAAAATAAAAATAACACACTGTGCTGAAACTATTAATAAGGGTATTGTCCATGCAATGGATGTACTTGAAAATCATCGAATGTATAATATAACTGAAGAAAAATACAATCAAATAAAAACACTAGTTGATAAATTATTTAAAGATAATAATGATTTAAGAACTAAAACAGAAATTACCCCACAAAAGGATGAAATACAAATAATCACTATGAATAAGAAAAAATTACAGAAAACATTAAACGAATATGAGAATCTATTTCAGATTATTGATGATTTATCATAATAAAATAATTATGTTATATTCATCTATTCCTGACCATTTACTATTTTTTTTATCAAGTATTCATTTAAATAATAATATCTGTTCTAATTTTTATGATTATATTAATGATATATTCACTTTAAATATAAATATATGTAAATATATAAATATAATAAATAGAAAAGGAGATTTTTTAATGAAATACAGGGAAATAGGAAATACCGGGATAAAAATCAGTGAACTATCCTTCGGTGCTGAATGGATGGGAGAATTACCTGACGAAGAAGTTAACAAATTAGTAAAATACTGTGAACAAAAAGGAATAAATGCATTAGATTGTTGGATGTCAGATCCTGATATAAGAAGAAAACTAGGAAATGCAATTGAAGGCAACCGTGAAAACTGGATAATACAGGGTCATATTGGTTCCACATGGCAAAATAACCAATACGTTCGTACACGTGAAATCGATAAAGTAAAACCAGCATTCGAAGATTTACTAAAAAAATTCAAAACAGATTACATGGACTTTGGAATGATACACTACGTAGATGAAATAAAAGAGTACCATGAAATTATGAATGGAGAATTCATAGAATACATACGACAACTAAAAGAAGATAACACCATACACCACATAGGACTAAGTACACATAACCCTGATGTAGCATTACTAGCAGCAGAAGAACCAGAAATAGAATTAATATTATTCAGCATTAACCCTGCATATGATATAATGCCTGCTACAGAAGATATTGAAGATTACTCAAATAAAGAGAAATATACACGTGATTTATCAAGCATTGCACCTGAAAGAGCAGAATTATACCAGAAATGTGAAAATAATAATACAGCAATAAATGTAATGAAATGCTTTGCAGGTGGCCGATTATTCAACGATGAAGACTCACCATTTGGAGTGGCATTCACTCCAATCCAATGTATAGAATATGCACTTACACGTCCAGCAGTGAAATCAGTCTTTGTAGGAGTAAAAAGTATTAAGGAATTAGATGATTCATTAGCATATTACGAAGCTAATGAGGATGAACGTGACTACACCAAAATATTAAAGAATGCACCTAATCATTCATTCAAAGGTCAATGTACCTATTGTGGACACTGTGCACCATGTCCCGTTAACATTAACGTAGCCATGGTAAACAAGTATTATGATTTAGCAAGAATACATGAACAAATACCTGAAAGTATACGAGAACACTATAATAACCTGTCAGCACACGCTTCAGATTGTATTGAATGCGGTCAATGTATAAAAAACTGTCCATTTGATGTGGATGTCATTGACTATATGCATAAAGCAGAAGAATTATTTAATCAATAAGAATCAATTCAAATACATGATAAAATAGCATATATTCTCTAAACTTCTAAACTCCTTTTCTTTTTAACTTTTTTTTATTATTATAGATTATTAATGTATAAATAATTTAGATTATAGAAATATAATATAGTATCTTTTCATCTAATATAACAAAATTTTAAAACAATTTATAGGACGTAAATAATGAACATACCTGATAAAATAATTGAATGCAACCTAGAATCACTCGAAGGATATAATTTTCCAGTGAATAAGCCATTCAACCTAGTTGTATATGCAGATGATATTAAATATGAATTTCTTGTTAATCTAAAGGATACTAGCGATAAATTACTAATTCTAGCACCGGGCAGTATTCCTAACAAACATGACAGAACAAAACCTTATTATGAAAGATATAACTGGTACTTTGAAGAATCAACAATATTCATTAATGATCCTACAACTTACATAAATAATGAAATAACAACAGGATGGGGATTAGGTACAATTGATAACTGGTACTTAGAAACTATTGCAGAAATCATTTCTAAAATATCACGGAACCTCTACAAGTATGATGTTAATAATCAATATGGTAACCTCATGTTTTATGGTAGTTTATCAGGTGGATATATGGCTATCATGTTATCAATTCTCGTTAAAAATTCTATTTCAATAGCAGAAGTTCCACAACTTGAAATATTCAGGTCATATCCTAAACCCCTTATTAAACATGTATTTAAGAATATGTCACTTAAGCAGATACATGATAATTATGAGTATAGAATATCAATCATAGAACTAATAAACAAAGAGAAATATATTCCACGTTCTGTTGTATTACTTGATTATACATTTGATTTAGATCTTAATAAGGAGTATTTCTCGTTCTTCCAGAAGTTATGTGAATTACCTTACATTAAAAAAGATGATAAAAATAATATTAATGTCAGGATAATTGGTAGAAATAAGGGTCATGAAACATTAAAACCTTGGCAGTTAAGAGATGTTATTAGTAATGTTAATAAAATTATAGATACTAGTTTTTATGATGTATCTACCATACACAAAAATAAGATTATTGAACAAGAAAAAAAGATAAAAGAGTATGAGGAAAAATTGAAAAATGAAATCAATCAGATATCCATCAATAATAAGGAGATTGCCCAATATCAGAATGAACTAAAATATCATCTCGAGAAGATTCATGATAATGATAAATTACTTGAAGATTATAAGATAGATTACCTAAGCGAAGAAGACCAAATACAAGCTAATGATAAGAAAATAGCAGATTATCAAGTAGAATTAGATAAGTTAAATAGGAAGATTATTGAAGAAGATACTCAATTTAAGGAATATAAACAGGAAAGCACTAATAAATACAATGAGTTAAAAGAAAAATTAATTATACGTAACAAGGTTACCCTTGAATACTATAAATTAAAAGGTTCATTAAAAAAGAAGTTAATATTATGGATACCCTACGTGTATATCCTACTCAAAACCAGGCCATTTAATGAAACATTCATTAATATAAGATTATACCGAGCACTACAGGATAGTGAATGGTTTGATGTAGGATTTTATTTAGTAGTATATCATGAACTTTCAAGGAAAAAATGGTGTAAATTCTTAACTCCTGAAACACATTATGTCTGCTATGGATTTAATGAGAAAAAGTTACCACATGAAGATTACACATGTGTAGATTCAAAGAAAGAATTACTAAGATTACTTAAAAAGTAATCCTTAACAACCCTTATGCGTATAACTTTTTTAATTGTAATCCGGGCTTAGAACAGTTTTCTATCATGTATCGTATTATATTATCTATATCTGATTCATACATTTCTGCATTCTCTAACTGACTTGCGATTATATTAAAATCATCATCACTTAAAGATAATAAAAATTTCCTAGTTTCATTATAACGCTCAGTATCTTCATTAATCAACATGTCAGTATACATTGTAAATTTCTGCATATATACTTTGTCAAGATCCTCACCAGTGAATATTAACTCACCAGCAACAACACCAGCATATATTCCTGAAGCAATAGCATCCTCTAATTTCATATTAGTTAATGGATTAATAAAACCAGCAGCATCACCAGTTATCATAATATTATCATCAACACGTTCACGACTAATACCATTAATCGGAAGTATACGGGATTCTTTATCTATAATAGTATAATCATCTAATTTCTCTGATAAAAAGTTATCCAATAACTCCTCAGAATCTGAATCATTACTATTTAATGTACTTAAACCAATATATGCATTATTTTCATCCACTGGTAATATCCATGCATAGCCACCAGGTGCTACACTACCAAAATACATATTAATATTATTATCAGCACCAACATTAACAGATTTAACTTTATACTGAACTATACTACGCGTGTTTTTATCTGATAAATCATAGTCCAGATTAACTTCTTTTGTCATATTAGAATCTAAACCCTCAGCTATGATAAGTATATCAGTAGTTATTTCTCCTATATCAGTATTATCTACAGTTACAACTACACTACTACCATTTCTACTGATACCTGTAGCCTTTGTATTAAAATATATTTCAGCATTACTATCTAATGCCATTTTCTTTAAATCCTTATTAAATTTATCTAAATCAACAATATATGATTTTTCAGGCATAGCAATAGTTGAATCATCTAATACAATTCTATTATTATCTGGTGAATTTAATGTAAAACCATCCGTAGTATTTAGAATCCAGTCAGGATTAGATTTAATATTAAGCTGTCGCAGATTAGTTTTTGTTATGTACTCAACACCATTTGTAGAGACGTCCTCCTTTTGTTCTATTACTACAACTTTATCTCCCTTAGCTGTAGCTTCCTTTGCTGCACATAATCCAGCAATACCTGCACCTATTATTAAAATATTTGTATTCATCTTATCACTTTTATTTTTTAAATAATCAAAAATTCTATATAATTTAATTTATCTTTTTTATACTATTATTTTTATTATTTCAGAAGGATTTGAAAACAATTTAATAATTATAATAAACATTTATTGTGATAATTTTTTAAAATAAAAGAGACTAATATAATAAATAGAGTAAAGGTGATAATATGACATTTCAAGATAAAACTATTGAAGAGATAATCAATGACAAGGAATACCCATTAATAAATGTGTTAAATGATGTAATTGATAGAATTAAAAAACTTAGCGGTGAAATAACAGAAAAACGAGATGATTCATCTATCTCATATTATATACGTAACATGAATTTCGCCACCATTATACCAGAAGAGGATTATGTTCTTATTAGAATTGAAATGCCATACGCCAGAATAATAGATTTATCACAGGCATGCCAAGTTGACTACTATAAAGGTAAAAATGGTGTTGACATAATAAACTATCATATTAACAGTGATTTCGAAAAACAATACGGTATTAGTCTAGTACGACAAGCATTCACCTATTTTAAACGATTAAAATTATAACATCTACTATTTGATAAGGTGTCTTATATGAATAAGGTAAATGAACTAGTTAACAAGATTAAAGATTCGGAACTAGAAAAAGAGAAAAAAGAACGCCGAAAACAAAAGAAGGATAAGAATTAATATTACTTTTTTTACATCTTCATCCAACTAATTTTTTTTATTTATTATGATTTATAACCATTGGATTATATCCTTTATAGTGCTCAAATATTTTCACAATATATTTTAAGACTGTACCTACAAGAAATGCGGATATAATTGTTCCAATATTAACGCTACCTGGTGAATGTATCATAAATAAACAAACACATAATGATACTACTACCATTGTAGTGTCAAATATTATTTTAATTCTATGAAACGGCTGCTTAGTAACTATAGTAACAGCCTGCATTGCTCCTTCACCAGCAAGAGGTAGTAAGTTTGGTGGTAAGTATAAAAAATTTTTAATTAGATTGATTCTATTATTTAGGATATAATTTTATAGTTGTAATGACAAATTATTATCTAAATTTCAATTAATATGGAGGATGAATACTAATGAATATTAAGAAATTATCTTTAATATTAATATTCTTGATGGTTTCTTGCCTGTTAACTACTATTGTTTCAGCTGATGATTCTGAGGACAGAATGGTTAAACATGATTTCTTCCCAGTAGACTTTGTATTTGAGTATTCTGATGGTAATACTACTGATTACAAGGGTGATCTTGGTCTTCAACATGCTTTTTGTACAAATACTGAGGATAATGCTACTTATAGACTAAGTCCTGGTAGTGTAAGAGGTATTGCATATGCTACCAAAGGTACATTTAAATTCAATGAAACTATTCAGACAACCAGATATAAACTCACAGATTCTGATGTATTTGGAGTACTTTTCATGTATTACAAGAATGGTACTGAAATAAAATCTCTTGACATTAGTGATAATGATTTAACAGCTGACCAAAGACAATACTTTGATGATTATAATCAACAAAGACAAGAGTATCTTGAACAACAAACTGCTGATGAGATAGATTCAATGAGTATTCAACAAGGTTATCAATATAGTCATCAGAAATCACATCAATCTGGACTAATATTTGGTTCTCATGGTGTAGGTTATTATAGATCATTTTAAATATAGATGATATTACTTCATCTATTATTCTATTTTTAAAAAAAAAATTCCAAAATTAGTAGTATATATAAAAATAAAAAAAGAAATAAAATATGTAATCTATTTTTATAATAAGTAATGTATTTTTACTAGATTAACAATTTGTTTTGCTTCATTTGCTTGTTCTGAGGGTACTTTAAATGAAAGAGGTGCACTGAATGCTGCTCCTTCTGCTGTTACTGTTGTATTGTTTGTTACACCTATTTTTATGTCTACATCAAAATCTAGTGTACCTGCTGTTTCAAATGATATTGTTTTTATTGTATCTTTCGGGAAGAATTTTACTTCTACCTTTTTTCCTGTTAATCCTTGTACATCTACATCATATATTCCATAGTTTGTTAGTATAATTTGGTCTCGTAGGAATTGAAATTGTTGTATGATTTCTTCTCCTTCTACAAAGAATTCTGATACGTAATCGGTACCTGTTTCTACACTTGCATATCCTGCTAATTTATCAAATAAAGCCATAATTTCACCATGTGCATAATTAAATAATTTTTATCTTTAATAAGTAGAAAAAAGAAGTATATTTAATGATTATCTTTTATTTTTGCTATTCACTTTAATTTCTTTTAGAATAAGTTTATTGAAGATATAACATTTTTTTAAAAATCAATTAATTCTATAATCTTTTCTTATAGGAATATTAATTAATTTTAATATATAAATGTTTTGTTACATCACATGATTATTAATCATTATAAAAAGCATATATTATTTAATAATAGTTAATGTAAAAATTTATTATAAATTATTGATATTGTTCAATAATAATCTAAAAAAATGAGTTTTAAGAAATATATTTAGGATAGATATCCTAAAATATTTATTTTTCTGTTGTAGGTATTACTAGTACAGGTACTTTTGAGTATCTGATTGTTTTTTCTGTTACACTTCCTAAAAGGAATCTGTCTAGCATGTGTTTACCACTGCTTGCAATTACTATTAAGTCTATGTCTTTTTTCTCACTGACTTTTAGTATTGCATCTACTGGGTTTCCTTCTACTGATAGTGTTGATACTTTAGTAGCAAAGTCTGAATCAATCTCTTCTATCTGCTTTACTACTCTTTCTGTTACTACTTCACTTTGTTTTTCAAATACAGATAGTGCTTCATCAGTTAATGCATCTTCTGGAAGGCTAGTTAGATGTTTACTATCCACTACATTTAATACTAGTATTTCTGCATCCTCATCTTTAGCTATTTCATATGCGTGTTTTATTGCTTTGTATGAATTTTTAGAACCATCTGTTGGTAATAATATTTTTTTATACATAAAATATCACCCCTATTGTTGATTATATATATTATTATATGATTTATTTAATTAATAAATGTTATTTAGTTATTGTATTATATTATACATTTTTCAAGTAAAATTAATTATCATACGTAGTTTATCTAAATGTATAATTTATTTAAGAAAAAAAGAGTTAAAGTAAAAATGGAAATTTTATGTGAAATTTCCAGGTAATATTTTGTTCTCAAGATAATAGTTACTAGTTAGTAATAACCCATCTTTTTCGAAGTAATCCTCATCATTAGCTAACAACTCTTCAATCATGTCAATAGCTTTATCTGTTCTCTGATATTTTAGTTTATATTTAGGATATTCCTTATTTCTGTTAGATGGTTGTATTAACCATAAATTACCATTATCTCTGTTTAGAAGGGTTATTGAATCATTGCTTTTATTATGATAGTATACGAATTTAGGATTTACATTACTGATATATGCTTGCTCAGTATACTCCTTATTATTCTCAGATTCATCATCAAGGGACAATAATCTCTGATTATGAATATTATCTATTTCAACACTGTCCTTATGTTTCTGTCTTAGTATCTTAAATGGTCTATATATTATAATATAAGCTATGAAATAGAGTATTAAAGCTACTGCTATTAATAATAATATTATTATGTTGAATAATTGTGAAATTACACATAAGAATACCCATAATATTATCATTGTTATTATAGTTAGATTATCAGGAATAATATTCACCCTTCTAAATAATTATTATTACTTCTTGTTTACTTCTATATACAATTAGATATTTAAAAATTATATTTATATCCTGGTTCTATGTGAAATTTTATTATTTAGTTTTTAGAAAAATAATAAGTATATTAAAACTAATATAATGGGAGAGTAAAATTTTGAGAGAATCTAGTGGCGTTATAATTGCAATTATTATAGTGGCTGTTGTAGCTATTGGTGCATTTGGTATTTACACGTTTATCACGAATTCTGATTTAACTCATCCAGAACAAGCAATAAACCTTCAACAAAATAACAGTACTGTTAATTCTACATCAAATGGCAGTACAGCTAATAGTACTGCAAGTAATCCTGCAAATACTACTGCAACAACAGCTACATCTATGAATATTCAACAAGTACAAATTACTACAGGTTCTAGTTTAAGTAGTAAGAGTCATGCAGATGTATATGTAGGTAAGGAACATGCCGGGGAATCTGTTACTATTAGTACTTTATATTCACGTGACGGTAATACCTTAAATGATGGTAATGATGTTTCAAAAACCGTTGATTCTTATGGTTATGTCCATGTAACCGCTGCTGTAGCATCTAAATATTATCCAGATACATGTGTAGTTACTATTTCAGGTCCTAGTGGATCAGATAGTGTAACTTGTTATCTAAATATTGAATCAGGAACACAAACATGTAACTTTTAATTTATAGGATAGAAAGAAATAGTAAATTTAATATTTCTAAAAAATAGTTATCCTTTACTCATTTTTTTTAATCAATGTTTAAATTATTTTATTATAATAAATTAAGTATATTATTGTTTTATATTATTAATCAGGAATTATTTAAGATAAACAAAAGAATCTAATAATATATATTAATAAAAGAGTATATACTTAAGTTAAATTTTATTTTACAAGTTTTAACAAGAAAAATAGCAGAATATCACTGATCATATATAAAATAGATGTAATCTTCTTTGAAAAAAAGGAATTGGATAGAAAATAATCAAGAATTTTATCTAATATCCTAATTTTGATAATTTACATTTTGTTTATTAATTAATGGATATGATATTAATGTATCAGAGTTTAAATCTTCATTATTCATGTTAACTGCATTAATTTGACTATTTTCATATGTTTTATAATAATAAATTCCTTTATCAGTATTTACGCATGAAGAATATATTGTAATTTCATATTTATCTGGTTCACTGATAAATGCAAGGCCTCTTTGTTGTTCTACTGATCCTAAAATGTGGAAGAATTGACTTACACTTTCAAGTTCATCTTCACTGGATAATGAATTCATTTTAGTAAAACTTGCTTTTACAAACCTGGACATTGAAGATAAATCCCCCGGTAATCCTAATCCACCCATTCCTCTACTGTATGGCATTAAATCTAATTCTGTACTAAATGTGTTGTCTGGTGTTTTACTAGATAAATATCTATAATTGTTTAAGTTAAATAGTTGTTTATCAAATGGAGGATTATTTGTTAAAACGCCTACTGGATTATCATAAACTTTTAATCCTTCTTTAACTGTTTCTACAGTGATGGATTCATTCCTATCAGAGATAATCCAGTGCAGTGATGAATTAGGAAGTTCGTCTGAAAATTGAATGTTGACTATGTTTAGATTATCCAGTAGTTTTCTTGCTTCTTTAACATTACTACATTGTGATAATATCCATGGAATAAATTCAAAAGATGCTACGTTAGTTTTTTCATTATCTACCTCTTTATAATCTGCAAACTCACTGAAGTTTAAACCGGCAACACTTAATCCTTTTTCATTTGTTGCATCATAATATAATGGATAAGTTTCTATACCAGCAGTAACACCAATAAAAGCATAATGATTATCTATTGTATCTTCAACTCTAAATTCCAAAGGATAATTTCTAGGAGTTATAGTAATTTTTTCATTATAGGACAATTCATAATCAAAATTACGTCCGAAATAATGGTCTTTTGATATATAATTTGCTGCTGTACACATTTTTCTGCCTCGATTACTAATTGTTTAATATTATAATAAAATATATGTTATAACTTAACTATTAATTTTTCTTAAAAATCTAAGTATTTTTCACTCAAACTAAAGATTAACTAGAAATAATGATTTATCAAAAAATTTTATAACTTGAACGTATAACTTATCAGTTCAATTGAATCATTATCCCTGTTTAATCATATTAATTAGATAATATAATTTAATTAAAAAAGGTTTTGAAAAAGATTATTAAAGTCATAACTTTAACAATAATCATTTAATCTTAAAAATAAGTTGAAATAGGATACTATCATTCATTTAAAAGAAAATACAAAAAAGGTATATAATATAACTCATAGAACGTTTTAACAGAATATGAAGAATTTATAAAAAAAATATTTCATCAATTTTCTAGATAATGTTGGGATAGCATGAATAATGAAGAAAAAAAAGAGTTAATTAAAGACTTTGAACCTTTTTTCAATGTACATTTATTTATTAATAAAGACGTTGATGAAGTTGTTTCTTGCTTATGTTTCACATTGGATAATCATGAAATTAAATATGAAGATAACTTTTTTAATCTTCTGGGATTTGGAAATAACTATTTAGATAATTTCGAATGGAAAAAATTTATAAATACGTTTTTTAGTCGAATTATCGATTATGAAAATACTATTGAACGTGTTCAGCAATTAAATAATGCTTTAAAAGATACTAAGTTTAAATCTGCTTTTATAGATAATATTTTTTATGATACAGGTGAAAAGATAATATGTTTACAGGCATACTTAGTAAGTGTTACTATAGATGATAAACCAGGATTATTTGTTACTATTATACATGATAAAGGAGTAATTGAAGATAAAATAGGTCTTATGGAAACATCCAAACAAAAGGATTTATTACTTAAAGAAGTTCATCACAGAGTTAAGAATAACTTACAAATTTTAAATAGTTTAATAAATCTTCAACAAAGATTTGGATATTCTGATCATAGTATAATTGATTCTATGAAACTATTTATCTCTTCAATGGCCTTGATACATGAAAAAATCTATCATGGAAATGATTTGGGATATGTTGATTTATCTAGCTTCTTTAATCAATTTAAAGACCTCTTTTCAGAAATGTACTCTAGTTTCGAAATCGATTTCAAGTATACTATTGAAGAAGATTTATCATTAGATGTTCAGACAATGATTCCATTATTATTAATTCTTAACGAAGAGTGTATAAATTCAATTAAACATGCTTTTCCTGATGATTTTGAAGGTGAAAAAGAAATCTTTTGTCATTTAGAAACAGAAGGCGAAAATATCCTGTTTACATATAAAGATAACGGTATTGGATTAAACGACAGTGATAATGGTGACTCATTAGGTCAAATACTTATAACAGCTCTAGTTAAACAAATTGATGGTAAAATAATTATTATCAACAAACATGAAAAAGGTTTTATTTCAAAAATTAAATTTCCTTATCGTAAAAACTAATAAAGGAGTGTGTTAAAATAACAAAGATCATGGTAATCGAAGATGAAGCTATAATAGCTTTAGATTTATCTTATAAATTAATAGATAAAGGATTTACTGTTTATCAAACTGATGATTATTATAAAGCATTAGAATACATTCCAGATAAAAAACCGGATATAATTATTATAGATTTAAAACTGAAACATGGTTACAATGGAATGGATATTTACAATAAATATAAAGATGATGATTATAAATTTATTTTCATTTCTGGTCAGGATCATACAAAAGAATTAGATGAGTTAATAGAAACGGGAAAAGTGCAATTTATAGATAAACCATTTACTTTCGAGGACTTATTTAAAAAAATCAATTCTATATTAGATAGTTGAATCCTATAAAATTTTAATATATAGAAGTATTGAGTCATGTTAAATTAATATAATTATTTAATAATCCATTTCTAATTTTTTTTATAAAAAAAAGCAAGTTAACAGATTAGGTTAATTAATTTTTCCATAATAACTTTACTGGCTGGCTTTAAAATAATATTTTAGAAAGTTAAAAATAAATAAATATTTAAATTATAATAGATAAAATAATTCTCGAAGTAATAATAAAAAGGACTTTCATATTCTTTTATATTAGATTTTAAAAAAATATTTAAAATATCTAGTTTAATCATGATTTAAGGAAAAATAAGACAATATTATCATGATATTAAATCTTAAAATAATTAATTTATAAAAATTTTTTCAAGTCAAATATTTAGATGATTTTTATGAAAAATACTATATTAATTGTAGAAGATGAATCAATTACAGCACTCGATTTAAAATTTACTCTTGAAGAATTAGGCTATAACGTTATAGATATCACAGATAATGGTCAAGATGCAATTAATATTGCAGCTGAGACATCACCTGATTTAACAATTATGGATATTAACTTGAAAGGTGAAATGAATGGTATCGAAGCAGCTAAAAAACTTTCAGAACTTAATTTACCGGTTATTTTTCTAACCGCATACACTGATGATGATACATTTAATAAGATAATAAATGATTTATCTGTTTATGGATTTATTTCAAAGCCATTTAATAAGAAAACTATTGGTATGAGTATAGACTTTGCAATTAAACGTGCGAAAATCGATGCTGAAAAGCTTAACATTGCCCATGGATTTGTAAAAAAATAAAGATCTAATTTTATTAAATTTTCTATTTCTTATTTCATTTAAATTTAGTATATTGCTTTTTTTTCTATCAAAATTATTACTATTTAATATAAATGGAAAAATATTACTTTCCTACTTATTATATTTGAGAAATATCTATTTTCTTTATATTTTTTTTAATTTAAATCAATATTTTTTTTATTTCATAAACAGAAAAATAGAACGTACTCTTTATTTATTTAAAATAGACTAAACTATTAATATCAATAAGAGTAAATATTAAATAATACTTTTAGATTAATTTAAATAAGATATATACAATTCTAAAAGATTAATAAAAATATCATAGGTTTTAACCCTTTATTAAAACAAAAATCTAATGAAATATTTTTTCACATCAAATGAGATTATTTTTTTTTTACATTAAAAAAATAAAAGAGGTGTAATATTGGATGATTATAATGAAAATTTAAAATTAGATAGTTTTTTAAATAAAGATGATTCAAACCAGAAAGAAGTTAATAAAAGACAAAATTCTGATAATAGTATTGATTTCACTGAGGATAAATCTTTTGATGAAGGTAATAAAACAGTAGATTTAGATAAAAATATATCTGATGATAATCTTATTTATGAAATTGCTAATAGTGAAATTTCTTCATTAAAAGATGTTGATGATGCTAAAGAATTAACTATAAATATTAATGATGAACCGACTATCAAGAGCCTAAATGAAAGAATTCCTAAGGTATATATTGTTTCTAAGAATAAAAAAGCTATAAGAAACATTGAAAAAACATTAACAAATGAGCATTATGATCTTGTAGGTATTTCAGATAATAGTGAAGAAGCTCTTTACTTTATCGAGGAGAATTTGCCAGATATTGTTTTTTTAAGTTTAGATATAAATGGTAAAAAAAATGGTGAAGAGTTAGGTAAATTAATTAACAAATTAGATATTCCTATAATTTATATCTTCAATATCGAGGATAATTTAACTCAAAGTAATTTTATAGAGACAAATTATGGATTTATTTTTGATGAATATTCAACTAATGAAATTAAATTTGTTATTAAAGTTGCTCTTAAAAAACACACATCTAACGTGAAAACAGTAATTGATGTTAAATCAAGGATGACTAAGAAAAATATTGAATTAGGTATTGAGAAATTATATTCTGGATTACTTCTAGTTCTTTCAATAATTCTTATAATATCAGGTATTATAGCAAAGAATGTAACATTCCTGCAATGGATTATTTTTATTCCTTCTGTAATGATGATATTTCTAGCAGTGATAAGTTTATTTAAAATGGAAGAACCAAAACCCTATGATAAACCACCATTTGTATCAATTATTATTCCAGCACATAATGAACAGTATACTATTGAAGATACCGTTAGAAGTATTGTGAATATGGATTATACATATAATGGTAAACCTAATTATGAGCTTATCGTGGTAAATGATGGTTCTGATGATAAAACTGGTGAAATTTTATCTGATCTTAAGAAGGAATATCCTCATTTAAGAATAATTACTCGTAAACCACCTAAATCAGGTAAAGGTAAGGGATTTGTACTCAATGATGCATTAGCATTATCTTATGGTTCTATTCTAGGAGTTTTCGATGCTGATACATGGGTAAAACCAGATTTTTTAACTAAATTGATCCCATATCTAAATAATCCTAAAGTACAGGGTGTTCAATGTCGAGTAAGAATGTATAATAAAGATTATAATTTCCTAACTAACATGCAAGATGTAGAATTTTCAGGTTTTGGAAACATACTTAGAGCTAAAGATAATCTTAAATTTAATGGATTTCTTGGCGGAAATGGTCAATTTGTTAAAAAAGATGCAATAATTAAAGCAGGTAAATGGGATGGATTTGCTGTTACTGAAGATTTAAATCTAAGTGTTAAACTATTAATTAGTGGTGGAGAGATAAGATATTGTCCAGAGGTTTCTGTTTACCAGGAAGCTGTTGATAATTGGCATGACTTTATGAAACAAAGAGTTCGCTGGGCTATGGGTAACTTCGAAACATTATTTGTTTATTTCTCCAGAATTCTTACATGTAAATTACCTTTCTACAAAAAGGTGGGTATTATTTTCCATATAAGTAATTATGCATTTAATTTATTCATTTTCGTTGGTTTTTTAATATTTATCATTAATATAATTGGATGGTTTGTGTTACATATACCTACGGTTATCCGTATGGAAGCACCTTTAATAATTGGTATTATTTCAGCGGTTGGATTTTTCCCTGGAATAAGTATTGCACTTATACGTGATGACAAGAAATATCTTAAATTTATCAAGGATTTAATAGAGTATTGGATTTATTGTTTCCACTTAATCCCCTTGTTCTTTATAACAATGTGGGATATGATAACAAGAGTTGAGAGAAGATGGGCTAAAACTACCCATAAAGGCATAGAAAATGAAGAAAATAAAAATCAAAGATTAGAGGGAAAAAATGAGAAAGAAGGATATGTTAATTAGCTTTATTATAGTTATAATATTTATTTATATAATTACTAATTTAAGTGCTGTTAACACTATTTTATCTTGGAATACAGAGAACCAACTTACTTTTGGAAATAGTACTGTTAATGTTCCACAGGCCTGGAATACTACAGAACAAGTAAACTGGACTGATAAAGCTAAAACCAATAACTCTATTACTAATCGTTATGTTGTATGGGATTTATGGGATGACTGGCCAGAAGGTCATATAACAAGTGTATCTGAGGGAAAATTAAGAGAATTAGAACATGGAAACTATGAAGTGGTGAATAGTACTACTGTTAACTTAGGAGGTAATAATGTATCTAGAGAATATTTCAAGAATCCTTCCAGGGGACCTGAGACAAATAATAGTAATATGGGCGTGACGTATATCTTCCATAGAGAAGATGGAAATTATGCTGTCCAAATACATTACTTCACGGAGCATGATTATAACAATACTACATATAGACGAGAATTGGATGATCGTATGGAAGATTTCATGTCAAATATCCATAATAAACAGTATAATGGTTTTTTCTCTGATATTAATATACTCCTTCATTTCATTGCTAATATGTTAGGAATTAAACTTAATTTCTAATATCTTACTTTTTTTATAATAAATACAAATTTAGGTTAAACTTAAAATATAGCTTATAACATAAGTATAATTACTAAAAAAATATGATTGGAGAATAAAATATTGTCAATAACAGAAATATCAGGACATATTATACTACTAACATTTATATATGCATTATATATGATTCCAAAATCATTAGGTGAATATGAAGGAGTAAAAAAAGAACAGCCAGATCCATTTATAGGAAAAACAAAAGAAAAATGTAAATGGACACATGGAATAACCTTTAAATCAGCAAGTATAGGTTTTATAATACTACTACCTTTACTATTATTTATAGAAGAAATAATTAGAAAATATTTTGGAATAACAATAGCAGCAATCATAATAATTCTAATATTAATACCAATAACTTATTATGAAAGAAAACAATCCAAAATTAACAAGATAGAAGTAGATAAAAGAAACAAAAAAGAAGAAGAATTAAAAGCTAAGAAAAAGAAACTAAAAGAAAATAATTAAATGATTTTAATCATCAAATAATTTATCTAACTTCTCCTCTAATTCTTCATCAGATAAATCATCCTCTTCATCATCTTCATCATTCTTATTTTTATTTAATATTTCATTCTTGTGATTTTTCCAGTTTTCCTGTAATTGTTTTTCAACAGCTTCATCTACTTCAATTACAGGACCAGTATAATCACAATTATTACATGACCACATAGACCAATTTTGTGGTATAATCCACTCTATATTCTCCGAGCCACATCTAGGACAAATTTTAGTTTTCATTTTAATCATAATACAATAATTTTCTTCACATTTATTTTATTCTATCATTATTAATATATAATAATTATTAATTACCAATAACAAAGATAATAATAGAAACAATAGAGGAAACAATATGACAAAGATAGATAAAGAAAAATTATGTGAATGTAGTAAAACAATAGAAAAACTACGAACTAAATGTCCACTAATACATTGTATAACAAATTATGTTACAATAAATGACTGTGCTAATGCAGTACTAGCAATAGGTGGATCTCCTTCCATGGCAAATGAAACTCCTGAAATGAAAGAATTTGTTGAAATTGCAGGAACAACAGTTATCAATCTAGGAACACTATTAGAAGACCAGATAGAACCTATGCAAGTAGCAGCAACACATACAAAAGAAACAGGAACCCCCTTAATATTAGACCCAGTGGCTGTTGGTGTATCAAAACTAAGAAATGATACAACAATAGATATTATAAACAGGTCATCTGTCTCAGTTATAAGAGGAAACATGTCTGAAATCAAGGCAATAGGCTACTTATATGATATCATTGAGGATAATGCTAAAGCAAAAGGAGTAGATGTAGCTGATGATGATATTATAAATAAAATGAATATGAAGGAAAACTGTGAGATTATAAAAAAAATAGCCAGCAATTTAAATACTATAATAGCTGTATCTGGACCCGTAGATATGATTTCTGATGGAAAAGATGTTTACTTAATAGATAATGGTGAACCAATCATGTCAAAAATCACGGGTAGCGGCTGTATGTTAACCTGTGTAATAGGCTCATTTACAGCTGTTACTAACCCATTAGATGCTGCAATTATGGGTAGTTTATCAATGGCAATAGCTGGAGAAAAAGCTTATAGAAAAGTACAGATTAACAATGAAGGGAGTGGATCCTTTAGAACATACCTCATTGATGAATTATATAAGATGAATGAAGAAACTATAATGAAATATGGAAAATTATATAAAATTTAATATTAGGATGTGATAATGATGATAACAGCAGATTTTGCAATATTACCAGTTGGAATAGATAATACAGAATGTAAAGAATTTGTAACAAAAGCAGTTCAAGCAATAAAAGATTCAGGATTAAATTATCAGTTAACAGGTATGGGAACTCAAATTGAAGCAGATAATTATAAAGAATTATATACTGCAATAGCTAAAGCTCAGGAAGCAGTATTTACTGCTGGAACTGGTAGAGTATATACTGTTATTAAAGTTGATGATAGAAGAGATGTTGAAAATAGAACATTAAATGCAAAGATTAAAACTGTTAATGATATGCTTGAATAAGTATATTATTCCAAAAATATTTTTTTATAATTATTTAATATGAAAATAGGATATTCAATTATCGAAAGATTTGATAGAAAATGAAGTATAGTAAATATTGTTCATATTGTGGTACTGAGAATTATCCACTATTAAAGTATTGTATAAACTGTGGCTCTGTCTTGAAATCTAGAAGAATAAAAGATGGAGCTGAATATAATGATAGTGACACGTTCTTTACAAATGAGAATCTGTCTAAACTTGTTGATACTGAGTTAACTGAAGATATTTATAATAAAATAATACGTAGTATCCGTGATATGGGTTTGATGAATCTTAATAGATATAGTAATGAACCTTGTCTTAATAAGCTAATAAAACTTGTAAAACAATACTCTAAGGTAGGATATGATAAGGCAGATGGAGTTTATGGATATTATAATTATAATAGTATCTATATTGATAACGATTTGAATGAATCAATGAAAATTTGTACATTAATACATGAATTATCTCACCACTTATTTAGTGAGATATTTGAACAATTAATTATGTACTTTTTAGATTCTAGAAAAACAGACTTTATTGAGGGTTTTGTAGCTTACATGGTACTGATTGACCAGTATCATAAAGTTGCTAATGAATATCTTGCTTATACATGTGAGGGATATTTCACTAATAATATTGCTAAGGATTATGAATCTGTCGTGCAAATATTAGCTATGAATAACCTGGATAGTAATATCGTAGAGCAGATGTATGTTTTAGGCAATTCTATTGCTGATGATGTTATTAATATTTTAAAAACCTTCTTTGATGAAAATTTTTTAAAAGAAATTAATTATATTTTTAAGAAAGATCATATGATTCCTAGTACCGGACATTCAGAGTTAAATAATAAACCTAAATATAAAACCGGAAAGGAGAAGATGAAAGCTATTAAATCTATCATTATTAATACTTTTAATGAGCTTAGTCAGAGTCCAAGTGGTATAATTACTGTATATATGTTATCAGGTAACTTTGAACAAGCAAACAGAGGTTAGTTAATTAAGGTATTAATAGTATATACTACTTCCTGTTGTTGTGTTAGATTATCAAAATGATACTTGGATTCTAAATTATTATATTTTTCTTTTATTTCTTCCTGTATTTTATCAAGTGGCTCTTTATTTATTATTTTTATTAAGTATTGGAACATTGCTTCTTTTGATAAGAGTAATGCAGGTATTTCAAGACTATCTACTGCTTTTATGAAAAATTCTTTCAAATCACTTGGTTGTATCTTTTCATCATAAACTATTTTACATATATTATTTGTTATTGCTGGTGCTAGTAGTAGTGAATCTTTATCAAGTATGTTGTCTTCCCATAGGTTTATATCACATGTGAGTATTTTCAGTAAGCTTAGTAATTGTGGGTTTTTCTTATTTGTATATTTGAATATATTATAGTCTACATAGTATGTATTCTTGTATAATCCCCATTTTAGTTTATTTGCATATTCCTTTCGATAGTTATTCATGTATAATAAGCCTATTTGTGATAGATTCAATGTATCTTTGTTTTCCTGGTATAGTTGCTGAAATTTTTCTAAGGAGTATGTTTTTAGAAATTTATTGTAGAAGTATATCTGTGGATTATCTATAATTAAATTCAATCCCTGTGAAGTCAATATATATGCTCTAGTGTCAAATATCTTTTTAAGATTTGTTATATTAAGATTATCAATTAAACGTGTTATTAAATCTATTTTATTTCCATTAGTATCTATTTTATAGCCAGATAATATTTGTTTTAATTGAGATACACTAAGTCCATTTGCTAATGAGAGAAAATTCTCTTTAGTAACACTTTCATTAATCAGATTATTATCTAATGAGAACTGTTTCACATCATCAATAGTGGTATTATAGTAGTTAAATGTGTTATCATCCAAATTATCACTACTTGGATCATTTAAAATATTTAAATACGTTACAATAGCATACTTAAATACATTATCATCAAACATTATTTCATTTACAGTATTATCTGAGAAATCCTCTTGAATTGTATTATTATCAGGAATATTATTAATCTTTCTATTATTAAAGAAGCCTAAACTTGTATTAGAATGATATTGTGTTCTACTACCACACTTGCTACAGTAATTATCATTATAGAGTATTGGATTACCACATACTGTGCAATGCATTAATGTATAATCTTGATTATAGTAATAAGTTAAGAGTTTCTCCTCAGGATCCAAACCAATATCATATCCCTTGCTAATTAAGATAGTATTAACTAATTCATTTAAACGGTCTTCCACACTATCTTCATTGATTCTATAATTATTATAATCATCTATTAATTGATTTTTAAGATACATTGCATCATCACTTGTTAGACCTGTTGCCTTGATAAACTCATCAAATAATGGACCTTCTGTTAAATCATTTATTTTATCCATACCTACTGAATCCATTAATATCTAACCTCATTTATTATTTCTATGGTTCTAATACTGATTTTTCTAAAAAGAAATATTTATTATTGTTATTAATTTATGTTATATTAAAAATAAGTGTTAATATTTACTATTAAAATTAGTTAATAAAATAAAAGAAAAAATAGGTTAAAAAAAAATAATTAAATAAGGAGATTAGATGTCTATATAATTTTTATCATTATCTCCATAAATTGATAGTATTCCTGATATTATTAGCCATAGACCAACTATTATACCTAATACAGTAGGATTTCTTACAAAGACTCCTATTACTATGAATAATATACCAAATATTAATCCGGTGATACCCATTGCACTTAATGGTTTAAATAGTTGACCTGTTACTAAGTTAAATATTCCAACTATAATCATTATAATACCAAGTAAATATATTATTACACTTACAAGTATTGCAACTGATGCCGGATTAAACATTAAGAAATAACTTAATAATATACATAATATCGCTATTATCAATGTAAAACCTGCAAAAGCTCTTGAAACAGCAATCTCAGCAAAACCTGCTATGATTAAAACAATTGCTATTAATAAGAATAATATACCTACTATTATACCTATAGTCTGAGTTGATGCAGCTGGAAAGATTAATGCTAAAATACCTAATAATATCATGATTATTGCAGGTGTGTTAATCTCCCAATTACCGATGTCCATAAGTACACCTCCGTTTTTCATTAGTAGATATTTAATTTATTATCTTATATAAACC
>CACZOU010000045.1 GCA_902782945.1 uncultured Methanobacteriaceae archaeon
AGACATGTTGCTACTAGTGCTGATAGTATGGTTGCTATTGCTGCTCCTTCTACTCCCCATCCTAGGGTGTATATGAATATTGGGTCTATTATCATATTTAGTATACCAGTGAATGCCAGTGCTAGAGTTGCTCTTTTTACATCTCCTTCTGCTCTTAGTTCACTGGATAGTATTCCGTTAAATATGATTGTAAATGATCCTAGGGTTATTATTGCTGCGTATGGTTTTGCATATTGCATTACTGATGATGCTCCCATTGCTACAAGCATTGGATCTAGGCATGGTATTACTATTATTATCAGTAGAATTGATATTATTATTCCAGTCAGTACTCCGTGTAGTGCACTGTTACTTGCGTTTTCTCTGTCATCTGAGCCTATGTATCTGGATATTAGTGAATTTGCTCCTGCTCCAAATCCGTTTGCTAGTCCACCGTATATAATAAATAATGGTGTTACAAATCCTAGTGCTGCTAGGGGATCAGATCCTAATCCTGATACCCATACTCTATCAACCATGTTATATACCATGTTTAGTACTAGTGTTATAATCATTGGCCATGCTATGGCTCTGATAGCTGCTTTCGGGTCTCCCTTTATTAATTCTATTTTCTCATTTGTATGTGCTTCATCTTTTAGTTCTATCTCAGGACTCAAAAGCTCACCTCTCCTTTTATTTGATTTTCCCAATAACACTTGTATTTCAAACTATTGCTTATACAAGTGTTACTGAATAATTTTTATGATTAATTATGCAATTGATAAAAATTAACTAAAAAATAAAATTGATTCTTTACATCACAATAGTTGCCTATGCAATGATGTATTTAAAACTTAAATCATTCATACTATTTATACTTTACCAAAAAACATACAAAACAATACAGGAATACAACAAAAAATAACATAACATCCAAATTAAGTACACATAACCTCATATTATCCACGAAATTATTTATATAAAATAAATAACAAAAATAGATTTAACGTTGAATGATATATCATCATTTAATCAAATAGGAATTAGAGGTTTTTAATGGAAGAAACATATAAAAAAGTAGCTGTTGGCGGAACTTTTGATAAGCTACATAAGGGTCATGAGGCACTTATAAGAACAGCCTTTAACATGGGGGATTGTGTACTTATAGGTATAACCTCTGATGAATTTGCTAGTAATAAAAGCCATGACATTGAATCATGTCAAACTAGAATAAAAAGATTAACTAATATTATCAGTGATTATGATAAAGAATATGAGATTAAAGAAATAGTTGATCCTAGTGGAACTGCTGATAAAGACCCTGAATTAGAAGCAATAGTTGTTAGTGAGGAAACCGAGCAATCCGCGGTAAATATTAATAAGATTCGTATTGAAAATGGATTAGACCCATTGGATATTATTGTTATTGAATGGATTTTAGCTGATGATGGCGTACCTATTTCATCTACACGTATTCGTAAAGGTGAAATAGACCAGAAGGGTAACTTATTATAATCTCATATTCCTTATAATCTCTCTTTTTTTTATCTTATATCTGTGATAGAAAATTATTTCTACTATTTATTATCACTGTTTTTGTATGATTTGTTATAGTGTTTAAGTAGTTAGTCGTGTAATAAGCAGCTACCAGCACTATCATGCTCATTGAGGCTAGTATTAATATTAACTCTGCACTTGTCTGTCCATTGTTATCTAGTTTCATTTGCTTGTTGTCAGATTTTGTCTTATTTGCTGTGCATCATCATGTGCACTGAATGTGTTACCGTTTGAGAAGTAGTTTGAGTATATTTCCAATGCTACAAGTGCTATGATTATCACTCCCCCGAATAGTAGGATGTATTCTGCTGCTCCTTGTCCTGTTTCGTCTTCTAGTATATTCATAATTTTCACCTCCATAGTATTACTACATATTACTATTGGTAATACTAATTATAAAAGTATTACTTTTTATACTTAATAATAATACATATGTTGGTGCAGACAATTAAAACGTTTAATATAATACTTCCAAACAATATTATAATATCAGGAGTAAAAAAACATGAAAATATTAATATTCACCTGTGGAGTAGGTATAGGACATGCATCACGTGATTTAGCCCTAGCAGAACAACTGAAAGAACACGGCCACCAGATAGAATTTGCAAGTTATGGCTCAGGACTACACTACTATCAAAAAAATAACTACAAACCATACCACCTGCCCGAAATGAACTTTCAAGCATCAGACGGAGGAATAGATGTCGAGGAATCATTAAAACAATCAAAAGACATACCATTCACATTCCTAAAAAGCATGTACAAAGAAGCAAAAATAGTAAGAAAAATAAAACCGGACCTGATACTAACAGACTCAGATTACTCAGCACCAATCATGGCCAAATTTCTAAACATACCCTGCTATATAATAACCAATGACCTGACATTCGGATTCTCCGACTCAACAAATGCACATATAGTAAAATACTTTGAAAAAAGCGTAAGCAAATTCATAATGGAAATATCAAAGGGATGCCAGAAAATACTGGTGCCGGACATACCAGGATCAATTGAAATACCCGAACAACTCAAAAACAAATCACAATTCATAGGACCACTGCTGCACAAAGACGTTGATATAATAGAATCCAAAGAAAAACTACGGGAAAAATACAACGTAAAACAGGAAGATACAGTAATCGTTGTGACAATAGGCGGAAGCAACTTCGGAAAAAAACTACTAACAAACATATGTGAAATATCAGATAAAATAAAAGCAGATAAAATATTCATGTTCACAGGACTAGAAATAAATCCAAACTCCTTCAACATACCTGAAAATGATGAGAAGATAATCATCAGACAATTCACATATGACCTGATAGAATGGATGAAACTATCAGACTTGACAATAGCAATAGCAGGACATACAACATCAATGGAATTACTATCAATCAAGAAGCCAAACATACTAATACCACTGAACAACCACGTAGAACAAGAAAAAAACATAGCAAGAATGATGGAATACAATATAACAGAAAAAGCATCAATTAACAACAAGGAAGAACTACTGACAATAATCAACAACACACTAGACAATCTGGACCAAATAGAAGTAAACAAGGAATCATACGAGGACTTCATACAATATAATGGAAAGGAAAATGCATTAAAATTAATTGAAAATGTAAATATATAGAAAAAAAGAAAAATAATATATATCATTAAAATAATTGAAAGGGGATTGATAATATATGAAAATAGAATATCTAGGACATTCAGCATTTAAAATAATAACAGAAGAAGGATTAAAAATATTAATAGACCCATTCATAAGCAGTAACCCTGCATGCACAACACCGGTCGAAGAACTAAAACCGGACATAATACTAGTAACCCATGGACATTCAGACCACTTCGGAGATACACTGGAAATAGCAAATAACTCAGGAGCAACAGTCATAACAACACACGAACTAGCAACATTCGTACAGAAACAGGGATTCCATGCAATAGGCATGAACATAGGTGGATCAATATCCGTAAACAACCTGATAAACATTACAATGGTAGATGCAAGACATACCTCAGCAATAGACTTCATGGAGGATTTAGAAGAAGGCGGAGTATCAACAGGATTTATCATAACATTAGAAAGCGGAAAGAAAATCTACCATGCAGGAGATACAGGCCTGTTCGGAGATATGAAAACAGTGATAGGAGACATATACAAGCCGGACATAGCATTACTGCCAATAGGAGATAAATTCACCATGGGAATAGAGGATGCAGCAATAGCAGCAGCATGGGTACAGGCAAGAATTGTAATACCAATGCACTATAACACATTCCCAGAAATAGAACAAGACCCGGAACTCTTTGCAAAATTTGTTGAAGATGAAAGTATAGGCACATTCACAGTACCATTACAGCCGGGTGAATCTTACAGTGAGGATTATGAAGAATAATTCTCATAATAACTAAACTTTATATATAAACAAAAATAAATTTTTATAATAGTAGGAAAGGTTTAACTAAATTATATCCTATATCAAACCTAAAGAATATTGAATAAATCAATACTCTTAAAAACAATAATCTTTCCATACTAATTTAACTTTTTTTAACAAATAACTTTTTTATTAATTATAACTGCTAGTTAATATAGTATATTATTAAAAACATGTGATAATATCAATAATATAAGTTATAAAAAAAATAGGGAAGTTGAGAATTTACTTATTAGCGTACTTCTGATTATATTCTCTAATATCCATGATATCACATTTACCGCTTGGTAAACTACGTACAATATCATCAATACTAAAGTTCTTGTCAGGGTCAATAATATGTAATATTTCCTTAGATATACGTTCTTTTTTTGTAAAACCTGGCTTTATGACAACAAATTTATCAGTCATACGTTTAACACATTCTACAGGGCCGGACATTATCCTCTTATCATTATCATAATCAACAATACCTAAACCTACCAGAACAGGCACGTTACGTATGAAATTCTTTTTACCTCTGATGACAAATGATCCCTTTTTAAGAAATTCACCGCTTTGAGGAGTTTTAGATACTTGGTCCATATTCACCCAGTAAGCATCATATGAACTGAATCCTTCTGTCCAGGCACTGCTAAAACTACTAGCAAAACATGCTGCATCATACAAGGTGGTCTCAGGAATTTCATCATCGCCAGTATTCTGCACTATTGTTGAAGGTGCACCATGAATATCACAGTGGAAGTATATATCATTAGTTTTAGAGTAATGTTTAACTACTTTTTCATTACTATTAGCATCTCTACCGCCGATTACAAGATAGCCATCCCTGCTAATAAACCAGCGTAACTTTTCATACCATTTAAGCTCTCTTCTTTCTTTATGCTGCTGTTTTTCTTTTAATTCATCTATTGCTACTTCTTTCTTGTTTTCAAGTTTTTTTATTTCATTTTTAGTATTCTCTATAGCAATATTTACTCCATCTATTTTTCTTTTTGCCTTTTTACCCTTATTATAGTATTTCTCTGTGCTTTCAGGTATGCCTATTTTTGGGTCTATTTGCACATGAGTATCATCTAATTTAAGACTTAGAATTCCCATTTTATCAATGGATTCTATCATATCTAATCCCTGAACACTTTTATCCTTTTTAGCCTTCTTGATGATTGTGGATATTTCCTTCCAGGAATATTTTTCTCTTGCCTGTAGTATGATATCAATTACTTCCTGTATTTCATTATAATGGGCATATATTGTATCTCCTTTATGTTGTGTGTCTTCAATTGTCTTATAGAATCCTTCCAGTGTATCTTCCTGCATCTTCAGACGTTTCTCATATTTTCCTATTCTCTTAGCCCATATTTTTTCTTCTTTTGATTCTACGTCTTTCACAATCTTCTTACTGTAGAATTCGTCAGCTGCCTTGTTAAAGCTGTCAAATGTTTTCTTTTCATAGTCCTGGTACTTGTTTAAGTCTATTGGTACAAAATCCTTATCTTTAGGTTTTCCATCTTTTTCTTCTATGATTATCTGTGGATTTGGATGATTTTCTATCTTATCTAGTAATGTTTTTATTGCATTGTCTAGTTGGATGATTTCCTCGTCTGTTATGTCCTGTGCAGGTTTCTGTTTGTCTATGTTGGTGTAGCTTATTATTTCCTCTGCATATAATCCTCCTAATCCGTTTGTTGCAATGGTTCTTGTTATATCTTTATCTGATTGTTTTATGATTTCCCGTAGTTTCTCGGGATTTGTATTGTTTATGTTTATTCCCTTTTCTGGCGGATACTTGTATTTTTCATGAGATGTTATCTTTCTGTCATGCCATTGTCTATGTTTTAGGGGTGATATTATGTTCTTATCCTTATCTAGTAGAATAACATTTCCTTTACTGAACAATTCAACAATTATTGTGTATTGTTCCTTTTTCTGAACATTTATTTCTAGTATTCTGTCAAAGTTATGCTGTTTTATGGATGTTATGCTTCCGCCACTTAGATGTTTTCTTAGCAGCATCGGAAAGTTTGGTGGTATTGTAGGATTTGGCTGCGGATAGTCTGTTAAGTGTATTCTTACTCCTGCTTGTATTACAAGGTCTTTTCTTCCTTCTCCAGCCTTTCTTATTTTTATCCTTATTGTGTCGTTTGCCGGCTGATATGCTTTATCGATTCTTGCATCTACTAGTTCATTGTTTAATTCTTTTATTATTGTATGAATGTCTACATTTGACATTGATTTCATATTTTACTGCACCCCTTTTATTCATTATTCATTTATATTATATTTTTGATTCTTATCTTAATTATAAGTATATCCACATAGACTTTATGATTACATATTATTTCGCTTTTTTGTACTCTGATTTTTTTATCCTATTATATTCAATATATTTAGCTTAGCCTAATCTTTTATTCTTTTAAACAGTACTGGTTTAGTTATACTTAAAAAACAATATTTATATACTGTATTATTTTCTAATATTAGATTAATTACTGGAATTTAGAATACTGGTTAAATTATTTATTAATTATGTGATTATGGTGGTGAATATGGGGACTTATTATAAAAAAGTGAATAGAATATTAATTATAGTATTCTTCTTTAACTTATTTGTAGCTGCTATTAAGCTGGGATATGGTTATCAGGCTAACATATTAAGTATAAGTGCAGACGGATATGATTCATTATTCGATGCTGTATCTAATATTATTGGTATAGTTGCTATGATGATAGCCTGTAAGCCAGGTGATTCAGAGCACAGGTATGGTCATTCTAAGATTGAAACATTTGCATCCATACTTATTGCAATATCATTATTGATTGTAAGTTATGAGATTATAACATCAGCTATAGATAGATTCAATGGTGTTGGAATTCCAAGTGTAACACTGATAAGTTACATTGTACTCCTGGCTACTGTTGTTATAAATTATATTGTGTCATTATATGAAAAGAGAATGGGTGAGGAATATAATAGTGACATATTGATTTCTGATAGTAAGCATACTAGGAGTGATTCACTTGCTACACTGGTAATTATTATCGGTTTAGTATTTATACAGATGGGTTATGTTATACTTGACCCAATACTATCCATATTTGTAGCAATTCTCATATTAAAGGCTGGAATTGAAATATTATATAAAAATATTAATGTTCTCATGGATAAATCAATAATCTCCGAGGATAAAGTAAGACAAACTGTAGCATATATTAAGGGAGTTAGAGATGTTCATAATGTACGTTCAAGAGGTACACATTCAGCAATATTTATGGACATGCACCTAGTATTAGATGATGACTTAAGCTTAACAGAGGCTCATAAAATATCCCATGAATGTGAAGATGCTATTAAAAAGGAATTTCCAGAAGTAATAGATATAATTATTCACATAGAACCATTCGAGGGATTAAAGGATAAAAAAACATATGAATAAATACAGCATGTTTTTATCTTCATTTCCCTATTTTTTTTTAAATCAGATTATGCTAATTTTATAATATTACACTTAAACCAACTATTTTTCTTAATTACATAATTTTTATATCCTGATTCTAACAAACATTAAACTAACATAAAACTATTAGACTAAAAAATAAAACTCTAATAGAGTAATCAAGTTAATGAAGATACAATACAAATCTAACATTATCAAGGATTACAAGGATATTTAATTTTTAATTCTATGATATTATAACAATTTTAATATAGGGGAGTAAAAGTTTGGAAAAAGATAACATTCACGTATATGATGCATACTATGAGGATTATGAACTGCTTAAACAATCAAAATTCTTCGACAGCACCTACTACTACAACAATAATCCAAACATAACCAGTAAAGACATACCAATTCAATACTTCCTACTACATGGAAGAACAGAACTATGTCCTACAAGCAGATACTTTAGCCAGGAATGGTACCGGGACGCATATCCTGATGTGAAAAGATCAAAGATGAATCCGCTCATACACTTCTTAAAGCTCGGAATAGACGAGAAAAGAAACTATAGATATGACAGAATAAACTTCGATGAACACGAGGAATATAAAAACAATGAAAAAATACAAAGATACTATAATAAAATATATGATTCAACACTATTTGACACTAACTACTACCTAGAAAACTTGGATGAACCAATAGGAGACATGGATCCAATAATACACTACATATTAATAGGTGCAGAAAAAGGATTAAACCCATCCAGATTCTTCAACACCAAGGAATACACAAACAACATAGCCAAGGATAAAATAACAATAAACCCACTATATCACTACCTGGAATATGGAAATACAACATCATACAGGGCATACCCATACGCAGGAGAAGTAAAAGATAACTTTGACACACGCTTCCATGGAATACTATCACATAAAATATATAACCACTTACAGGACAAGGTATCAATCATCATACCGATATATAATGCATACGAGGAAACTAAGGAATGCATCAGAAGCGTACTATTAAATACACATATAAACTATGAGTTAATACTTATCAATGATTGCAGTACAGATCCGCGAATAAATGTACTGCTAAACTATGTGGAGGACATACCATTTGTCAAAATAATACAAAACAAGCAGAACCAGGGATTTGTGAAAAACATTAACATGGGTATAAAAGCATCAACGGGAGATGTAGTACTATTAAATAGTGATACAATAGTAACACCTAGATGGTTATCTCAGATAGTATTATCCGCATACCGTGATGGTAGAATAGCAACAGTAACACCAATCAGTAATTCATCAGATATAGCAGTACAGGAGCTAGGAGAAACCAATGATATATTATACCTAGATAAAAATGCACGTCAAGTAAACAAGCTTTCAAAAGAAGAATACATTCAAAGTCCAACAGGAAATGGATTCTGCCTATTTATTAAGCGTGTAGCAATAGATGATGTAGGATTATTTGATGAAATATTTGGCAGGGGATATGGTGAAGAAACAGATTTCACATCAAGGGCAAGAGAGAAAGGATGGAAAAACATACGTAACACATCAGTATTTGTTTATCATAGACGCCATGCCTCATTCACAACAGAAAAAACAGCAAAACTAAAACAGGCTAATAAGAAGATAATAAGACAAAGACATCCAGACGTATATGATTTATGGGATGAATTTGTTGACTCAGATAAACTAAAAAACTCATTAAATCGTATGAAACAGCATATAAAGCCATACAAGGATTCTGAGAGAATATTATACGTTACACGTATGAATGATACAGAACCATACCTGGATAAAAACTTCTATGAAATGTCTAGGCACTACTACTGTTATATACTAACAATAGACTATGATGAAAATAAACTAGCACTACAAATATACAACCATATAGGTACATTTATCACAGTAAGACAATGGGCAATAGACCAAATAGAAGACTTCAAAACATTCTACTTTAACATCCTAGTAAACCTGAAAATAGACATGTTATATGTAAGACACTTCTACAACTACTACAGGCCAGATCATACAGAGCAATCAGAATTCATGAAACTAGTCACATACATGGAAATAGAAACATTATACGAGGGATTATACTTCAAGGATGAAGAACTGTTAGATGTCATAGAAAACACATTAAATCCGCAGGATTCATTCGAAGACATAGTAGAACAGAAAAAACAATTCATAGATTTCACAGATAAAAAAGTAGCAGTATATACAGCAGTAACTGGAAACTATGATGAACTAATACTTCCAACAGTAATAGAACCAGACTTTGACTACATATGCTATACAGATAACCCTGAACTTAAATCAAACTTCTGGCAGATTAGAATGATGGAAGATCTTGACTTGGATGAAATAAGAAAGGCAAGACACTATAAAATACTTCCACACAAATACCTGGCAGACTATGATTATACAATATGGATAGACTCCAACTTTGATGTTATAGGTGACATAAAACACTACATTAACAAATACAATAAACATGGAAAACTACTAGCAATCCAACACGAGGAACGAAACTGTATATATGATGAAGCAGAGGCATGTAAAAGACTCAAAAAGGATTCACCAGAAATCATAGATTCACAGGTGCAGAAATACAAAGAGGAAGGACTGCCAGCACATAATGGATTAATAGCAAGTGGAATACTCTTCAGGAATCATCATGATAGAGAAGTAATAAATATCATGGAACAATGGTATGACGAAGTAATAAATCATAGCCGTAGAGACCAGATAAGCTTCAACTATGTATGCTGGAAGAATAACTTCCAATATGATAAAAGCGATATATTCTACTTTAAAAATCAATACTTCCAACGAGTACTACATCAAACACAATCAAAACTAGAATTAAACTATGCATCAAAGGAGTTAAATCCTATAATTGATGAAATGCAGAGGAAAACATTAATAATCATACCAATATACAATGCATACGAGGAAACAAAGGCATGTATAGAATCAGTGAAGAAATATACACTGTTACCATATGAACTGGTATTAATCAATGACTGCAGTACTGATTCAAGAATAGAGCAATTACTAACAGAGTTATCAAAAGAGGATAATGTATTCTTTGTGAATAACCAGTCAAACCAGGGATTTGTCAGAAACATTAACATAGGATTTAGCATATCAGGTGATAAGGATGTTGTGATGTTAAATAGTGATACAATAGTCACATATAAATGGCTGCAGAAACTGAAATTTGCAGCATACTCTGATTCAAAGATAGCAACAGTGACACCTGTATCTAATAATGCTGGAGCATTCTCTGTACCTGTAATTAATAAGGATAATATCATTGATGAAGAATTAGGAATACAGGGTACAGCTAATATAGTGGAGAAGATTAGTGATAATGTACTTATTGATGTTCCGACAGGTAATGGATTCTGTATGTATATTAAACAGGAAGCATTACGTGATGTAGGACCATTAGACCTGTTATATGGTAAGGGTTATGGTGAAGAAAATGATTTCTGTATGAGACTGGTAAATGCTGGATGGAAGAATGTAGTAGATACATCAACATATATTTATCATAATCGTAACGTGTCATTTGGTGATGAAAAACAGAAATTAATAGATAAACATAAAAACTATGTTAAAAAACGACATCCATCATATAAGAAGCGGGTAAATAATTTTGTTAAATCACCTTCATATGCTGATATAAGAAGACGAATAGGCTATACTCTACAGTCAGATTGTAAAGATAAGTATAATAGGAAGAGAATATTATATGTGATACATCAGGGAAAGGGCGGCACATTATATACTAGTGTAGATCTTATGAGGCATATTAATAAGACAATGGATGTTTACCTTCTTACAGCTAGCAGGAAAGACTTTAAACTGTATAAGTACAGTGATTTTGGTAGCGATGAGGGAAATGATGATGAATTTAAGGGTCATCTATTCCAGTTAGCATCATGGAATTATAAGTCAAAATATTCAATTAGAAATCCACGAATTAAGGAGTTTGCAATAATATACTTTAATATCCTAAAAATGTTGCATATAGACATAGTTCATATAAGACATCTTATAAGACATTCCTTTGACATGCCATATATTGCACGGGCAATGGGTATTCCAGTAATATTATCATTCCATGACTTTTACTATGTATGTCCGGCACATAACTTAATTGATGACAAGAATAATTACTGCGGAGGACACTGTACGCCAATAACCAGTACAGATACATATGAAGGACAATGTAATATTACAATGGGATTAGATGCTCCATTACTAAAACCGTTCATCACTACTTGGAGAAAATATGTTAGTGACATGTTATCATGTTGCTCAGCTTTTGTAACAACATCCAAGTCAGCATATGATATCTATAATGAATTCTATCCTCAATTAGGTGATGAGGAGTTTGATATTATAGAGCATGGACGTGACTTAAAAACACCTGATAATGTGGATAAGATTATACCACCACTTGATAGTGAGGAACCTATACGAATTGTTATTCCAGGTAATATTAGTGCGAGTAAGGGTGGATTATTTGTTAAAGCTATGAAAAAGTTTGATGTAAATAATAAGCTGGAATTACACTTTATAGGTAATGTTAATCCGGATTATCATCTAGAAGAGGTGGGTGTACTTCATGGACCATATAAAAGAAGTGAGTTTTGCAGGTTAGTATATGAGATTAATCCACATTTAATTGGTATATTCTCAATATGGCCTGAAACATACTGTCATACTTTATCTGAATCATGGAGCTGTGGTGTTCCAGTTGTATCGATGGATATTGGTGCATTAGGTGAGAGAATTCATGCTAATGGTGGTGGTTTCCTAATTTCAGGTAATCCGGAGAAAGCATATCATCAGATAATTAGTATTTTTGATGATTATGATAATTACTTGAAGGTTGCCCGTGAAATACAGGAAATACAGTTTAAATCTACAGAACAGATGGCTGATGAGTACTTAGACATTTATAGGCGTCATTTGATTAGAAAATAGTTAAATTATTGTTATCTATTGAATTATTATACTACTGTCAGTTTTCTGTTAATAGAATAAAGTATATTAATAATATTATAGAAATCTATATATAATCTGATTTAGGGAATAATATAAAGACGTTGATATAATGGATGAAGTAAGTATAATGTCCTATGAACATATCATAGGCGGAATTGTAGCAGGAATCATATCATATGCTTTCAGTACAGGAGTATTACCTATAACTAATGAAATGTTAGGTGTACTAATATCTATTGTAATTGTATACTTATTAGGTAAACTGGCTGAAAGTAAATACGGAAGAGAAAAGATATCATTAGGATCATGGATTACTAATGGTATATTACCATTTTATTTTATGTGGTTAGTAGTTTGGATTATGCTTTTAAATTATTTATAAATTAATTATTTATTTTATCTAAATTACTATAACCACCCATAATAAAACTTTTTTTTATAGAATCTATTTAGGGTAATATTTTTATGTGTTCAATTGCTGGTATTAATGGAGTAAATGTTAAAGACAGATTATTATGTATGCTGGATGTTTTATCCCACAGAGGACCTGATGGAAAGGGCGTTTATTCAGGTACCCGGATAGCATATAATAGTCAGACAGATGATATTAATGATTCGGATTTTATGATTGGGCATAATTTATTATCAATTGTAGGTACTAATGAATTACAGCCTATTGTTGCCAGTAATCTGGTATTAGTATCCAATGCTGAATTATATAATTATAAGAATCTGATTGATGAATTTAATTTAACTAATCTGAAAACTAACTCTGATTGTGAAATTATCTTAAAGGTTATTGAAAACTTCTATGATGATGATTTGAAGGATGCTGTTTTAAGAGCTATACCATTCTTTGATGGTGATTATGCTTTTTGTATTACTGATGGCGCGGATTATATTGTTATCCGTGATTGTGTTGGTGTTAAACCAGTATACTATGCATATGATGATAATACATTTGCATTTGCATCTGAACAGAAGGCATTAAAGGAAATTGGCATGACTAGTATTTATAATCTTAAGCCTACTTGTATGATATATAATGATGATATAGTGGAGGTACGCTCACAATGGAAGCATGCGGAGCCATACACGGATTATGATTATGCTAAGGAATCTTTAAAGGAATCAATAATAGAAGCTGTTCTAAAACGTGTAGATGACCTGGATGATGTGGCATTATTATTTTCTGGCGGTGTAGACAGTACACTGATTGCTACTATACTAAAACAGTATGATGTTAACACTACATTGTATACTATTGGTACTGAAAATAGTCAGGACTTAAAAGTGGCAAGAAAAACAGCATCAGATATAGATTTACCTATAGTAACTAGGATAATTGATAAGGACGTGGTGTTAGATGAATTCTGTCCTACAATAGATACAATTGAAGACAAGAATCTTATGAAAATAGGGGTTGGCATGACAATTAAGCTAACATCACAGCTAGCACATGAAAATAATCATAAAGTCATATTATCAGGACAAGGAGCAGATGAATTATTTGCCGGATACAATAGATACAAGAAAAAATACAGCCAGCAAGACGAACTAATCAAAGAACTAGAACATGACCTTAACAATATCTATGATGTTAACTTAGAAAGAGATGATAAGGCAACAATGAGTAACTCAGTAGAACTAAGAGTACCATTTCTTGACAAGAAGGTGATAAACACAGCACTACACATGCCAGTAAAGTACCTCTTAGATTCAGCAGAGGATAACCTGCGAAAACATATACTCAGAGATGCAGCATATGAAATCGGTGTACCAGAACAGATAGCATACAGGCCTAAAAAGGCGGCACAATATGGTACAGGAATTGATAAAATAATCAGAAAAAAAATTATTAAAAAAGAACCTTACAAGAGTATAATTAAATAAAATAGAAGCTATATTATATAAATCTATTTAAATTAAAATAAATATAATAAATAACAATAGCGTATATTAATAATAACACTAAAAAAATACAAAGGAGCATTATGTATGGAAATAGAAAAAGAAGCAGAAAATATATTGAAAAAGTTCTCAGATGTATTAGATCAAATACCAGATTTAGAAGAAACACAATACATGGTAGATAATCTAAACAGAACACGAGAAGATGAAAAAGTAGAAAAAAATCCTGAAAAAATCTTACGTAACGCTCACGTTGATAAACAGGGCAGTGTAATAGCCGAGAAGGGGAAATGGACAAAATGAGACTAAAATTATTAATAGAATTACCAGATACTCCTGGGCAATTAGTTAATATTTTACGACCATTATCAGGGTTAGGTGCTAATGTATCCACTATTATACATGAACATGATAATAGAACAGTTGATGGTAAAATACCAGTACACTTCACAATAGAAGGATCACGTGATATACTAAAAAGAGGTCTTGAAGTAATCCGTGCAGAAAATATAGATATAGTGGAGATAGATGGTGTATTACAGAAGGAAACACAGACATTCCTACTATTAGGAAATATTTCAACAAATAACATGATGGATACAGTGCATAAAATTGACCAACTTAAAAACATTAAAATCTCTAGCGTCGATCTTAACATAGGTAATGACCTTAAAGAATCTGTATGTAAAGTAGTTATTGAAACTAGGAATAATAAACGCTTAGAAGCTATTCGTCAAATACAAGAAATTGCAGATGAAGACGATTTAGTATTAATTAAGGAAATCTAGGGGAGTTAGTTTGATGAGTTCAAATAAAATGAGATTATGTATTCTTGGTTTTGGAGCTGTTGGACAAGGACTAGCAAAAGTAGTACAGATGAAGCATGATGAATTAATTGAAAGATATAATCTAGATTTAGTGATTACTGCTATATCTGACAGATCAGGAGCTGCAATAAATCCTGATGGATTAGATCCACAACTAGCTTTGGATACTAAAGAAGAAACTGGAAAAATAAAAGATTACCCTGATTATGGTGTAAGTGACATTGATGGTATTGCAGTATTAGACAAAGCAGAATATGATTGTCTGGTAGAAGTAACTCCTACAAATATTGAAGATGGAGAACCAACTCAATCACATATACTTAAAGCTATGAATGATAAGAAGGATGTTGTAACATCAAACAAAGGTCCATTAGCATTAAATTTCAAAACATTAATTGACACAGCACGTGAAAATAATATCAAATTCAGATTTGAAGCATCTGTTGGTGGAACAATGCCTGTTATTAACCTGGCAAGAGAATCATTAGCAGGTAATAAAATTCATTCAGTACAAGGTATATTAAATGGTACAACTAATTACATACTATCACGTATGGCAAATGAAGGAACAGAATATGAGCCAACACTTAAAGAGGCACAGGAGCTAGGTATTGCAGAGACAAATCCGTACCAGGATGTAGAAGGATTAGATGCTGCATGTAAAATTGTTATCATAGCAAACTCTTTAATGGGATGGGATGTAACACTAGATGATGTATCATTACATGGAATTTCAGATATTTCATCAAATGCAGTTAAACTTGCTCTTAAAGATGGATATTTAATTAAATTAGTAGCAGAAGCAAATGATGGTAAATTAACTGTTGCTCCAATGTTAGTAAAAGAAGGTTCACCATTTGCAGTAAACGGTACATTAAATGTAATAACACTCAAAACTGATTTATCAGAGGATGTTACAGTTGTAGGTGTTGGTGCTGGTAGTATTGAAACTGCTTCAGCATTACTAAGTGATATAATTAGTATAGGAAAATATAATACAAATTAAATGTATTATATTCTGCTTCTACATTTTTTTATAATATCACATAAAAACTAATTTTCACTACTTTTTCTCGGGAATTTTAAAGAATTTAAAATAAAATTTTCTCGTAATAAATATAGATACAATAAACGATTTAAAAGGAATTGATTAACTTATGCAAGATAATAGAAAATATATAGCACCTCCATGGATAAAATATCCGACAACCCCTCAAAATTCCAATTTCTGGAAGACAGGTACAGGTGCAGAGTACCTTGTTAAATATAATAAACAAGTGGAAAATAAGACAGAATACGGAAAATTATTCCCAGTAGCTCCAACATTCACATCTGAGATAAGTCCGTCAGAATCATTAAATGATGATACAGTTAGGTATCTTACAAGTAAATCCAAGCCATTATTCATTAAGTTATGGAGTGAAGATGGTAAGCCTAAATATGATTTAGATGTTAATAATGATGGTGAAAATATTTTCATGTATGATACAATATATAAGGATACTTCCTACCATATTCATATAGGTACAGGTACTTATTCCTCTGTTAAGGAGATTATTGAATTATCAGAAGAGGATTTCTGTGATAAACCCTCAGTTGTATGGGATGAATTAAAGTACACAGTTTATCTTAATGCATTATATTATAAGATTATAGCGGATATTAATTTTACTAGGGAATTAATTAAAACTGGTGACCATCCTATCTTATTTAAGAGTGATAACCTGGAATTTGGTATTATAGAAGATGATGATAAATACAGGGGCCATAATTATTTTGGTCTTGCAATGATGGAAATCAGGGATGTTGTCAAGGACGTGTTTAAAAATTATGACATGATTGACTGGGATATCTCCGGACAACAATATAGTAAGGAAAGATGCATGTGTAATCATTTACACAACACAAAAATTTAAGGTTAACCTAAAAATTATGAAAAGAATTAAAAATATCTAATTAAATATAATAAAATAAGAAAATATAAAAATTAAGTGATTCTATGAAATACGTAATAGTAATAGCTGACGGAATGGCAGACGAACCAATAAAAGAAATCAACGGAGAAACTCCCGTAGTACATGCAAACACACCAAACATGGACTTCATAGCAAAGAATGGATACACAGGATTAACAAAAAATGTACCAGATGGAAAAACACCAGGATCAGATGTAGCAAACACGTCAATAATGGGATTTGACCCATCAATGCTGAAAGGAAGAGGACCACTCGAAGCACCAAGTGTAGGCGTAGAACTAAACGATGATGACGTAGCATTCAGATTAAACTTCATCAACATTAAAGATGGAGCAATAAACGACTTCACAGCAGATCACATAACAACAGAAGAAGCAGATGAACTAATAAAAACATTAAATGAAAAATTCGGAGACATAGGAAAATTCTATACAGGAGTAAGCTACAGAAACCTCTTCGTAATCAATGACATAGAAATGGAAGATTTAACATCAACACCACCACATGATGTTGTAGGACAACAAACATCTGACAACAACCTAAAACCGGATAACGAGAAATCAAGAATAATCAACAAGCTAATGGAAGATTCAATAGAAGTACTGGAAAACCATCCTGTAAACAAGAAAAGAGTAGAAGAAGGAAAATTACCTGCTAATATGATATGGTTATGGGGACAAGGATCCAAACCAGTTATAGGGAACTTCCAAGAAAAATATGGATTAAAAGGAGCAACAATAACAGGAGTAGACCTACTAAAAGGTATAAGTACATACATAGGATTAGATGTAATAGAAGTACCTGGAGCAACAGCATACTTTGATACAAACTACCAGAACAAGGTTGATTATGCACTAGAATCTCTTAAAACACATGATGTACAATTCATACACATTGAAGCACCTGATGAAGCAGGTCATGAGGGTAACTTACCTGAAAAAATAAGAGCAATAGAAAACATTGACAGTATAATTCTTGAAAAACTATTAAAAGAATTACCAAATATAGATGAAGAATACACAATAGCAGTATTACCTGATCATCCAACACCAATTAATGTAAAAACACATACTATGACTCCAGTACCATTTGCAATATACAGTACCAGCATAAAAGAACCAGATGCAACAGAAGTATTCTCTGAAGACATGTCAAAAGGAAAATATGGTACAATCGTTGGACACACACTACTAAGTGAAATGATTAAAATTAGTAAAGAATAAAAAAAGTTATTAATTCAACTATTATTTTTTTTTTACACTACTTCTTTTTTTATATAACTGTTTATATGAAAACTCTAATTAATTGATATAACCCCTATTCTGTTACTAATAAATCCAATAAAAACTCGAACCACATATCTGATTCTATAAATTCTTTTAATTGTAACCTAATTGTATGATATACTTCATAACCCTGTGGTGTTATCTCATATTCCTTAACCTTTTTATTATTATGCATACCCTCAGAACTAATAATTAAGCCATCCTCTTCCATACGTTTTAATACAGGATACATTTTACTAGCTCTTATAGGTGTCATCAAATTATGATCAATTTGAGGCTTAAAGAACTGATTAATTTTCTTTATCAATATATATCCATGTAATTTCTCTTTAGATAAAAACCACATAATCAATACACGTAAACCAGCATTACTAAGATTTTTCAAAATAATCTTATTATTTTCATTTATTAAAAGTTGAGTTTCATCATTTTCTATATTATTATCTGTAATATTAATGCCTCCACCAAGGGATTTTAAGCATGATTATATATTACTTGTATTTTTTATTTATTTTTTTTGATATAATCTGAAATAACAATTAGAGACATTACCAAAATCACCTAACTTTTATACAATAATATATCAATTCATAACGGATTCAACTAATTTAAAAAAAAGTTAATAATATCACGTGAAAACTCTAACTTAAAGTTATTAATATTGATTTTACCAAATCTTTTTTAAAATATGATATAATTCAATTAGTATAATAAACGATGAAATAAAAGTACGACATACTATATTTATCTTGAAAATCTTCATTTAATTAATATTTTTCCTTTATTCTCTAAAAAATAATAATTAATCAATAGTATTATCTGTAGGAGGTATACTATTAGAATATTTTTCTATTAGTTATTTTTTAAGTAGTTGTTTACCATTTGGTTATTATTTCATTAATTGCTGTATGTTTTATCGTTATATAAGAGGTATTACTAATAAAATTAAATATATTTAATATTTTTAATTGATATTACGTATCTAATCTATACTAATTATTATAAATGGTTTTGTAATGCCATATTTTCAAATAAATTATAATAATTAATAATGATAATTTTATACACTTTTGAGTAGTGATATAGTATTAGGTTTATTCAATTTAAACCAATGATTTTTATTATAAATCAGCAGGAGGGAAAAGAAATGAAAATTAACAAATTATTACTATTATTATCTTGTTAATCTTATTAAGTTCTACGGCATTTGCATCAAATGAGATATATTCCGTATCTAATCAATCAAGTTATAATCATCATGTAAGCGATAATTCAATTTATTCTAATCAAATACATAATCATACCAATAATTTTGAGTACAATAAAGATAATAGTGCAATTAATTCTAATAAGAGTATTACTTCAAAAAAGAATACTAAACTTAATCATGATTCAATAAATACAAGTATAATTAATTATTCTAAAAATAATGATATAAATAACAGAATTATCTCTATTAATTCAAATGATTCTACTAATTCATCAACTAAAATAATTAAACTTCTACAAATAGTTTGGATGAAGTGTATGTTAGTAAAACTGGACAAGATTCTAACACAGGTAATAGTAGTTCTCCTAAAGCAACAATAAGAGAAGCATTAAGAATAGTTAATGATGGAGGTACAATATATCTTGATAAGGGTACATACACAGAATATAACATTACCATTTCAAAAAATATTAATATTCATGGAAACAGTTCTATAATGTAATAATTAATGGAAAACAAAATCACATATTTACCATTGAAAATGGAAGTAAGGTTACCTTTCATGCTCTTACTATAACAAATGGTGTTGCTAATAATTCATCACTCAACTATGATATTGGTGGAGCAATACTAAATGAGGGTAATTTAATGTTAGATTCTGTTAAAATAACATCTTCACATGCATCTTATGGTGGAGGAATATTTAATAGAGGTACTATAATAGCAAAAAAATCAACATTTAAAGAAAATACTGCATCAAGGAGAGGTGGTGCAATATATAATGTAGGTATACTTAATATGACTAGATGTACCTATGATAAAAATAATATAATACCAGGAGTAGTGCATATATATCCTGGAGGTAGTGCAATATGTTCTCTAGGTGTTATTTATATATCCGATAACAATTTTACAAACAATGGTCGTTCTCCTATTTTTATTAAATCTATATATCATGTTGAAATCAATACTATAACATCTTGTAATGGAAAAATGAATTGTAGCATAACCTATCCATCAATAAAAGAAGGATTACTAATATACACACAAAACGATAACATAATAATCAAATATCATAATAACTTAATAAACAACATAGACCAATTTAGCATCATATTTAGCGCAATAAGTAAAACATATGATAACAATAGTTTACCAAGAATTAATAATTCATTATATGCAGAACAAATGATTATAAATGTAAATAATAAAAACAGGACAAAAATACTATTTACAGAAGGAATTAACTATGATGACACAGGACTAAAATATCAAATATATAAACAAACAAAACAAACAGCAAACTTCGAAACAATTACATATACAAAGCTAATGGCTAATTATCCAAGGATTAATTACACAACTACAAAGGAAAGAGTGAATTATTCCTCTAACAAATTACTTAAAAATAATCTTACAGAATATATTTTAACACAGTTCCAATCTAACAGACAACAAATAACTAAACAAGAAAAAATTAAATACCAGAATTCAATATACAATAAAACAATAGACACAATACAAACATATACAGCTACAAAAATAAAAATAAACAACACAATCATAGATGAATGGATAAATAAAAATTCAACATACAAAAACAACGCAATATACCAAACATTCTATAAAGGACTAGAATTCCTATACATAGCAGATACATTTGCAAATACTATAGAAAAAATAACAAACACCAATACAACATGGTACAGAAACACGACAACAATAATATTAGTCTACACAAATAATAATAAATTAGATTTAGAAGTATTAGATTCATCACTAGCAATAACAATACAAACAACAAACATCACTGATAAACAATCCTTTGAAAACATAATCAAAATAGCAATTCCATTAATATACCAACAAACCTTGAATTACACGGAAATAAACTTAACAGACATACTAGAAAACTCCAACATGTCACAAGTATTATATAATTTCACTGAAAGCTCACCAATCAATAACACGCCAGCACCCACAGTAAATGGAACAGAAATCATAGACAGCATTAGTGATTATAGTAAGAGTGATTTATATAAACAGTGGAATAAAGATGAAAATGAAACCATACTTGGATTTAAACTGGGTTCACAATGGGCACAGTATGAACAAATGATAGGTAATGTGCTAATTGCAACAAGTTTTGTATTAGCTCCAGCAATAGGACC
>CACZOU010000046.1 GCA_902782945.1 uncultured Methanobacteriaceae archaeon
AATAATTCTAACAATCAAAAAGTTTTAAATAATAATAAACAATTAACATCAAGCAATACTAAAACAATCAATTCAAATAAAACTTCAAAAAACCTAAAGAAAAGCATAAATCTCACAGTAAACAACTATGACGAATTATATGATACAATGACTAACAGTAATTATACTGATGATGAGATGACAATCAACTTATCTGGAGATAGTATTTATAATATTACTAAAACAATAAATTGGAACAATACTTCAACAAAAAATCTAATAATAGAAGGAAACAACAGAACATTCACAGGAACAAATTATACATTTCTTAATATCCATACAGGTAACATAACTCTAAATAATTTAACAATTAAGGATATTACTACTAATAAGGTAATTATAAAAAATCAAGGTACTTTAACAATATCTGATAGTACACTATCTGATAATGGTAATATTAGAAGAATAAGTGCTATAAATAATACAGGAATATTAACAATTATCAATACAACAATTATAAATAACACAGCCATATCTGGAGGAGTATTATATAACTTTGGAAATGCCACACTAATAAATAACATTTTTATAAATAATAGTGGAGTATCACAAGGTGGTTGTATATATAATACTAAAAATGGAACTATTACATTAATTGAAAATATATTCCAGTCTAATCATGCATATGATGGGGGAGTAATCTATACTTTAGGATTTACTAATGTAACCAATAATAAATTCCTAAATAACTATGGACCTTCTGGAGCTGTAATTGAAAGTAAGGGTAATAGTATTATTTGTAATAATTTATTTGATAGCAATATTGCATCTTTCGATGGTGGTGTAATTGTAAATAATGGTTATTCATTAGTAGAAAATAATACAATTCAAAATAACAGAGCAGAACATATTGCAGGATTCCTAAATAATGGCGGAACAGTTGTTTTAAAATATAATACAATTAATAATAATACAGCACCCACTGGGGGCGTATTAGCTAACCATGGACGTATGGAAGTAATCAATAATACAATATTTAATAACATTGCTACAAATATGGGTGGTTTAATATACAATTATGGTTATTATAGTAACATAACCGCTTTAATAGAAAATAACACTATTATAAATAATACTGCTGCTAATTATGGTGGCGTAGTATATAATGATCATCTTGCAACTATCAATTTAACAAATAATATTATATTAAATAGTAACGCTACACTAGGATCATTGGTCTGTGCAGCTGGAAACAGTACAGTATATATAGATAATAATACGATTGTAAATCAAACAGCATCCAATGCTGGATCAATATTCAATACACACAATGCTACTGTAACATTAACAAATAATAACATATACAACAGTACAGCAGTACTAGGTGGTTTAGTATATACAAACAGTATACATAATGTTACATTAAATGGAAACAATATACAAAATACAACAGCTAATTATGGTGGAGTCATATATAATGTTGGAGTAGTAGTATTAAATAATAACACTATAAAAAATTCTGTAGCAAGAACTAATAGTGGTTTATTATATAATAGGGGAAATGCCTTATTAAATGGTAATGCCATATCAAATATTAGCTCAGAAAATGCAGGATTAATATTGAATAATAAGATACTTGTACTAAATAACAATACAATAACTGATAATTATGTATTAAATGACACAAGATTTGTTATTGAAAACTATAACACAGCTAACATTACAAATAACTTATTTGTAAATAATACAGATAATGTAAAAGACATGCTATTATATAGTAACAATACAGAAAACACATATGTATCAGATAATATCTACATAGACAACTTATTAAATGATACATTAATAGTACCAGTTAATGTAACAGCACATAACAATGAATTAAAATTCAATGTCACACTTAATCTTAGAGAAATATACAATGATACTATAAGAAATGGTACAGTCACAGTATACATCAATGATACCCTAATTGATACTTTTGATGTTATAAATGGTACAAGCAACATAACACTTGATACTACTGATTTCGACTATATAACACATCTAAAACTAGTATATACATCTTTAAGTAAACATTATCAAAATCAAATAGGCAATGTAACTGTTTATTCTATACGAAGTACTATTATTACAGTAGAACCAATAAATAGTGTGGTCGGTGAAGAAATCACTTTAATTGCACATATTACAGATAATAATAATAGAGCAATAACTGGTGGAAATCTTGTATTTAAGATAAATGGTAAAACATTAAGAACTGATGGAAAATTTAATAGTGAGGCCAGCCCACTTAAATTTAAAGTTGTTAATGGTAGTGTAGTTTATACAATACCTGCAGAGTTATATTTAAGAGGTGCTGTTAATGTTACAGCATCATACAGTGGAACTTATAGGTATATTCAAAATAGATCTAATGTAGCTAATGCAAGTGTAGCATTACGAAATGCAACAGTAACTGTAACTGTTAATCCTAATCAAGTTAATCAGGATACTGATATTAATTATACAGTAAAAGTAACAGATACAAGTACTGATTGTAAAAATACAACAATAATAAATGACGGATATGTGATATTTAAACTCAATGGTATAACAATTAATGATACTGATAATAGTACATTACTTGTACCAGTTAATAATGGTACAGCCACATACACATATTACGTACCAAGAGGTACATCTGCTGTTGTAGGTAATGGAAATTTAACACTTAGAACATATAATGTAACAGCTACATATATAAACAAAGCATTTAATCCATCAAATAATGCTAATACTACATATAATGTTCTTAAATCTAAAATCAATATAAATTTTGCAAATGTTACAATGAATAATTCAACAAAAACACTGTCTATTAAAGCAAACATAACTGATTACAATAATAACCTAGTAGTTGGAACAAATAAGATTTGTGTAAAAATTAATGGTAACACAGTAAGAGATTCAGAGGGTAATGTTATATATTATTATATTAACAATGGTAGTATTGATTTAAGTAATATTAATATAACTACTAAAAGTAAAATAAATAATATAACAATAGTAACAGGTGACCGTGAAGCTTATACTGATTGTAGAAGTACAACCTCAAAAATTAACATTATTTAAATAATTACTTTAAAAGTAATTATTACTTATTCTTTTTTTTTAAACTGTTTTTTCTAATTTATTATATAATATTTTTAATCAATTAACTAATAATAAAAGAATATGAGCTATTTTATTTTAAAAAAAGTGAAGGGGGTAGATTAGGATAATTCGTTTATCCTAATATTTCTTTAATATCTTCTTCTGGTGTGGAAATTAATTTTAGGTCGAAGTTATCAACTAATACATTTAATATTGTTTCGTCTATCCAAGCAGGGAGTATAGGACCAATGTGTATGTTGGTTAATCCTAATGATAATAAACTCCATAATATTGCAACTGCTTTTTGTTCCATCCAACTTAATACGAATGTTACTGGTAAGTCGTTTAATTCCATATCAAATACTTCAGTTAATGCTAATAATATTTCAGCTCCAACTATTGAATCATTACATTGTCCAAGGTCAATGAATCTTGGTATGCCATCAATATCACCGAGATCAATATCATTAAATCTGTATTTTCCGCATCCTACACCTAATATAATTGTTTCTTTAGGTAATTTTTGTACAAATTCTCTGTAATATTCCATTTCTGGTTTATATGGTACATCACAACCTCCCATTACGAAGAATTGTTTAATATTACCATTTAATACATTTTCTTTTATTTTATCTGCAAGGGAAAGAACTGTTGATTTACCGAATCCGGTGGTGTAAGTTGTTTTCTCTTCTTCTTCAAGTTCTGGTAATTCTAATGCTTGTTTAATTACATCTGAGAAATCATAATCATCGATGTGTGGTGCATTTGGTAATTGTGCTATTCCTGTTGTGTAAATTCTATCTGCATATGCTTCTTCAGGTTCTAATCCACAGTTTGTTGTTACAATTACTGGTATGTTGTATTTAGAGAATATTTCTTTTTGATCAAACCATGGTCCACCTAATTGTCCTTTAAGATGTTCATATTTTCTTAGTTCTGGGTAACCATGTGCTATTAACATTTCACTGTGTGTGTAAACGTTTATTCCTTTACCTTCAGTTTGTTTTAGTAATTCTTCTAGTACTTTAAGGTCATGTCCTGTAACTAATATTCCATGTCCTTTACTTGCACCTTTTTCAACTACTGCAGGTTCTGGTTCGCCATAGTTGTCGATATGTGCTTTTTTTAGTCCACTCATTGCTTTAATGTTAATTTGTCCACCCTCAATCGCTAAATCTATGCAACTTTGTATATCGAAGTTTACATTTGTTAGAGTGGTGTATAATCCTTTTTCTAGGAAAGCATCAATTTCATCATCTGTAACTCCAAATTCTCTCATTTGGTATGCGTAAGCAGATATTCCCTTCATTATAAATATTAGATTATCTTGTAATCTTGCTAGTGTTTCAGTTTTTCCACATACTCCTCTTATTGTACATCCTTCACCTTTTGCGGTTTGGGAACATTGATAACAAAACATTTTATCATTCATAATTAATCACCTAATTGTTAATATTTAATATATTCTACTTTATATAATATTTTGTAACTTTGTGAGTGAATAGAAAACTATTTCATGAACTAAATGTAAAGCATTATTTAATGAGTGAGGACAATGGATGACACGTTACGTATATTAAAACAGATGGGATTAACAGAATATGAATCTAAGGCATATCTTGCAATGGTATCACTGATATATGCAAAGGCAGACCAAATAAGTAAACAATCAGAGGTTCCACGTTCAAAGATATACATGGTACTGGAAAGTTTAAGTGAAAAAGGATTTATAGAAGTAATAAGTGGCAGACCATTACATTACAGAATAATTCCACCAGAAGATGCATTTACAAAATATAAAACAAAATTATTAAGGGATTTAGATGAAATACAGGAACGAATAACCAGTTTATATGATAGTAAATTACCTAGTAATTATACACCAGTAACCACATTGGATAATCAAAATAAAATCATTCAAAAACAAGATATGCTGTTAGATAAGTCAACAAATACATTATATATTCGAATTGGATTTATATTACCTGAACAGGTAGAAAATATTAAAAAACTTTTAAAAAAAGTAGTAGCTAAGAATGTCACAGTGAAAATATTAGCAGTACCAAAATGCACAGTTGATAATCAGGAAATAGACGTTAAAAGTATATTAAATAATCTTCCTGTAGATGTTAAATATATGAATTTACCTGCAATTCAATTAATTATTAGGGATTATAAAGAGATGTTAATGGTCTTCACTGAAAATTCAGGTAAATCAGTATCAAATAAGAATATGGTCGGTTTATTAAATACTAATCCTATAATTATTTCAAATTTTATATTAGCATTTAATAAACATTGGAAGAAGGAATTTGATTAATTAAGTTCTTTTTTCATTAAAATATTACTACCTAGAGGAACTCCTATTTCATCAGAGATAACATTACATTTAGTATTTAATAAGAAGAATACTGGACTTTTAATATTCATTTCTGTTAATCCTTCAAAGTTTCCCATTCCTTTACTAATTACAAAGTCAACATTATCTAATAATTCTTTTAATTCATCGGATATGTAATCTTCAACTACTCCAACAGAGGCAGCACCTGTTGTAATTAGTTTAGTGTATTTGTCTAATTCTAAGTTTTTAGCATCTTGTAATAGGGCATCATTTAGTATAGGACTTTCTTTTAATGCTAGAATTATATTAACATCATAATCTTCTTTTATTTTTTTAATCAGTAATTTGTCAAATACTATTTCTCCACCATTATCTGCAAGATATAAGAGTGTATCGGCATTAGCTAATGCTTTTTTTAATTTATCTATATCATTAATCTCAAATTTCTTTTTCAATTGTTTTTTTATTAATTCTTCCATATCTGTTGATTTATCAAGTGCACCAAAGTCAATAATATTACCAACAACTGCTGCTTTAACGTATCTTTCTAAGGTAGGATTTTCATTAATCATAGCTTCAACTGTAGGAATTAATTTCTCTGCTACTTTATTTCCTTGTTCTCTTAGTAATTTGTAAGGATCATGATTTCCTGTTTCATCCATAATTAAATGATGTAAATCGGTTCCTAATTTATTTGATTTTGTATTTTTCTTAAAATTCTTATTTAAGTATGATAGTACAGTTAATGTGACATCCATACGTTCTTCATCATTATCTACAGCTTGTTCTATTGCTTCCTTTGTTTGTCTTAGCATACAAGGAGCACATTCATAATTTATTTTCATTTATTTTTTCCTCTTACCTAAATTTCATTCTATAACTATATTTGAACTTTAATCTTTAAGTAATATCTTTATACTACGTATGGTTATATCTAAAATTATAAGTATTGTAAAAATGAAAACTAATAGTATACTTAACTATTATTTAATCGATTTTATTATAATGTAAAAAATGGGGAGACGTAAAAGTGCAAAATGATTTGCAAGATAAATGTGGTATTGTAGGAGTTTATTCATATGATGAATCTTTAGATGTAGCATCATGGATTTATTCTGGATTATACACACTTCAACACAGAGGTCAAGAATCTGCTGGGATAAGTGTTTTGAAGGATGGAAGAATTAATACTCATGTTGGAATGGGATTAGTATCTGATGTATTTAATAATGACTTACTAGATATATTGAATGGTAATGTTGGAATAGGACATGTACGTTATTCAACTACTGGTGATTCATCTTATGAGAATTGCTCACCATTTGTAGAACATAAAGAGGATATTATTATATCAATGGGACATAATGGAGATATAGTAAACTCAGAAATTCTACGTGAAGAATTAAAAGCATCAAATCATGAATTCAAATCAACCACGGATTCTGAGGTAATCTGTCATCTTATCATAGATGAATATAATAAAGATCATGACGTAATACGGTCTATAAAATCAGCATGCAGTAGATTAATAGGGTCATACTCATTAGTAATATTAATTAATGGTGTATTGTATGCAGTACGTGACCCATTAGGTATGAAACCATTAGCTCTGGGAACTAATGATGATTTCATAGTAGTTGCTTCTGAGTCTGTTGCATTTGATTCATTAGATATAGATTATGTTCGTTCTATTGAACCTGGAGAAATATTAGCTATTGATAATGGTGAAATGACCAGTTACTACCTACCACGTGAAGAGCATACAGCAAACTGTATGTTTGAATACTTATACTTTGCAAGACCAGATAGTATTATATTTGATAAAAAGGTCTATGATGTAAGATTAAATGTTGGAAAAAAATTAGCTGAGGAATACCCTATAGATGCAGATGTTGTAATTGCTGTACCAGATTCAGCTATACCTGCAACATTAGGTTATTCTCGTGCGACAGGAATTCCTTATGCTGAGGGATTAATTAAAAATAGATATGTAGGTAGAACATTTATCATGCCTACTCAAAAAGATAGGGATCTTGCAGTAAAACTTAAAATGAATACTATTGAATCTGTTCTTAAAGATAAACGTGTAATTGTTATAGATGATAGTGTTGTAAGAGGAACCACTTCAACTACAATTATAAAAATGATAAGGGAAGCAGGTGCTAAAGAAGTACATTTACTTGTAGGATGTCCTGAAATTATTTCCCCATGTTATTACGGAATTGCAATGGCTACAAAAGAGGAGTTATTAGCCGTTGATAGAACTAATGAGGAAATACGTGATATAATTGGTGTTGATTCTATTGGATATATTAGTATTGAGGGTCTTGTAGAATCTATTGGAACACCTGCTGAGGATTTATGTTTAGGATGTATAACTGGTGATTATCCTACAGTTATACCACCAGAATTAGAAGACAAAGAATAATGTCTTCAAAAACTATTTTTTTTATTAATTATATTTATTGAGGTGTTTATTACTATGGTTGAATTATTAGCACCTGCAAGGGATAAACGCTCTGTTAGTGCAGCTATAAATAATGGTGCGGATGCTGTTTATGTTGGAATAACTGATTATAATATGAGAGCAAATGTTGCTAATATTGAACTTGATGATATAAAAGATATTGTAAAACAGTGTCATGATAATAATAAAAAGTTATATGTATGTACTAACACTATTGTAACAGATAAACAGTTAATGAAGTATAAAAAGCAGTTAGATGCATTAGAACAGTATGATGTTGATGCATTAATAATCTCTGACATGGGTATGATTAATATTGCTAATAAATCATCAATACCATTGCATTTAAGTGTTCAAGCTAATATCACTAATTCTGAGGCACTGAAATTATATAGGGATTTAGGAGTTACACGTGCAGTATTATCCAGAGAGTTATCATTAGAACAGATTAAGGAAATTAAAAACAAATCTCCGATAGAAATAGAGACATTTGTTCATGGTGCTATGTGCGTAGCAATATCAGGCAGATGTTTTCTAAGTTCCTATTTCTATAACAGGAATGCTAACTGCGGTGAATGCTTACAACCATGTAGACAAGAATGGACAATACAATCAACTGAATCAAAAAAACTAGTATTAACACAGCCTGAAGATAATTCAATAGAAAAATCACGATTATTAAGTCCCAAAGATATATGTATGATAGAACATATTCCAGATTTAATGGATGCGAAAATAGATGCATTTAAACTAGAAGGAAGAGCAAGAGCACCAGATTATGTTGCAATGGTTACAAAATGTTATCATGACGCAATAACATTATATGAATCTAGAAAATGGGATGAAAATCTTCAACTAGTTCAAGATTGGAAAAAAGAATTAGGCTCAGTATTTAACAGGGGATTTGACACAGGATTTTATTACAGAGTTCCAAAGGAAACCAGTTATGATAATAAAGCAACATATAGGAAGATAGACATAGGACAAGTAACAAATTTCTACAAAAAGATCGGCGTTGCAGAGATAAAATTATGGGCTGATTTAAAAATAGGTGATACAATAATTATACAAGGAAATAAGACAGGTAGTATTACTGAAGAAGTTAAATCTATGCAAGTTGATGGGAAAAATGTTACAAAGGTTTCTAGGGAAGCAGTAGGTGTAAAATTAGAACAAGTAGTACGTGAAAATGATCATGTATATAAAAAAGAACCAATAAGAGGTAATTAAGATGACATTAAAGAAAATTGCTATTTATGGTAAGGGTGGTATAGGAAAATCAACTACAGTAGCTAATATTGCTGCTAGCTATGATGATTCTACTTTTGTTATAGGATGTGATCCTAAGGCAGATACTACTAGAACATTAGTTGGTAAACGTATACCAACAATATTAGATACAATACGTGGGAATACTCGGCCAACACTGGAAGATGTTGTCTATGAAGGTTATAATAACACATTATGTGTAGAATCAGGCGGACCAGAGCCAGGAGTTGGATGTGCAGGTAGAGGAGTTATAGTTGCAATGAAACTACTAGATAAGTTAGGGGCTTTTGATGATGATCCTCAACTTGTAATATATGATGTTCTAGGTGATGTTGTATGTGGAGGATTTAGTGTACCATTACGTGAAGAATATGCTGATGAAGTATATATAGTAACTAGTGGCGAATACATGTCTTTATATGCTGCTAATAACATAGCTAAGGGTATTGAAAGCTTAAATGGTAAATTAGGAGGTATTATTTGTAATTGTCGTAATGTTAAAAATGAAGTGGAAATAGTAACTGAATTTGCATCTTTAATCTCTAGTAATGTTATTGGTATTATTCCACGTAGTGATTTAGTGCAAACTAGTGAATTTAAGGCAAGTACTGTTGTAGAGACATTTCCAGATTCTGACATGTCTAAAATCTATCATGATTTGATGGATTCAATCATGAATAATGATAATTATGCTACTCCTACACCTATGGAACCTGAGGAGTTTGAAAAATTCTTCTATTCTTATGTTAATTAAACCATTTATATGGTTTATACCCTATTTTTTCATATGATTCAATACTACTTTTTAATGCATCGTCATAATTGTTGAAATAATATAAATGTGATTCACAATTACAATCAGAACATCCGAAACTTTCAATATTATCTGAACTATCTTTATTTATATGATGTGATATATCACATTCTATTTTTGTAGTACAATAAGTGTATATTACTTGGTTTATTTTGGTATTTTTGTTGAGTAATAAATAATCAACATGCCAGTGTTTTTTCTTATCATCAGATAAATGACGTTCAATTCTCTTTGAAAGAGTTCCTAAAGCTGAGCCAACATAAACATAATATCCCTTATTAAAATTAATATAGCCCTTAGCACCAATTTTTATGTTAATATCTTTTTTTACTTCTATAATTAAACAATAATTTCCTTTATCTGGCAATTCAGTCATAGTATATCATCGTGTTATTCTTAATATAATTTAATTTGTATGAATTGATATAATAGTATATAAGAAATAGTTTAATTATTTTTTTTATAGGAGGAATAATAGTGGAATATACTTTTTTTGCTAAGGGACATGAGAATGTTAGATCATTACATAAATCTACCTTTGAAATTACAACAGATGATTATCTTACGCCAAGAGGGGACTGTATTATTGGTATAAATTCAAATATTACAATGAAAGATTTTCCAGAAGAAATAAGAAATGCATTGATGACTGATGATTCTAAAATAGAATTGTTACTAGAAACTGATAATGGATCAGATATTATAACTGGTTATGGTTCATCTAATTTAACATTAAGTCATCCATCGGATATGGTTTGTAGAAAAAGTTCATTCACATGTAATCGTACTTTAATGATTCATGCTGATAAAGCAGCAATTGATTTAAATAGAACTTTAATTGATGATTTAAAAAAAGGTTCTGATTTAAAAGTTACTATTAGAATCTAAAATATCTAAAATACTATTTTTTTTTATTTAAAATTAGAATTAATATTATTAAGTGCGGGAGACGGGAATCGAGCCCGCGAAGAGACTACCTCAATAGGCCCTCAACCTATCGCCTTTGACCGCTCGACCACCCCCGCATATAAAAAAAGTTTTTTTCACTTTAATTTCGGATGGTTTTTAAAATATATTCAACCTTATAAAAGCTACTACTATTTATTTAAATCTTAATATATAAATTTTTTGTTTTTCAAAGGGAAAATTAAATAAAAAATAAATAATGAATAGCAGTTAATTACTCATTTTCTGCCATTCTATGTAATGATTCGGAACAAGTTTCCATTCTCATACCTAATTCTTTTTCAACCTTATGTACATTTAATGATGAATTCATAGGTCTAGGTGCTTTTTGTACAAATTCAGTACTATTAGTTGGATGAATTAATTCCTTATTTAAGTCAAATTCCTCTGCAATCTTCATTGTAAAATCATATCTACTAATCTCATCATTTCCTGCTGTATGATATATTCCATTTTTATCTTGTAAAGCTATTTCATATATTGCCTCGGCAGCATTATCTGCAAATGTAGGAGAATTAATTTGATCAGTTACAATATTTATATCATTGTCCTGTCTTAGTTGGTTAATAACCCATGTTGTGAAGTTTTGTCGTTTATGCCATCCATATAAGACACTTACTCTTGCAATAGCCCAATTTGTAGAATATTTCTTAAGCTGTACTTCTCCGTCATACTTTGATTTAGCATAATATCCAAGAGGATTAACCTCGTCATCTTCACTATAATTTCCTTTTTTTCCATCAAATACAAAGTCTGTGGACACATATATTACCTTTGCTCCAACTTTTTCACCTGCACGGGCAATATTTCCAGTTCCATTTCCATTAATATCATATGCTTTATCTATCTCATCTTCACATAAATCAACATTAGTCATGGCCGCACAATGAATAATAACATCTGGGCTATTATTTAATATTACTTTCTCAACTTCTTGTTCATTTGTTATATCACATTTAATAGTATTACCTGTAGGATTAGAATTATGTGATAACGTTATATCATAATTATCATTTGCTATAGCAGATAGTCTTTCACCCAATAAACCACTGCCGCCGGTTATAAAGAATTTCATAATAAACTATTACTAAATCAAACTATAAAATATTTAGGATTAAATCAATCAAGGAAAAAATCCCACTTCCAAAATTATTAATAGACTAATTTATAAAGATTTAAATAATAATAAAGAATTACAAAAAAAAGTAATTTCTTAAACAGGTAAGGGTGACTACTTTGAAAATAATGATAACAGGTGGAGCAGGATTTATAGGTTCAAATTTTGTTCACTACATAGCAGATAAATATGAAGACTATGAAATAACAGTGTTAGACAAGTTAACATATGCTGGAGATATGGAGAATCTAAAAGGATTAGATGTAAACTTCATTAAAGGAGATATAGCCAGCCAAACAGATGCATCAAAGGCAATGAAAGATGCAAATTATGTTGTAAATTTTGCAGCAGAAACTCATGTAGACAAATCAATCACGGACCCAGCATCCTTTGTAAAATCAGATGTATTAGGTACACAGAACCTACTAGAACTAGTAAGAAAATATGATGTAGAGAAATATATACAAATATCAACCGATGAAGTATATGGTAGTATATTAGAAGGTTCATTCAAAGAAACAGACAACATAGACCCATCAAGCCCATACTCAGCAAGTAAAGCTGGAGGAGATTTACTAGTAAATGCATACTATAAAACGTATGGAATACCGGTAATGATAACAAGAAGTAGTAATAACTTTGGACCACGTCAATTCCCTGAAAAATTAATACCATTATTCATATTAAAAGCAATTCATAACGAACAGCTACCCGTATATGGGGATGGAAAAAATGTTCGTGATTGGATATATGTAGAGGATAACTGTGCAGGTATAGATACAGTGCTACATAAAGGAAAAATTGGAGAAGTATATAATATAGGTGGAGGAAATGAAAGAAATAATCTAGAAATCACAAAAATGATACTAGAAAAACTAGGAAAACCTGAAAGCCTAATAAAACATGTAGATGACCGTTTAGGTCATGATAGAAGATACTCCTTAGATGCATCAAAAACTAAAAAATTAGGATGGGAACCTAAATGGACATTTGAAGATGCAATGGAAAAAACAGTTAATTGGTATAAAAACAATTCTGATAGATTATATAAACATGTACAAACATTATAATCTATAATTTAATTTTTTTTTTAAATTGTTAAAAAAGCTATTTTTCTTAAATTAATAAAATGAAATTTCTTTTTCTACTAAAATTAGAATCTATTTTTTATAAAAAAATAAAAGAAAGAAAGGGGGTTTTTTTGTTATTATATAATTTTATTATATATGATACATTACTCTTGACGCGCTGATTTTCTTGTAAATCCGGTAAAGAAGAATACTGCAATTAAAACAATTGCTAAAATGTATCCTAGAGATATTTCAGCTTGTGAAGATGCTGCTTGTCCTCCACTTTTTGAGGATACAGCATAAACTGCAGCAGTAGCACTTGTAGCTCCACTACTTGATGCTGAACTACTTGATGCTGAACTAGCTGAGGATACGGATCCTCCGTTAGCTCCTTGACCTACATCAGAATTACCTGATTCAGTATTATTTCCACTTCCAGAGCTTGAACCGGAATTAGATGAACCTTGACTATTTCCTGAACCATTATCAGTTCCATTAGCGTTACCATTTTGGCCATTACCTGAATTAGCACCATTATTGTCTGATGATCCATTTCCAGAATTTTGTCCATTATTGTTTCCACTATTTCCTGAATCTGATCCAGTACTAGATCCACTCATTTGACTTGCTGCATTACCATTGCTTGAACCAGCATAACTTGCAGCTCCGGCGTAAGCTCCTGATCCTGAAGATACTCCAGCGTCACCATATCCTTTGAAGCTGTCTCCTCCAACATTGGTTCCACCGTTTTCACCGCCAGTATCACTACCGGTTCCACTACCTGATCCTGCACCAGTTCCAGAATCACCGGTACCTAGTACAGTTCCAGTATTTGTTGCTGAGTAGTATTGTTGTGAATATCTTTCTAAACCTTTAACACCTAATGCAGATCCTCGTTTCAGTATCCATTCATGGAGATTTACATTACCACATGTGTGGTGACAACATGCTACTCCCCATTTATTTGCGTTATCAACGTATTTTTGAATAAGGTCTTTCATTAATTTGTTATCAGTTGTTTTCCAATAGTTGTTCATAGCTAATGTCATACCCCAACCCATCATTGATTGAAGGGCATAGGATTTATAGTTAGCATCACCTATTAAATATTCACTGTAAACTATAACTTTCACGGTTTTTGTGAATAATTCTTGGCTAATTGCACCTGTTGAGTTTCCACTTGTTGTTCTATGGATTGCTTTTCCGTTTTTGTCTTCCTCATATCCTTGTGTTGTGAATATTGTTTTTACTAAGTTTTCATAGTTTTGTGATAATTGATTCCATCCACCAACGGAGGAAGTCATTGCTTGTAACCATTGTGGATTTGTGATTGTTGTCATTACTTCTTTACTTACTTCTTTGGAAATTGTGCTTGAAACTATATTGTTTCTGTTACGTATATCTATCAACATAGTGTTTGGAATTGCTCCATGTACATTAGCTGCATTCAGGAGTCCTCCAAACCAGTCGGTGTAATCATCTGAATCTATGTATCTCCATGTACTATCCATATCTTGCATTATCAGGTTAACTTTGGATAATAGATATACAAAGAGGTCTCTTTGTCCTGGAATTACTACTATTTTTCCCTCAGAATTCACTGTCCATGCATTACATAATCTTGATTCGTATACACTTGCTTGTTCGTAAGCTACACCTTCAGTTGAATTTTGCCATGATGCAATGTTGTTAAGTAAATCTGATACACCAGTACCTTCTAATTTAGCTCCATTAAGACCAAATAATCTATATGTGGAATTAAATTGGGCATAATGTTTTTTAACATAATTGTCTTCAATACTTTCATTTAGATTATTCACTTGGTTTACTGCATTGTATAATAAGCTTAACCAGTATGGGTTATTGGATACAATAGTAGCAAAGATATCAATTCTTGGACGTTGATATATTTTACCATCAATTGTTATAGTAAGGTTTTGAAGTGGTATTACCTCAGTACCATTTACTTTTCCACTTTGATCCCATGTTGGTTTAACTCCTAGTAAATATAGATATTGAGCTAGACTAATTCCTTCTGTACGAAGTACTTCAGTACCCCATATTACTTCCCCAACTAATTCTGGGTATGTATCTTCTCCGAGGTCCTGCATGTATTGTGTTAGTATTTGATCTACTGATTTAACAGCAGTGGACCATGCAGCTCTACTAGGCATTTTTGTAGTATCACTAGAATACATTGATCTACCTGTAGGTAATACATCAGATAATGCTGGGTCTCCAGATAATCCTGGTTCTACATATCCACCACTAAGAGCGTTCATAATAGATGCCCATTCTTTGTTGTCACGAACTTCATTTATGAAAGTTACTATTTGTAAGAGATCTTTATAGAAACTACTGTTTTCGTTTTGGTTTTGTTCTCTAGCCATTAATTTAGCATTTCTAACAGTTGCATTATCAACTAATCTCATTACAATACTTTCAAGTGTTGAAGTAATAGCTGCCTGTTGTTCTGTAAAATCAACGGATTTTATTTTATCATAATAATTTCCATCAATATTATAGTAAATATTCATTATATCTTGCAGTATACTTGTTCGTGATGATGCAATGCTAGTTATTCCTTGAACCATTTCAGTATCATTCCAGACATATCCCAATGTATGTACACCATAATTTATAGTATCTCCACTTAAACTCTCTATAGTTTGATGTATTGTGGATAGCCAGTCTTCGAAAGCTTCATCACTAGTTGTGTAATTATACATTTTTTCTAAGTATTCATCAAAGGTCATGTTACCTTTTAAGGTATAATTGTAGTAACCGTTCATTGATTTATTAAGACTTTGGGATAGGTTAAGTATTGCACTTTTACATATACCCATTATTTCTTGGTCACCAATTTCCTTTACTTCATTGTATAGTGTGATGTTTTCACTCATTCTTAAGAAGTCAGGTGATTTAAAACCACCAGTGGATGTAAGGTTTAATATTAATTCTTTATAATATTCAACGTTACTTAAATCACCAGTTTTTTTGTTACTATCGTAATTTGATATAGCATCACTTAAGTCTGCATATTCATCATATAGTTTTGAAGCTGTTGTTACTGGTGTCATATGTGTAATAACTTGTGCAAAACTTCTTTCTTTTGCAGTCATACCTTCTCCAGGGTTTGATACAATATAAGGATATATGATTGGAGCTTCAGTTAATTGGAATGGCCAGTCTGATGCTTGTAATCCTAATGTACGCCCTGGTAACCATTCAAGGGTTCCGTGTGTACCCATACTTATCATTGCATCTACACTATTACCTGTTTTTCCTTTATAATATTTATATAAATATTTATAGAATGCAACATATTGTTGTGGTGGTGCTAATGCATCACTATGATAATCGGTTACGGAATCCCATCCTCTTGCTGGTTGTATACTTATAAAGATATTACCAAAGTAAATACCAGGTATAACTAGGTAACTGTTGTTGTATATCATTGAACCATTACCTAATCCTTTTCCCCAACATGCAACTAACTGGTTTTGAAGATTTTCAGGTAATTCATTATACATTTTTTGGAAATCACTTTTACTTATCAACTGATGATTTTTAGTTAGGTTTGCATAATGCTCTTTAACATATGTATTAAGGAGACCTTTTGCCCAGTTTCCTTTGTTACCTATGTCAATGAGTTGTGTAGTTAATTCCTCAGTAGTTGGAATTTCACTTTTTTTCATTCCAATATTATAACCTTCATCAGCCATTTTAACTAGTAAATCATGGACACTGGTATATACATCAAGATATGATGCACCTATGTTTGCTCTACCTGGTGGGTAGTCATATAGAATTATAGCTATTTTTTTATCATAGTTCTTTTTCTCTTTAAGTTGTGCCCATTTAAGTACTAATTGAACGTGTTTTTTCACACCTTCCTTGATAATTACCGTTGTTCCATTATCTTCAACGTATGAAATTGGCAGTGCACCAATAACTCCTTCAAACTGAGGAATTGTTACCTTATATGTCCATTCAGATTGTGGTCCATATTCACTTTTATAACTATATTTACTAATACCACTTAAAGCATTTAGAATTGTTATGTTTGTGTGTTTATAAGTTTCTACAGTTATGTTTGTTGACATTTGTGAATATGATGTGGACCATGAATATAATGAACTGGCAGCACTAATTCCACGGGATAAACCGCTTTTATTGGTTACTGCAATGTCTAGTAATTCTGTCATGGTTGGACTTGTTGTTGCATATTGGTATAGACAAAATGCTGCTCTACCGTTTCTTTCATATTCTTTTATTAGAGCTTCTACTTCTGGTGTTGTTTGGTAGTAGCTTATAATTGCAATGAAAGGTCCTTTGTATTTAACGTGTTTATCGTACCATTGTTCAAAGTTGTGTAGTATGTCTACTGGATTTTGATGTTCTAGAATCCATGGATTGTAGTAGTTTGTCATCCAGTTTAAACTTCCAGATCCATCATCATCATATCCAGGATCCATTTGTATCCATTGATTTATTTGTTTACTTGTTGGAATTGGTACAGACATTTTGTATCCCGGATAATAAATACCCCATTGTGGTCCAGCTAATACTGGTGTGTTTCCATTTAGGGTTGGATTTACTTTACTTTCTCCTAGTAAGTAGAATATATAGTTTAACATGTTTTTCATATTGGTTTTAATGACAGTTTCATCTTTAATAGGTTCTGCTTGCCAGTATGAACCAATATATGTGTTTTCAATGGAGTATGGACTGTTACCTAGGAATCCCCAGCCTAACTGGTTAACTAATGAACCATATATACCAAAGGTATATGCAACCTTATTGTTTTGTGATGCTGGTGATTCTTTGATGAGGTTAGTCTCTACTCCGAATCCTTCTCCTAAAGCATACATATCTACTAGTATAAAGTTAGTATGGCTTAACATCCATTCAGCAGATACATCATATGAACTATTTAAATTATAACCTTCAAGGAAATATACTCTATCTGATAGTTTTCTCAAGGCTTCGAATTTATTATATTGTCCATCGCTCGAGCTTCCTGAGTATGATATAATTGCTATATCTGGTATGAAAGTATAATTTAAACTTTCAGTAGTATTTATGATATGAACTTCTTCTTCACCTGCTTTATATGTTCCATATTCGAATTTTACTATGTAGTAATTTGGAGTTAATCCTGTTATTACATAATTACCAGATGAATCGGATTTCGTTTTTGTAACTATTTTACTTGTATTTTCATTGTATACAGTAATAACTGCTCCTCCTACTCCAATAGCGTCTTTTTCCTCTCCGACGTAAGTCATTGAGGTTTTATTATATACACAGGTAACTTTTCCATTCAAACTATAAGTTTTTGCTTGTTTGATATATTTAGGTCCTGTTTTAAACGATGATTTCTCAGAGGCTACAGTTTTTATTTCTGATATTGCATGTTCCTCTTTTGATGTTATAGTTGCTGTATCTTTTTTCGTTGTTTTACTTGTTGTATCTGTTGATTTTTTCTTCGATGTTGTAGTAGTATCTATTTTCTTATTGGTTTTTGTTGTTGTTAATGATACTTCATTAACATGTGTTTCACTTGTTAGTTCAGATATTGTTGATTCTGTATTAATTGTATTTATCTCATTCATTGTTGGTGTTGCTGCTGTACTATTAACATCTACTGGATTAGTTGCAGTTACTGTAGTACAAATTAAGAGTACGAAAAGTATCATACATAATGAAAAGATCTTATTTTTCATCACATATAACTCCTTTTTAGTGTATTCAACAATTTTTATTTATCTTAACTATTCAAGTATAAATGAATAAGAATACACTAATACTATTTTAGTTCAGTTTATTTAATATATTTATGTATTATTAATAAAAATTCAAGTAAATTAGTCTTAATTTTTCTATTAAAGTTTAAATATTTTGAATTTAATTATAAAATGAGTAATTTAAAGAAAAAAAATAAAAAAGTTAAAAAACGTTTTAGGTTTTTATTGTTAAGACTGGTGCAGTATATTTACCGGAATTAACGTGATTATTACCAGAGTATACAACTGTTACATTATATAGACCATCATCCCAGAAGATATTTACATATGTACTTAGCATAGCAGTTCCATTAGTAATTGACTGAACAGTAGTTTCTGTCATTGTTTCTGGATCAACATTACTTATAGTTCCACCATTAACTTTAAATACATATTTTCCATTAGCAACTGGCAATTTTGTTACACTTGTAGTGACATGTGCTACAAGAGTTATGAATTCTCCAGATTTAGCAGTTAACTTTTCAATAGAAATAACTGGATCCTCTTTAAGAATAACTAATTTAGATGTAGTAGTCATACTATAATATCTATTATTATCTCCTAGTACTATAGTGAAATTATTATCACCTGCACGTAATCCTGATGGTAAAGTAATATTTGTAAGTAGAAGACCATTAACAATATTCATATGAGCAATAGTTTTTCCATTTACTTTCACAGCTGCTTTTGTAGTACCTTTTAACTGGTTACCGTTTTGGTCAAGAATAGTTTCATTAAGTAATATATTTTGACCAGCATATGCTGTTATTTCTTTTTGTATGAAAGAAACATTAACTTTTTGTATAGTCATATTAGTAGTATATTCTATTCTATTATATGAATCGTTACCATATACTGCTGTTACCCTATATGTTTTACCACCAAAACCACTTAATGTGTAATTTAAAGTAGCTACACCATTAGTCATTTTAATTTTTATAGGATTACCATTATTATCTTTTAAAGTTACACCATTAAACTTAAAGACTACTGTACCATTCAGTGGGACTGATGTTTTAGCATCAGTTGCTGTTGCTACAAGTGTTATATTAGTATTTGTTTGTGGATTTGTAGGAACGACTACATTTATTATAGCATCGTTTTTGAGTACTGGTTTAATATTGTCTGATATAGTAATATTGGTTAAATTTCCTGTAATCGTTACAGCTTCATCACCAGTAACATCATTGGATAATAATGTATTATTTAGTATAGTTACATTATTAGTTCCATTAATTGATACTGCTTTGGAATTATTACCTACATCTATTGTGTAGACTGTGTTATTAATGATTTTTGCATTATCTGAGTTTTGTTGAATTTGGATTCCAGTATTTCCAGGTCTTACTTCTTCAACAATCTCATTAATATGTATATTACTGTTTCCAGTAGTGTTCACGTAGTTGCCTGTGATTGTAGCATTGGTAGAGTGTGCAAGTTCAATACCCATCGTATAATTACCGACACCAGTAATATTATTATTACTTATAGTAGAATTTTGTGTTTGATAGATTTCCATACTGTATACGATTGGAGCATTTAATTTAATATTATTATCGCTTACGTTCATATTTATTGTCGGACCTACACCACCCATGGTAGATGTGATTATACCAAATGCTAAAGCTTCATTATCTGCTGTGTAAATGGTTGTATTATAACAACGTCCTGTAACATTGTTTCCTGTGATTGTACAATTTGTAGCATAATTACCAATTTGTACTCCATCAACGTATCTGTCACCAGTCATATGTAGATTGTTATTGGTGATGTTGATGTTACTTATAGTATCTAATGCATTTATTGCATATAAAAATCTTGCTCCACTTACGGTTACTGTGTTATTATTGATGGTTATATTATCACCGTTTTTGATTTCAATACCATCTATAGTACCGTAATATGTTCCATCACATTCGTCAGCTTTTCCAACGTCAGCAATATTATTCTCTATCAGAATATTATTACCTCCCCAATTAAATATACCGAATGTATTAGCTAAGCCTGCACGATCACCATTTACCCAATCAATATCCATTGCATGACCTCTTACAGTCACATTATTGTTTGAAATAGTTACATTGTCAACGTTATTATATATTCCCTGTGTCACATAATCAACGTCTGAATCGCCGTTGTCATCATTGTTAGTTATGTTTATGGTGTTATGGGTAATTTTAGCGCCAATTGCTTCATTATGAATAGCATCCTGATAACCTGTTGTAACAATTTTTAAATTCGTCACTGTTGAATTTATTGCATCTTCAGTAAGGAATACTTGACCATTGTTAATTGTTGCATCAGAACCTGTAAGAACTAATCCTTGTTTATCAAGATAGAATGTTTTGTTGTAAAATGAACCTGTTAGTATAATAGTACTATTTGCTGTTATTGTATTTTTTGTACCTGAATCTCCACTGAAATAACGGTTATAATTTCCGTCGGTTACTGTGATATTTTCTGCTGTTTTCAATGATTTTTTTGAATCATGTTTTATAGCAGAAGTTGTATTTATTTTCTTAGATGTAGTTGGTTGGGATTTTACTGCATAATCAACGTTATTATTTTCAATTGTTTGTATGTCCTGTGTGCTGGTAGTAATAGTATTAGTATCTTGGGCAGTTGTTGTTACTGATTGGTCTGTACTGTTAGCTGCTGATACTGCACTTATTCCTATAAATAATAGGATTAATGTTGCTATTAGTAAAAACACTTTCTTATTATTCATTATTCACCCCTTCTATTTTTAATTATATAATCATACTTTAAAAATTAAACAATGTAATTTTAATTAAGTTTAATATTAATTGATTATATGGTTTATTATATAAACTTTATGAATAATATAATTTTTCATTATAAAATTAGAATTAGAGCTAATAATAAACTTTAATAGATTTTTTGGGAGTAATAATGTGAAAAATTAGTATTTTTTGAAAATTAGGAAAAAAAGGACTGGTAATTTCATAAAAAAAATTAGGGTGAAAGTGTATATTTAATTTTTTTATAGTTAACACTTCCACTCTTTTATTTTTTCCTAGTATACTTCTTCATGTCCATTCTTTGTTGGATTATTTTTTATTGTGTTATGATTTATTGTTGTTGTAGCATGTTTCATGTCGAAGATTGCTCCTCCACTGTTTGCAGTATTACTTGTTATTTTGTTACCTGTGATTGTAGTGTTTGTTGCACGGGTGTATATTGCCCCACCATAGCTTGCATTGTTACTTGTTAGATTGTTATTGGTTATTTTCGTGTTTACTGCGTTATAGTTGTTTATTGCTCCACCATAACTTTTTGCATCGTTATTCTTGATAGTGTTTTCGGTTATAGTATTGTTGGTTCCTATGTTGTAGATTGCTCCTCCACTTGATGTTGCTTTATTGTTGTATATGTTATTGGATTGTACTGTTATATTTGTTCCTCTAAGATATATTGCACCATATTGTGCTTGGTTGTGGTGTATTCTGTTACCTGTTATTATTATATATTTTGCATTCCAGTTACTGATTGCTCCACCTAATGAAGTTGCAGTGTTATATTGCATAATGTTTGATTTTATGTTTATGTTTGTTCCTAAATTATTTATTACTGCTCCAGTTTTTGCTTTGTTTTGTGTGAAATTGTTGTTTGTTATATTGTTATTTTGACCTATTACAAATACTGCTCCACCACTTACTATTGCAGTGTTACTTGTCATGTTGTTTTTATCGAGTTTTAATGTTGATCCTCTGTAGTATATTGATCCACCATAGTTAGCTTTGTTACCGTTGAATTTATTATCAATTATTACTGTGTTTTTGGTATCCCAGTTATTTATTGCTCCACCAAGAGTTTTAGCTGTGTTATTTGTGAATTGGTTGTTTGTTACTTTGGTGTTTGCTCCTAGGTTGTATATTGCTCCTGAGGAAATAGTTGCATTGTTTTTAGTGAATTGGTTATTTGTTATTATGGTGTTGTTTCCTCTGTTGTATATTGCTCCTCCATATGAAGCTGTGTTGTTTTGGAATACATTGCCTGTTATTAAAGCATTGTTTGCATTATAGTTGCTTATTGCTCCACCATTACTTCCTTTATTGTTTATGAATGTGTTTCCACTTATTGTTGTCTTTGGTGCTCTGTTTATGATAGGTGTGTTTTTAAATCCTGTGAATGTTATATCTTCTATGGATATTAATCCATTTTGTATGTTAAAGTTGCTAATTTTCTTATTGTTTCCATCAAATACTACATTGTCGTAGCCTATTATTTTAAGATTTACGTTGGTGTTAAATGTAACAGTTTTATTTATTTTGTATACTCCGTTTAGGATGTAAAGTGTTGAATTGTTGTATTTACTATTTTTTATTGTGTCAAATGCGTATGTGTAGTTCCATGGTGTTTCTGGTGTTCTTCCATCATTTTTGCTTGTACCATTAGTTGCTACATAATATACTTGTCCGGTATAGATTACAAGACCATTTTTGTATGTAGAGGTACTGCTATTTAGCTGGTTATTACCATAGTATTTTATTGTTATATTGTTTTTTCCTAGTAATGTGCTTGGAGCTGTAAATTTGAATCTTGCTGTTCCATTTTTGTTTACAGTTGCACTGATCACTGTTCCATTTGTATATTTTAGGTCTTTACCATTTATCATTAAAGTTACTCTACCACTATTTCCATTGAATGTTTTTGCTTTATCTGATATTATTATGTTTAATGTTGTTGGTTCGCCAACTCTGACATGGGTTGATGTATAACTTATTGTACTTGCTGCTTTATTTACTGTGATGTTATTATGTGCTGTGGATTTTGTTAAGAGATTAGTTCCATCAAATGTTACATTTAACGGATATTTTCCTGCAACTAATGTTGATGGTATTGTGTATTTATATGTTGCTACTCCATTGGATATTTTTGCAGTTCCAACTAGTGAATTGTTAACATATATTGTAACAGTTCCAGAAGTTATTGCTTTTCCATTTGCAGTAAATCTAGATGTAATTGTTACCTGATTACCAATTATTCCAGTTACACTGCTTACAGTTGCTACACTTTTAGTTTGAACATATAATTTAGCAGTACCATTAGATGCAAAGTAATCATCATTTCCACTGTATACAACGGTTATATTATATGCCTTACTTTCTGCATTTGCTGGTATTCTATATGTGTATGATGCTTTTCCTAAAGTTACATTAGTAGTTCCTAATGTTTTTCCATCTAATATAAATGTAGCATTTCCAGTTAATTGAGCGTCATAATTATCTTTTATTTCTGCATTGATTGTAACTGTTGATCCAGGTAATCCTGGTACATTATTTACATTAACTATACTGCTTGTTTTAGTCTTGTTTAAATTTAATGAATTTGTATTAGTTGCATTTTGGAAATTTGTTCCTGATACTGATGCAATTATTGTGTATATTGTAGGTTTTAATAGATTTGTATCATTAAATCTAATAGTTGCTACACCATTTGTTACATTTGATGAACCTATTATAGTAGTACCTATTCTAAATACAACTGTTAAATTTTTTAAATCATCAGTTGTTGAATTGATATTTGCTGTGAAAGTAACTGGATGGCCTACTGTGCCTTTTACATGTGTTACTGTGATATTTGTGAAGTATAGGAAATTATGAGATACATTGTTTGATTTATGATCATTTAATACTGCATTATCTCCAATATATTGTGATGACCTTATTGAATTTTCAGTTATTGTGTTATTAACAGTATCTGAGGTTAAGTTCACTGCATATGGACTTGCATTATTATCTATTGTGTTATTAATTACTGTGTTACTGAAACTTCTTGTCATAAACATTATTCCATTTTTACCGAAAGGAATAGCATCACTGTGTAATGCACTGGATGTATTTCCATAATCAGCACCTCTCATAGTAATATTATTACCGATAATTCTATTAAATGATGATTCATATCCAGCAACTCCGTATGGATTTGTTGCTTCTCCATAGAATGTATTATTGATTATTTTGTTATTGTCAGTATCAAATAATTCAATAGTGTATAATGATGCTGCACTTGCATTCATTTTGTTATTTATGAATGTTGTGTTAAGACAATGTTCTAATGTTAATCCATAAGCATAATCTCCTCTGACTGTGGAGTTATGTAATGCATTTACGTTGAATGTATTGTTTTCTACTATTGTGTTAACACTATTTAATCCTGCTATAAATCCAGTAGCAAAGTATCCACCATTAACTACTACATTATTATTTCTAAATGTGTTATTAGTTGCATTTAATGAACTAATTGAACTTCCCCATGGTGCTCCTAAGACTCCCATACCATATTCATATGGTCCATAACTATTTACTGTTATTTTATTGTTTGTTATAAAGTTATAATTACTATCATAATAAACATCTATACCTACAACACTGTTTTTACAAGTGTCCACCGGGAATTGGTACTTATCAAATTGTGATGTTACATTTACATCGTTTTTGTTAATTGTGTTGTATGAGGAATATAATAAAATAATTCCATAATTATGTAATACCTCTTGAACAGCGCCGATTCTATCATCAAACATGATTTCAGAATCATATTCTATAGGTATATTACTTTGGTTTAGTCTTACTATATTATTTGTTATATTGTTAAGATCTGATGCATATACAAATATTGCGTAGTTTACGTAATCACCAGATGTGAATATTGTATTATGTGTTACAGTGTTACCACTTGATGAATATAAAAATATTCCAAAACTTTCCCATTTATCGTAGTTATTGATTTTTACGTTTGTGATGTTACAGTTATTTACTTCTACTACTTCAATAGCATGTACATTGATAACTGATGAGTCATGTCTGTTGTTAATAATGGTTACGTTAGTTATTGAGGATGCGTGAGCATCTCCTGTGAATAATACTGTACCATTATAGATTGTACAATTTTGTCCTATTATATGTACTTTTATTGGGAATGTAAAGTTTTTGTTTGTGAATGTACCTTGTAGGATGAGTGTATCATTTTTTAATACTTTATTGGTATTAACAGTATATTCATCAGTAAAGTATGTGTAATAGTTGTCTTCTGTAATTATATATGTTTTATTTGAATCTGGTAAGTTTTCAGATGTACCTGATGATGGAGGTAGGTAAGCTAAGTCTAATCCTTGTCCAGAGGTACAATTTAATACATTTGATTCTGCTACATATACATGTGCATCTTCTTCATTTCTTGCACCTGCTTCTGAGAAGTCTATGGCATATTCATCATATGATTGAATTCTGTTGTTTGTAACATTTACATAATTTATTTTTTTACTACTTGATTGTTTTTTGAATACTATACCAATCTTTCCACTAGTAATATTATTATTACTAATTGTGATATTTTTGTATGCACCTTTAGCGTATATTCCGTTTCCTAATGTAGACCATAAAGTATTATTTGTTATTATAGCTTTACCTGCCATAATTCTAATACATGATCCACTATTTGAAGTTACGGTATTATTGTTAAGGAGTACTCCTTCACCACCAATAGTGATACCTACTGTTGTTGTGTTCACATGAACTATGTTATTAGAAACAATAGCTCCTTCACATGCATAGATACCTTCTGCTGTAGCATTTACTTCATTTCCTATGATATAGTTATTTGTGAAATCCTGAGTAGATATTCCTCTATATCCTTCTTTCACATAGTTATTACGTATTGTGTTCTCAGTACCCATTATCTGAATAGTATAACTCCAAGAGGTATCTCCACCTGTAACATAGTTTCCAGTTACATTATTATAATCACAGTAACCTCCCTGGAATAGTCCTGATCCATATACACTGAAATATATACCGTTTGCTTGGTCACTTACAACTGTGTTATTGTCAATGTTATTGTAGTAACATAATCCAAATGCTGCTGCTGTATGGGTACGATTCATATCTTCACGACAGGATGTCTGGAAGTAATTGTCATAAACACGACTATTATTCATTTGATCTGCCGCTAATGCAAATGCAAATGGACCCCATACGTGTATATGGTTATTTGTGATTGTAATGTTCTTTGTTTTGTTAACATAGATTCCACTACCATAGTAGTTGTTGTTAGTAATTGTTAAATTCTTGATTACTGCACCTGTTGAGTTTAAACCTTCAACGTTTACGGTACAGTTGTATAATTTAGCATTTTTGTTTGTACTGGTAAGTGTAATGTTTGATTTATCTATACTGAAATTCATGTTTGTGAATGTACCTTGTAAGTCTATTGTGTCACCTGCCTGTACTAAGTTTGTACTTTTTGTTTTGTTTTGTGTTTTGTTGTATTTGAAGTATAAGTTGTAATTATCGCTAGTTATTGTATAAGATGATTTTTTCAACGTTTTATTAGTTGATTTTTTCGTTATTTTATTATTACTTGTTTTTATATTCTCTTTTTTATTTACGGATGTTTTAATATTATGAGTATTACTAATAGTGTTATTACTATTACTAGTACTTTGTATTGTATATGTGCTTTGACTTGTATCTTTTTGAATTGTATGACTTGTTCCATTATTATCTGAAACATCTGCCGCCGATACACAGCCTAAGCCAACCATAAATAAAATCATTGTAACTAACAAGAATTTACTCATAGTTTTCATTTTTTCACCGTTTTTTTATTCATAATTGTCATAAATATAAAAATTAATGATTATTTATGATAATATTATATTTCTTTTACACGAATTAATTAATTTTTCTATATAATTATTAAAATTAAATTTAATATAATCTAATAATCAAAATTAATTAAAATAAATAATATTAATAAAAATTAGGATATGTAATTTAAAAAAAAATAGTAAATAATTCTAAAGTATAAAAGTTAATTCTCACAAAATAAAAAGGTGGTGAATATAGGATTTATCCTACTTTTTATGAACTCACCATAACCATTTTACCAGTACTAGGATCTTGATAAACTTTTCCCATTTCCTGGTATCCTGAACCTGATTTAGTTACATTTTCAGGCGTTTCATTTAATTGTTGTGTTTGATTATTATCTAATTCGGTAGTTTGAGCCTGCTGCTGTTGCATTGACTGTTGTTGCTGTTGCATTGACTGCTGTTGAGACATTGCTTGGTTCATATTTTGAGCTCCTGTAGACATCACAGCAAATATTAGAAAACCCACAGCTAACACTAACATGATATCAGTCATGTTTACTGCTGATGACATAGGATCTAAATCTTCACCAGAGCGTAGTTTTCCTCTTCTTAATGACATTACATCACCTCAAGAATAGCTTCTCCGATATCATATAATGCTGTTAAATCCTCTTCGTACCATCTTCTACGAATTCTTGCAATAACGAAACATAATGTACCTGCAGCTAATCCTGCAGTAGTTGTGTTAAATGCTGTTGTTAAGTTAGTTGTTAATGTCATCATATCTCCAGCACCTAGAGCTGCTAGTCCTGGACCCATAGGTATAATAGTACCTAGTAATCCACAACCTGAACCTACTTTAGCAACTATTTCATCTTTTTCTAATGTTTTCATTATTTTGAATTCTTGGTCTTCAATAAGATTTCTTGCTAACACTTCTCGGGTTTCTTTATTATATTGTTCTTTATCAAGAGATGCTATTTCACATAACATTTTTTTATCTTTTTTGATTAGTCTTGTTTTATTAATAGTGTCGCATATCTCTTCTTGTGTATTACACTTTGCTATGTCTTTAATTATATTACTTCTTTCTTCTGCAGTTATTTTCTTACGTCCAGTATATTCTGCAATTATAGCTCCTAATTCTATTATTGCAAATATTATAAATATTATAAGTAAGACTAATACTGGAAGTAACAGACTTTGTGCGACAACATTCAATATTCCTGTTAGAATATCTCCTCCAGGTATAGTACTGGCCATGTAATTCCTCCTATTTTCTTAGTTATTATTAGAATTCTATTAAATCGCTTTTTCTTTTAGTATATATAATGCCGAGTATTACTAATCCAATCACTGCAATTAGCATATAACCTATATCAGTTAATGATTGAATTTGTACTGCTGATCCTGATGTTAATGATGAAATATTAGGTAGTATTAATAAGCATAGACAGAAGTATAAACCAATAAAAATCATGAAATTTCCTAATACAATAGGATATGGTTTATTAATTTTTTTCACAATTTTAGTTGACAATGCATAGGTTATTCCCATCACAGCTACTAATGCAACTGAGGACAATAATCCTAGAGATACTGATGATACACCAGCCATTGGAGATACTAGTAATATTGAAGTTAATATTGCACCAAAACAACATGGACATGGCGCAACTACTGCCATACATGTACTGCTTCCAACGTCTTTACCTGTTACTTTCCAGTCATATACAGTTTTAAATCCAGTTATAAGAATTACTGCTGCAATTACTGCGAAGATGTAACTGGTATAATTATATACAAAATTATATAGTTCTTTGGTGTATGGTTGTACTATGTATGATAGTACTACAAGTCCTACGAAGTACCCAACTAATATTAAGTATACATTTCTTTTTTTAATACCTGAAAATCCTAGAGCTAATCCTATTTTCAAACCAAATATTAGAACTGCTGCTAATATTCCATATTGCCAGAATTGTTCTAGCATTTATATTTCCCTCCTTTTTCATTGTTAATAAAAAAAGATGTAAAATATATCATAGAATATATTCATTTTATGATAGTATTTTTTTTAATTTTCATAAAGTTATATTTATTTGTTTTTTAATATTAATATTATTCTTATTATTTTAATGAAATTAATATAAATTTTATTTATTCGTGTATTATTGAATAATCGATTCAAATATATTTTAATTTTAAAAATACGGGATATTAATTTACTATTTTCTTAGTTCTGCTTTTAATTTTTATATTTTTAAATTAATCAATATAAAATGAATATAAATATATAATTCTTAAATTATATTATGTAATATGAAGAATAATTATCAGAACTTACTTGAGTTTCATTAAATGTTTTAATATTCTTCTATATAACTAAAAAGGAGGTTAAAGTATTTCTATTAAGAGAAGTCATATTATTTTAACTTCCCTAACAATATTATTCATATTAATATCTATAACTGCAATATCTGCAGCTGATTCAAGTAGTACTAATACTACAAATATCGAATCTTCAAATGATAATAATATAAATTCAAATATTGGAATTAGTGAAGTTAATAATAATTATAACATCACTTCAAATGATAACAAGATAGCACATGTATCAAACAAGCAGAATACTAGTAAAGACAATCTTAAAAGTAAATCAAGTATATATGATTCTAGAAATGCAAGTAATTTAGAGAGTAAATCTATTAAAACAAATGATTCATCAAATGAAACAAGAATTGACCCAGACATTCGTTTAAGTGATAATCCTATGGAACCTGGTACTAACACTACATTTGTAGCTATAGTTCCATCAGATGCTACAGGAACAGTTGTATTTAAGATAAATAATGAAATAATATCTAATAATATAACAATTAACTCAACATTACTAACTTACACTTACGAGGTACCTGAATATTATAATGATCCAACATATAATTTAACATTATCTTATTCTGGTGATTCTAAATATAAACCAGTAAATGTAAGTACACTCATTGCATTAACAAGTGAAGAAACTAATGTAGACCCACAGATAACTGTAGATAATATAACAGTAAAATACTTATCACAAACACAAATAGTAGCACACATGGCACCAGATGTTAAAGGTGTAGTTGAATTTAGATTAAATAAAACAAAACTTGCCACTATAGAAATAGTAAATGGAACAGCAACATATAATTTTAACGCCAATGCTACAAGACTGCCAGGAGTGTATAGGTTACAAGTGATATATGCTGGTAACTATAAGTATTCAAATAGTACAGTAAGATCAAGATTAACCATTCTCAAGTTAAATGCTAATTTAACTACAGAAAATATAATTTCTAAAGCAGGTTCTAATACAACATTCACTTCAAGGGTAATTGATGAACTAGGAAGACCAGTAAGTAATGCATTAGTTGTATATAAAATTAATCAAAACACGATTGGTAATATCACAACTAACGAAACAGGATATGCAGTATATCATTATGTACTACCATATCAATTTGATGATCAAGAATATAGTGTTCAAGCAGTACTTCGAGAAACAAATATTATTAATTCAACAAGAACTAATGCTACATTAAAACTAACACAATTATCTACAAGAGTAGAAGTTCCAAAGATATCCGCTAAAATAAATGATACAGTAACAATAACAGCAACAGTCATTGATGAAAATGGTAATAATGTATTAAAAGGAGTTGTATTATTCAAAATCAATGGAGTTACCACAGTTAGAAAAAATGTGTCTATAGGACATGCATTATATACATATGTACCTAAAGTAAACAGTGCAAAAATATATAATATAACCTGTATTTATCAGGGATACTGGAAATATGCTGACTCTCAGAATAATGGTAAATTAACCATCAATAAGATTGGTACAGTAACAACTGCAAGATACGTTGATGCAAAAATTGGTAAAAAGGTAGTTCTTTCTGCTAGTGTAAAAGATAAAAATCAATTAAATGTAAATGGTGGATATGTACGATTTACATTAAATGGAAAAGATGTTGGAAAAGTAGCTGTTAAAAATGGTGCAGCAAACTTAACATACTATGTTGGAATCATGAAACAAGGAGCATACAGACTTAATGCAACATACCTTGGAAGTAATGCATATTATTCCAGTTATAATTTGAATTATATGAATGTAACAAGATTAAATGCTAGAATGGTCTCCGATGCAGTATATGTAACTATAGGTAAAACTGCTAAAATTACAGTAACAATACTTGATGAAACAAATCATCATGCAGAGAATGGTACTGTAACATTTACATTAAACGGTACTACTATTGGTAAAGCAACAGTTAAAAAGGGTGTAGCCAGTATATCCTACAGGCCACCAAATAAGTACAACGGTTTAACATTAAAATATCTAGCAAAACTTCAGGCTAACCAATACTACTCATCAGCTTACACAATAAATAACCTTACTGTTTCAAGTTTAAGCACGGTATTTGTCAGTCCTAAGGGCAGTGACTCTAACATAGGTGATAAATATCATCCATTCAGAACAGTATCCTATGCAGTAGGACATGTAAGCACATATGGTTCTGTTATCTTAACTAATGGTACCTATTCAGCTTCCAATATATACTTAAATAAAACTATTAAGATTATTGGAAGTGGAACTAAGACATTTATAACAGGTAATGGCAAGGGTCCTATATTTACAGTAACTACAAACAATACACATATTACAATAAAAAGTTTAACTATTAAGAATGGTAAATCATCAGCAAATAGAAGTGCTGGTGCAATAGTCTCATATGGTAAATTAAATATTACAGGTGTAAAGTTTATAAATAACACAGCTACTGGAGCATATTCTGGTGGAGCAATATATTCATTAGGTATTCTAAACCTGACTGGTGTAACATTTACAAATAATGCAGTATCAAATAGTAATGGTGAAGGTGGAGCTTTACGTTTAATAAACAACACAACAAATATTAATAGAGCATGGTTCACAGGCAATACAGCTAAAGGTACTAATTCAACTGGTGGTGGAGCTATATATATGCAGGATGGAGATTTAGTAATTAATTCAGCATCCTTTAACAACAATAGAGCCACTGGTAAAATGGTATTAGGTGGAGCAATAAAAGCTGCCTATGGTGATATTGTAATTACATCATCTACATTCCTAAATAATTATGTGAGTGGTACTAATATTGGAATAGGTGGAGCAATAAATAGTTTAGGTGCTGGTTTATATATCAACAAAACTAAGTTCCAATCAAACAAGGCATATGGAAACACAGTTGCAGGTGCAGGTGCAATGTACATACAATATGCAGCATCTGATATATATAATACAAACTTCACATCTAACCTAGCAAAATCTAAATCAGTTATAGGTGGTGCTATAGAAGAATACTATGCATATTCAAAATTTGTAAATTGTATATTTAATTCAAATACACTTACCGCAACACAAAAAACATCCTTCGGTGGAGCTATATACTTTGAAACTGGTAACTTAACAGTACTTAAATGTAAATTCAATAAAAACACAGTGACTTCAAAAAATACATCTATTGGTGGAGCAATATACACAAGCTCTAATGCCACTATAACAAACTGTGACTTCACATCAAATAAAGTAACAGGTAAATATATTGGTGGTGGAGCAATAGCAAACATGAATAAAATAACCATTTCAAGAACAAACTTCATATCAAATAATGCTACTGGTGTAGGTAATAGTATTACAGCTATATCAGGTTCTAGAAACAGTATTCAAAATAATTACTGGGGATCAAAGAAACCTACATGGAGTAAAGAATTAAGAGGAGTTACCAAACCATCTAAATTTGCGACTACCAAATTTTCACATTAGAATATAAAAAATAATATTATATTCTAATACTTTTTTTTATTAAGACATATATCCTAAAATACTTATTTTTCACAAAAAGAGATAACTTATTTTAATTAAAAATAGAAATATTTTTTTTAAAAAAGAATAAAAAAAGAAAGGTTTTTTATTAACTACTTTAACAATACCTAACTAATTACAATAGGAATACGAATAGTCATCGCATTATATTTTTTATTTGCTCCCATTCTAATTGTTAATGTTTGTTTTAATGTCTGACCACTTTTTACAGCAGGTGTTACATATTCAAATGTAAATACACCATCAGTTAAAGTAATATTAGTTTTTATAGTTTTACCATTAATCTTATAACATATTTTTCCCTGTGAAACATAGTTATTATGTGAATCAAGAACACCCATAGTGATGCTGACACCACTATCACTCATTAAATACAATGTACTGTTAGGAGTTACATGTGCATTTTGTTTTGAAATTGTCATAATAGTCTTGTTATTACATGAATATTTGTTATTATCTCCACCATAAACAATGCTGACATTATATTGTTTAGGATTGAAATTTTGAGGAATAGTATAATTTATTATAGCTTTACCATTAACTATTCTAACATTAGATGCAATAGTTTTACCATTAATTTTAAAGGAAACTTTTCCGTTAGTTACCTTTTTATTTCCACAGGTTACATCAGCTATCATTTGAATTGTGTCTCCTGTTCTAATAGCAGTGGTATTTTTTATGGTAATTTTAGCTGTTACACTACGTTTAGGAATAGTTATTGTAATATTCTTGGATAATTTCTTATCATTAATTGTATTTAATACAATTGTTGCAGTATAATTTTTATTGCCCCATGATGTAGGTATAGCATATTTTACTGATGCTTTACCATTAACTACTTTTACTTTATTAATTATGGTTTTACCATTAATTTTAATAGAAGCTTTACCATTAATATTGTTAGGTAGATTTATATTAAACTGTATTGTCTGATTATTATCTAATAGAATATATGTTATATTAGCTTCCAATGGCGTCAATGTTAATAATTGATCATCAATTAATACACTAATATTCTCATATTCTGGTTTACATGTATTTATTGTTTGATTATTAATATTCTGAAAATTCTCTGTAAAAACTGTGTTATTAGCAATATATACAACTTCTCTTATAGGAATGTTTGAACTTAATTTATCACCGTTATTTAATGAATTAATTGTTACTAATAATGTTGTATCTAATTTTTCAATTAGTGGTGTGGTATTAGTAAATGTCATAACAACCCAATGATCAGGGATTACTCCTATTTTATCCCATTTTGGATTATTGTTACCCCACCAATTATTTTCTATTGATTTAATTAATGAACTATTACTATATATTGTGTTATTAGTTTCAGCTTCATTACCTATAAATGCATTGTATTCTAAATTAATATATTGTTCATTCCATATAGCTCCACCTTTTTCTCCAGCAGTATTTAATCTAAACACTGAGTTTCTAGCAGTGATAGTACCATAATTTCCTTCAACAGGTGTTGTGTTAAGATTAGCTATTGCTCCACCATTAACAGTTGCACTATTTTCTGTAAAATTACAGTTAATCAAGGTTAAATTTCCATTTTCAGTAGCAGTCCATGCAATATTTTCTATAGCTCCACCACTTTCTCCAGCACTATTTGATTCAAATGTACAATTTATTGCAGTGAAATTATTAGTGTTCGTGATTGCTCCACCATTATATGTACCATGATTATATAGGAATTGGCTGTTTGTTATTCTTACAATACCTGTACTATATAAGGCACCACCATAAAAGGATGCAGCCTGGTTTTTTAAGAATAACGTGTTGTTAATTGTCACATTTCCAAATGCATTATAAACTGCTCCACCACTTACAGCTGAATTGTTTTTGAAATTTGAATTTAGTATTAAGAGATTTCCACGTATGCTATACACAGATCCTCCAACATTATACGTATTATCTTTCGTGAAATTTGAGTTTCTAATTGTAGTTCTTCCACGATTATTGTATATTGAAGCTCCCCATGAAGCGGTATTACTTGAAAAGTCCGTGTTTTCTACATATAATATGCCAGTATTATATATGCTTCCGCCTTTAGATGTTCTTTCTAAACCAGTATTATTTAGGAAACATGAATCTCTAACAGTTAAATTTCCATTATTAGTGATTGCTGCCTGAGTGCTGGATTCATAATCTTTCAGTGTTATATTAATAAGGGTTAATTGATTATTATCTGATATGGTGAATATACTACTAGTATCATTTGCTATGAATATAGTACTATTTCTATTTTGACCAATTATTGTTGTGTTTTTTGTGATATTCATTGATTTTAAATAATATGTGCCCGTGTTAACATGTAATTTACTGTTATTTGTTATTATTGTTTCTGTTATTGTTTTATATGGATTATCAATTGTACCATCTTCAACTTGATTAGTGGATGATGAATCAATATAAATATCGTTACTTTCTTCTTTTTTCAGGTTTTTAGTATTATTTTGGACATATTTCGTGTTTTGAATTTGTGTAGTATTACTTTGCTGTGTGACTGGTTGTATATGATGATTATTATCTTGTAGTGTATTAGTATCATTAGTATTCTCTGCAGATATTGATGTTATGGATAATAAAACAGTTGTTAATAGAATTAAGAATAACAATGTTTTTCTTGTTTTGATATTTTTACCTCCTTTTGTTTTATTGATAATATAATTTATAATATAAGAATTATTATAGTTTATTTTATTTTATATAAAAAATATTTAAATAGTTAACTTATTTATATAGAAAATTAAAAATTATTCTCTTAAAATGGAGATTTTAAAAAGATATAATAATATTGAATTAAAAATATATATTATATAACTAAATAAATTTCTCAAAAGAATTTTTTTTTAAGAATATTAGGAGATATTAGAAATGAAGGGAGTTATTTTATCTGGTGGACATGGAACTAGACTAAGACCATTAACACATACAGGTCCAAAACAATTAATTCCAATAGCAAATAAGCCAGTAATTTATTATGCAATAGAAGATTTAAGAGATGCTGGAATAACTGATATTGGAATAATCCTAGGAACCAACATGCCTAATAAAATAAAAGATGCCTTAGGTGATGGGTCTAAATTTGGAGTAAAAATCACATATATCATGCAGGGAGAACCAAAAGGACTAGCTCATGCAGCAGCAACAGCTAAAGACTTTGTTGATGGGGATTCTTTTGTCATGTATCTAGGTGATAATATACTAAAATCAGGAATTGAGGAATTTGTAAAAGGATTTGATGAATCAAAATTTGCATCAAGATTATTATTACAGGAAGTTCCTGATCCAAGACAATTTGGTGTAGCAGAACTAAATGATAATGGTGAAATAATTAATTTAGTTGAAAAACCAGAGCATCCGAAGAGTAACTTAGCATTAGTCGGAATATACTTATTCAAAAACGAGATATTTGATGCTATAGATAAAATTAAACCTTCTTGGAGAAATGAGTTAGAAATTACTGACGCTATCCAGAAACTAATCGATGAAGGCTATGATGTTGATTCCTTCGTAGTTGAAGGATGGTGGAAAGACACAGGAAAACCAGAAGATGTACTTGATGCTAACCAGTTAATTCTAGAATCAATACAAACAGATATCAAAGGAACAATAGAAGATGATGTAAAAATCAAAGGAAGAGTAATCATTGGTGAAGATACAATAATAAAATCTGGTTCTGTAATAAAAGGACCTGCAATCATAGGAAAAAACTGTGAAATAAAAGGTTATGTTGGCCCATATACATCTATAGGTGATAATACAAAACTAATAGAATCAGAGATAGATTCATCAATCATTATTGGAAACTCAATAATACAATCAGATAAGAGAATAACTGAAAGTCTTCTAGGACAAAATTCAAAAATAATTTCAGATAAAACAACCTATCCAAAAGGACGTAGTTTTGTAATAGGTGAAAATTCAATAATTAATTTATGAGGAAAGAAAATATGAAAGCAGTAATACCAGCAGCAGGTTTAGGTACAAGATTTTTACCAGCTACAAAAGCACAACCAAAAGAAATGTTACCTGTATTTAATAAACCAACAATACAGTACGTGGTAGAAGAAGCAGTAAATTCAGGTATAGATGATATACTAATAATTACAGGTAAAGGTAAACGTTCAATAGAAGACCACTTTGACAGGTCTTTTGAATTAGAATATCATTTAAATGAAAAAGGAAAATATCAATACCTAGAAGAAGTACAATCAATCACAGACATGGCAGATATATATTATGTAAGACAAAAAAGACAAAAAGGTTTAGGGGACGCTGTTTCATGTGCAAAAAAACATATAGGTGATGAACCATTCGCAGTACTTCTTGGAGATACAATTACATACTCACAAACACCTTGTATTAAACAATTGTTAAACGTATATAATAAATATGGTGGATCTACAATAGCAATTGAAGAACTACCTGAACATAAAATTGAAAGATACGGTATTGTAGATGGAAGTTGTATAGAGAATAATATTTATAAGGTAGATAATCTGGTGGAAAAACCAAAACTTGAAGATGCACCTTCAAATCTTGGTATAACTGGTAGATACATATTAACTCCAGATATATTTGATCAATTAGATGAAATTGATGCTGGTGTTGGTGGAGAAATACAGTTAACTGATGCAATTAATAATCAGGAGAATGTATACGCTACAACATTCGAGGGAACAATATATGATATTGGTAACACTATTGAATGGCTAAAAAGTTCCATTGACATGGCATTAACTCATGATGATGTACGTGAAGATATCATTAATCATATGAAACAAAAAATCAAGGAATATCAATAAGATTAAAAATACATCAATAAACTTCCATTCATTTTCTCTTTTTTAAGGAGTTTACTAATGATTTAATATAATATTAAGAACTAATTTTCAATAAAAAAAATTTTAAAAAAAGTAATAAAAAAACTATTTATAAGTTTTTAGGGTCTGTGATTTCACCAGTAATTGATGAAGCTGCAACTACTGCTGGATTTGATAGATATACATATGATTTAGCACTACCCATTCTACCAAGGAAGTTCCTGTTAGTGGTAGATATACAGGTCATGTCATCATACATTACACCCATGTGAGCACCAAGACATGGTCCACATCCAGGGTTACATATTATTGCATTTGATTCTAGAAGTGTTTGAATAATACCTGTTTCAATGGCTTGTTGATATATTTTACGTGATGCTGGGAATACTAGTAGTTGTACGTCTCCGTGAACTTTATGTCCTTTAAGAACGTCAGCTGCCTGTGCAAGGTCTTCATATCGGCCATTGGTACATGAACCTAGTACTGCTTGATCAATATGAGTACCTTCTACTTTGTCTATATCTTCTACATTATCAACATTATGCGGACATGCAATTTGTGGTTGTAAATCATCCACTTCAAAGTCATACTCTTTTTCATATTGTGCGTCTTTATCGGGGGTTGTGATTTTATAATCGGTTATACCCCTTTGAGCAAGGTATTCCTTTGTTTGCTTGTTAGGTATCATGATTCCATTTTTAGCACCACATTCTATTACCATGTTTGTCATTGTTAATCTTCCATCAACTGACATATTATCTATGGTATCTCCATGGAATTCTAGACTTTTATATGTAGCACCATAAGAACCAATTTCTTTTATTATTCTTAGTATTAAATCCTTTGAGTACACGTTTTCTTGTAATGTACCATTTACATTTATTTTATAGGATTCTGGTACTTTAAACCAGGTTTTTCCTGTTGCATATACCATTGCTAGGTCTGTTGCTCCAAGTCCTGTGGAAAAAGCTCCAAAGGCACCATATGTACATGTGTGTGAGTCAGCACCCACCATTACTGTAGAAGGTTTTACATGTCCCATTTCTGGAAGTACCTGGTGACATATACCTTCACCTTGTATATACATGTTAGGTATGCCCTGTTTTTTACCAAATTCTCGTACTACTTCCTGGAATTCAGCAGATCCTATGGTGTTTGCTGGTACATTATGGTCAAATACAAGTACTATCTTCTCAGGATCCCATACTTTATCAGCTATTTTTTCAAATACCTTGATTGTTGGTGGACTAGTACCATCATGACTCATTGCTACATCAATGTTACAATTTATTGTATCTCCAGGAGTAACTTCATCGTTTCCTGAATGTTGTGCTAATATCTTTTCGGTTATGTTCATATTAATCCTCATCTTTGAATATTTGCTTTTAATAATATTTCATCAAATTTATCATTAGTTATATCTTCACCTTTTTCTCGTTCCTGTTTTACAAGGTTTACTATTTCTAATAATTTTCCGTTATCTACTTCAATATTCAAAGTATTAAGTTTCTCAGCTACTGCTGCTTTACCAGAGTGTTTTCCTAAAACAATTTGTCTTTTAGTTCCTATCATTTCTGGAAGGTATGGTTCATAGCTAAGTGGATCCTGTAGGATTGCATCAACATGTATTCCAGATTCATGTCTAAATACATTATTTCCTACAATAGCCTTACTGTCAGGTATAGGTATTTCACTATATTTAGATACAAGCTGTGATAGTTCATGAATTACTTCTGTATTAAATCCTAAATCCTTGTTGTATAAAAGTTTTAAGTTCATTATTAGTTCTTCAAGAGATGCATTACCTGCTCTTTCACCTATACCATTTACTGTGGTGGATATTGATGTTGCACCTTCCATTAATCCGGCAATGGAGTTTGCTACGGCCATTCCAAAGTCATTATGACAGTGTAATGCTATCTCAATATCGATTGCTTCTCTAATATTTTTTACTAGATATCGCATTGCAAATGGATTTATAGAACCTGTCGTGTCTGCAATATGTATTCTATCTGCATGGTGTTCTTCTGCTTGTTTATATATGTCTATTAATTTAGGTAATTCTGTTCTTGTTGCATCTTCAGCAGAGAAAGCTACATATAATCCATGATCTTTTGCATAATCTACAGCATTCATACATATCTGATTAACTTCTTCCCGGGATTTTTTCATCTTAACTTTTAAATGTAAATCAGATAATCCCATGAATGTTATTATTCCATCTACATCCGCATCTAATGCAGCATTTATATCTTCCTTTTTTGTTCTTGTTAGACAAATAATGCTTGCATCAAGTCCCTCGTTTGCTATTCTCTTAACTGCTTCTTTTTCATTTTCAGATACTCTTGGAAAACCAGCTTCAATTTGAGGTATTCCCAATTCATCTAGTTTATGTGCTATTTCTATTTTTTCATCAATTGAGAAGAAAACGCCTGGTGTTTGTTCTCCATCTCTAAGTGTTGTATCATATATATTTATATTGTCGGGTAAATCGTACTCCACTTTATCATTATATATACTTACAAATCTATCCATGTAATAATTGCCTCCTCTTATGCAATTTAGATTTTTTTTGGAGTGATTGTAAAAAAAATAATAATTGTTATATTCCTATCAAAAAAAATTAATTAATATTTTATTTAACCAAGTTATATGTTTTATATTTGTTTTTTCTATTAATAGTATTTATTCTAATTGTTCGAGTAAGCCAAGATAGGAAGTTCTTTCAAAGCCTGACGTTATTCCTAACTTTTCAAAGACGTTATATATATTATTTCTAATCTCTTCTATATCACTACCCTCTTTAGCTACATATTCAATCTCCATATAATATCCTAATTTATCTAGTTTATCTAATGTAACAGTATACTCATTATAAATAAATATTCTACGTACTTTATTAACAATTGCTGCAGGCTTATATCCTAAATTAACAAGAATATCCACCATATTATCTGTATCAGCTATTTCAACTTCTATCTCTTTTCTTGTTTTACTTTTAGGATCAATTTTAGGACCTTTATATGTTAATATACGTTTAAAATCATCATCTTCTGGAATTTCTCTAATACGTAGGGCTTCATCAGTTTCTTTAAAATTCTTGTCTGGAGCATTAAAATAGATATCATGCTGTTTTTCGGTATGAGAATAAGTTCCGCCTATTTCTTTAATTTTTTCTAGAGTTTTTACTTTATCATTAATTTTAGCTTTCATCTCAACTTCTATCATCTTATCACTAATAATATATTTATTCTATAAAATTATTTATTATACTTTTTAATAGTTATATTTATAAAGTAAAAAAGTACATATATAAATACATAATATGTGATTTTAGTATTATTTTTTTTAAACATGATAAAATAGAAAAAAAGAGTGATTATATAGTTTCTTAAACCCCTTATTAATAGAATTAATAATTTCTAAGAAATAATTTTTATAAATATTATATAACTTTTAATTTTAACTATTTATAAAAGAGTAATCCTTCTTTAATATAGAATAATACTAAAATATATACTAAAAATGGAGGAGAAATAATGGCAGATGTAGAAATTAAAGTAGAAAACATTGTAGCATCAGCAACATTAGGGAAATCATTAGAATTACCTAGAATTGCACCAGCTTTAGAGAATGTTGAATACAATTTAGAACAATTCCCTGGATTGGTATTCAAACTTAAGAATCCTAAAACTGCTGCTTTAATCTTTGGATCTGGTAAACTAGTTTGCACTGGTGCAAAATGTATAGAAGACTCAAAAAAAGCAATCCACATAACTGTAGATAAAATAAGAGAATTAGATACAGAAATACCTGAAGATTTTGAAATAAAAATCCAGAATATTGTAGCATCAGCAAACCTAGGAAAAGTATTAAACCTAGAAGCAGTAGCTTTAGATTTAGAAAATACTGAATATGAACCAGAACAATTCCCTGGTTTAGTATATCGTCTTTCTGATCCTAAAGTAGTATTATTATTATTTGGTTCTGGAAAAGTTGTATGCACTGGTGCAAAAACAGCAGACCAAGCATTATTAGGTGTACAAAAAACCAAAGAACGTTTAACAGAATTATACCTAATAGAAGAATAGATTCTGAGAAAAATCTAAATTTAAAAGATAATTTACTTATCTTCTAAAATAAATAACCACCAAAATAAACTCCATAATAAATAACAGAAGAAAATGAGGCTGATAAAAAAAGGGAAAAATAAAATTATTAGAATAAATATAAATAACTATGAATATAATTTTAAATTAAATTCTAAGAAAAATAAGGATATTAATAATTTTATGCCCTTTAATGTAATCATTCTTATTTAATTTATATTAAAAATCGGTGATTTTTTGATTAAATTGGTAGTATTTGATCTAGATAATGTCTTAATAGATACAGAGACAATAGATGAAATAGCAAAACTAAAATGTATTGAAGACGAAATAAGTGACATAACACTACAAGCAATGCAAGGAAAAATTCCTTTTGAAACATCCATAAGGGAAAGAGTAAAAAAACTAAAAGGTATAAGCATTGATGAGATTGATGAGGTAATGGAAAAAGTACCCCTAAACAAAGGTGCTGTAGAAACTGCAACAGAACTAAAAAAACAGGGATATAAAATAGCAATTATCACAGGAAGCTTTGATGTAATAGCTCTAAAAATAAAAGAAAAAATCAATGCTGATTATGCATTTTATAATACACTCGGAGTCGAGGATGGAAAACTTAATGGAGAAGTTTCAGGACCACTAATAACACAAAATAAAATTGATGTTTTAAGACAACTAGTAGACGATTTAAACATCACACTAGATGAATGTGTAGCCATAGGTGATGGTGCAAACGATCTTGAAATGATAAAAAATGTGAAGGTGGGAATAGCCTTCAATGCAAAACCAATCTTAAAAGAAAACGCTGATTATTTAATTAACGAAAAAGACCTAAGGAAGGTACTGGATATAATGGCAGATGAAGAAAAAATTACTAAAGAAGAAGTAGTAGAGGAAACAACAGAACAACCAGAAGAGCTTACTACTGAAGAAAACAAAACAACAGAAGAAAACAAGGAAGAAGTAGAAGAATCAGACGAAGTTAATGAAACAGAATCTGATGAAACAGAAGAGGCAGCTGAAGAAAAAGAAACAATCGACTACTCAAAACTAAACTTCCAACAATTATTACAATGTAAAAGAACACTAGAATCAGAACTCACTGAACTCAAAAACACAAGAGATCACATGAATGAACAAACAAAAGAATACAGAAAAGAAAGAGATGAACTAAACCAAGAACTCAAAGACACTCTAAAAATAGCATTAGATAAAAGAAATACCAGAGACGAAATAAACAAACAAGTACATGAAAACAAAGTTCTAAGAAACCAATGCAATGAAGAGCTCAAAAAAATAGGATGGAATTCAAGCAAAAAAGAAAAAGCAAACATCCAAGCAGAAATAAACAAAATTGATAAAACAATACAAACAAAAGTATTAGATATCAGAAAAGAAAACGAACTCGTAAAAAGAGTATCTGACCTAACAAAAGAACTCAAACAAATTCAAAGTGATGAAGAAGACGAGAAAACTGCAGCTGACTTAAAAGAAAAATCAGAACATTACCACCAACAAGTAGTAGAATTATCTGATAAAGCACAAGCAGTTCACGAAGAAATGATTGAATACTTTAACAAAATTGATGGAATTAGAGAGAAAGCTGATGGTAAACACCAAGACTTCATAAACTCAAGAAATGCAGCAACAGCTAAACACGAAGAAGTAAAAGCAAAACTCAATGAAATCAGAAAAGTAAACAAATACATGGATCAAGCAAAATCCAAATCCAGAGGAAGAAAATCTGAGGATAAATCAGAGAACAATCTAAGAGAAAAAGAAGAAGCAGAAGAAATATTCCAAAAATTCAAAGACGGTAAAAAATTAACCACTGATGAATTCTTATTACTTCAAAAATACAATATAATGTAAATTGTTTCTCTTAATCTCCTTTTTTAGTAGATTAAAGTATAAGATATTAGTGTAATATGTAAAGGGGTTACCATTGAATAAGGGATTCATTGGTGTAATATTATACTAATTAATTAATTTTTTTTATGAATAACATAATAACCCTAAATAAAAATTTTTTTTAAGGTTTATTTTAAAAATCAACTAATTTTATAAAACCACTTTAAATAATCAAAAAAAAAGATAAAAAAATAGTAAATAATATATTTTTAATTTATTTCACAATTAGATATTCCATCTATTTTGCTAATTTTGATAATGTTATTAGATAATGCTTCCATTTCATCATCATGAGTAACAACTAGCATTTGGGGTACAATGTTAATACTACGGATAATTTCAATTAAATCGCTTCTTCTTTCAGCATCAAGATGTATTGTAGGTTCGTCAAGTATTAATAGTTCTGTTTTATTTTGTGATATGACCTTTGCAATACCTAATCTTAAGGCTAATGCCATTACGATTTTTTCTCCACCACTAAGCATATTTAAGTCTAATATTTCATTTTTAGTTTTCACGGTCATATTATAATCTTCATCCAAGTTTATTTCAGAGTAGTTAAATCCAAATTCTGCGAAGATGTCCATGGTATTCTTTTCAATTTGAGGTCTTACAGCACTTCTTAAATCTCTTTGAACTCCATCTTTACTGTATGTGTCCCGTATTTCATTTAATAGTTTTATATAATCTGTAAGATATTCTTGTTCTTTTTTTATTTTATCTAATTCTTCTAGTTCTTCAGAGTATTTTTTTTCTTGTTCTTGGTCTTTTGTTAATGATGTTGATTCTTGTATTATTATTTGAGTATATTCTTTGATATTTTCATCACATGATCTATATTTGTTATTTATTAAATCATATTTTTCTTGACTGAATGATAAATCTGATAATTCCTGTTTAATATTATTAAGGTTATAGTTTTCATTATTAATTTGCTTGGTGATTTCTTCTTTTTGTTTAATCTTATTGTCTTTGTCCTGAACTTTACCCCTTAATTGATTACACATGTTTTCTTGTTTTTCTAAATATTGGATTCTTCTATTTAAATCATCACCTGCATGTACCATTGTCATGATTTGGCGTGATTTATTTATTAAATTTTTATGTTGACTCTCAATTTCTTCTTGTTTTCTTGTTTCTTCATCTAAAGATGGTAATTTGTTAACTAGATTAAGTGCAAATTGATGTTTTTCATAATCTTCTTTTAAAGAGTTAATTTGTGATTTAGTTTCTTCCAATTCCCTATTTTTTATTGTTAATTCATTTTTTATTTTTTCAATGAATGGTATCTGTGTTTTTAATTCTTTTATCTCTTTATCTATCTTTTTGAAGTTTTCGTATTGGTCTTTTAATAAGGGAATGTTGATTTTATCTAATTGTTTTTCATATTCTTTTAATTCTAATAATTTCTCTTCCTGATTTTTATTTGCTTCTTCCAGTTCTTCAATTCTTAGTTCATATGATACTATGTCATCATTATATTTTTGTGATAGTTCCATGTGTTTTTCATGAGGTATATCTGACTGACAGATAGGACATTTATCCTCTGTTTTTTCTAGTTCTTCAAGTGATTTTCTCGTATTTCTAAGGGATGTTTGGAATGAACTTAATTGTTCCTTATTTTTAGTAATGCTTCTGTCGATGATATCTATTGAATTATCTGTTTTTGTTTTTTCATTTCTAGTTTTTTCTTGTATTTCCTCAGGATCAGTTGAACGTTCATTAAATAAGGAATATGCATAATTTGATGTATTGCCTATTTCATTCGTTAATCTTGCTTTCTCTTCCTCTTTACTTTCTATTTTACTTGTTATAGTAGTGTTTTCATTATCTTTGTTTCTTAATTCTTCTAATTGTTTAGTGATTGTTTCTTTTTCTTCTTCTAATTGGTGGTATTTGTTGTAATCTTCTTGGGTGTTCTGGATTGTCTGTTGATTTTCTTTTATTTTTGTTATATTTTGTCTGATTTGTTCTAAATCTTTTTCATAGGAAACTATGTCTTGTTTTAGATCTTTTAACTCTTTTAATTGAGGTAATGGTTTTATTTCTTTTTCCAATTTTTGTATTTCTTTTTCGGATTCTATTATATTTTCTAAATCTTGTTCATAATTATCTTTAATTCGATTTAATTGAGTGATTGAATTAGTTTTTTCAGTTAGATTGTTGTTTAATTTTTCGTATTTATTTTTAGTATCTTCTATTTCTTTAACTTGAATTTCAAGTTCCTCTAATTTTTTTCCTAGTATTTCTTTTTGATTTTTATTTTTTGCAATTTGTGCTTGGTTTTCTTTGATATTTAGTGCTAATTCTTCCCTATATTTTGTTATTTCATCATATCTTGATAATTTCCCTTCATTAATGTTTTTTTGTTCCTCATATATGCTTATTATTTTTTTTATTTCATCCCATGCTTTTTCTAGTGCATCAATGTTTAATAGTTTGGTGATAAATTCTTTTCTTTCAGATGCTGTTTTTTCTATTAAATCTGTTATTTCACCTTGTCTTATGTATATTGCATTTAAGAATGATTTAGAATCCATTTCTAGAATGTTTTCTATGTCTTTTGTTACGTTACGATCTCCCTTACATTTCAATACGAATTTATTATTTTCTTCGTATCTGAGTTCAGCAATAGATGAGCTTTTTCTTTTTCCTCGTTTAATTTGGTAGTTTATACCATTGTGTCTAAATTCTATAGTAACTAGCATTTTGTCTATTACGTCATTATCATCTTGAGGTTTACGTATTAAATCATCTATTTTACTATTTGTATCTTTGAATAATGTGTAGCTAATAGCTTCGAGAATACTTGATTTTCCTGCACCATTTTCTCCGAGTATTAATGAAATTCCTTGATTAAAATCTATTTCAGTATTTTTGTGGGATCTGAAGTTTTCTAATCGTATATTGTTTATTATCATAATATTCTCCTAATTGTTATTTTCATGATAGTTTTTTTCATAGTATTCTTCTGCAATATCCTGTGCTTTTTCAATATTTTGTGTTGATAAGTTTTTATATAGTTCAAGTCCTAATGTTGATATTGCTTCATTGTTAAATTCTTCTGTTAATCTATCTTTTATAGCATTTTCTGGTGTTAATAAATTATCTTCAATATTTTCATTTAATTTAACACTATTTTCCAGGGATTCATAGCTAATTCTTATTGTTAATGTTATATCCTCTAATGCAGCGTATATTTTATCCACTACGTCTGACCTATCAAAGTTTCCATGATAGATTTTAAGGTCTACCACAGGTTTTTTTGTTGTTTTTTCTAATATGGTTGTTATTTCTTTTTGTATACTTTCTAGCTCTTCATCTAGCTTAGGATATTGAATATTTCTCACGATAAATTTTCGTTCCAGTTCCATGTTGATAAATTCATGTTTCATTGTGTCATCAATTGTTATTAATGTATAACCCTTACCTTTTTTATGATAATTATCTAGTTCATCTTTGGTTCGTATTTCTGTTGACCCCGGATATACTAGTGTTCCTTCTTTGAATTTATCATCTATTCTCTTGTGTAGATGACCCATAGCGTAGTAATCATATCCTTCGGGTATAGTATCTAATTCGAATTCTGGTTCAAAATCGAAGTATTTACGTACTGATCCATGTAGCATAAGTATCTTCCAGGGATAATTTCTTGATTTCTCGGTTATTTCTTTTAGTAGTTCTTTCACAGCGTTTTCATTATTTTTAGAAATATATGGTAATCCTCCAAGAAAGATGTTATTGTCTAGTATGTAGTTATTTGCTTTGCTTGTTAATATATGAAAATTTTCATTTTTATATAATTCTTGGGGGAGGGATGTTTTACGTCTTTGCATGATGTCATGGTTTCCTGCTATTACATATACTTGTATGTTATGTGCTCTTAATTTTTCAAATCCTTCCTGTGCTACAAGTAATGCTTTTATAGGTGGTTTTGGTGTTTCGAATAGGTCACCTGCATGAATTACGTAGTCTACATCTTTTTCTATAATATCATCTATTATTTTATTGAATGCATCATAGAAATCTTCCTCTCTTTCTAGTAGGCCATATTGTCTGTAGCCTAGATGTGTATCTGCTAAATGTGCAATTTTTGTTGTCATGTTTATATTCCTAATTCGTCTATGTCATTTATTCCTTTTTTAATACTTTCTTCTCTTTCTCTTTTACTTTTCATCCAAAGATCTGTAATATTTAGGTCGTTACCGACAGTTTTACCTTTGAATTCATCTACTTTAACCATGGTTGGTAGTTTGGTCATTTGTCCTAGTACTACTGCTTCTCCAATATTTAGTGCTGGCAGTTGGTTTAGGAGGTCTTCGCTTAGGCTTTCACTGCTTTCTTGTACGTGTCTTTGGTCACCTGGTTCTATGAGTCTTAGGATTATCATATTGTTGACTTGTGATAATATTTCACTGTCTAGTGATTTAGGACTTTGGCTTACTAAACACAATCCTACTCCGAATTTACGTCCTTCTCTTGCTATTTTTCCAATAACTGATTTGGATCTGGTGCCTCTCCTTGATGATGCTAGCATGTGTGCTTCTTCTATTATACAGAATACGGGGAAATCTAGTGTTTCTGCGTTAGGATTGTTTATTGCATTTTTTCTTCTGTATAGTATTTTGCTTAGCACGTGTTTTACTATTATGTCTGTAGCTCTTTCATCAATGGAACCTAATCTTATGATGTTAGCTTTTCCGGGTTCTAATATGCTTACAATATCTGCTACATCTGTTGAATTTAGTATTTTTTTGTATTTTCGTTTAAGGTCATTTAATTTGTACAGTACTTGTTTAACAGTGTTTTTTTCACTTTGAGTACCTTCATTTTCAAGTTCTAATTCTATACTATTTAACTTACTTTCCATAGTTTCAATGAAATTAGTTGATTCTCCCTCAGTTGTTAAATCATCAGCATATTCATATGCATCTCTTAGATAACGTTCTTGATTTACTGCATTATCGTTTATAACTGCTAGTTCTTTGAATTCATTGAAGTCAAGGTCTCTTGGATTTAATTGTGGTGCTATTTCTTTTATTTCTCCATTAGGGAATTTTGCATTTCCATATTCAGAGTGCATATCAAATACAACCATTGTACCACCTATTGCTAGTAATTGGTCTATGATTATGGATGTTGTATTTGATTTTCCTGAACCAGTCATAGCAAGTATTGCAAGATGACGTGATACCATTTTATTAACATCTAACATTACAGGGACTTCTGGTTCTGTTAATATGGAACCTATTCTTATACCATTTGATCTTCCAAATACCTCTTTTAGTAGTTCAACATCTGCTTTTATTACTTCTGTACCTGGTGGTGCCGGTGTTTTAGGAATCTGTAATTTATCTTTGTCACCAAGTATTGTTACTGAACCTCTAACGTAGTGGTCAATGTTTCCTTCTATTTTTAATATTTTTTCTATTGTCTCAGGATTTAATATATCATTACTCAGAGTTGTACTTCCCCTAAATAATGAGTCAATCATTCCCAGTACTATTTGATTGTTATATTTTAGGTATACATATTCGCCTACTGTTGGTGTTTTCTTAGATACAAAGTCTACCTTCATTGGACTTGTTTCGCCTAAGCATCTTCCTATTGTTTCTACCATATTATCACTTTTTTATATTAATATATTATTTTAGCATGTCTCGTCCTGTTTTTTCAAATACTTCTAGTTTATTTATGATATTGTTCATGTCAGTATTTTTAATTATTACTTCATCATGTGCCTTTTTAAGAATGTAGGGATATCCATTTATACATGTACTGTGTAAATCATTCAATATTTCTTCTATTTTCTCTGTATCATTCTTATCTATTTTATTAGGTATTTCTATTTTTAAAACATTTGCTCGTTTATCTAAACGTGTGAAGAATATTGTAAATGTATTGTCACTTAGTTCAGGATATATTGGATAGTTTGTTCTTCGTATAATTTCATTTTCTGAATCATATCGTACTAGTCTGTTGTCTTCTTTATGATCTAAATAAGTGTATCCCGGATTTTCACATGTGTATTCAAGTACTGCTGCATCAGGTATGTTTTCATTAAAAAAGTCCTTTGTACTGCTTGTTTTAGAGATACATATTATTTTTTCTTTGTAATGTTCTAAAAGATAGTTTATACATGTTAATTGTTCTAGTCCTTCAAAGTATCGTAGTACTTCAGAGCGTATTTCATTTATATCTATTTCAGGATTATTCTTTTCTAATGATAGCCGTACTTCATATAATATTTCCTCTGTTAATGTATTTGTCGTTACTTCTATTGGAAAACTACCTTTTTCTAATATTGGCACGATTTCTTTAATTTTTGAGTTGAGATATCTTGTTACAAGAGAGGGTAACTCAAAGTTAGTGGAGTAATTCATTAGTGTTCCACGTATAGATCCATCCATTAACATATAATCTATTTCAGGATATTTCTGTAGGGTGTCTATTGTACTTTTTAGCTCGAGAATGTTCATGTGCTGGGATAGGATGCTATCTATTGTTCTGCTTCTGATTGTGGAAACCATGTCGATATCTCCTGATGGCGATTCTTTCTTTATTCCTTCATCAGGTATTGAGATTATGGTTTGACTTTCTATAGCATATATGAAGCATGCCATGAATTTTGTTTTATTAAAACTTCCGTCTATAGCGGCAAATATTTTATCCTGATTTTCTTTGGTAAATTCCTGTTCGTGGTATGATTTTTTTACTTTTTCTATGTCAATATTATCTTGAATATTATCAAAGTATTTCTTGATTGATTTCTTTTTTTGTATTGTTTTCTCATATAATGGCTCTAACATGTTTCTATTACCCCCTATTCCTTTTTATATTTATAATTTATCATGATTCTATTTCTCATTTTTTTAAGATATATATTTAATTATTTTATTTCGTATTTTGTTTATTTTATTGATTTATATTTTTTATTATAGTAAAGAGGGAGACTAGTTTATTTTATTGAAGATTATTTTTTTTCTTTTTTGAATAAAATTATTAATTATAAATTAGATAACTAATAAGTAATTACTATTTATAATATAGTTAGGTGTATTAATTGCAAATTATTACTAAACAAGAGAATCGTATATTGATGTTTATTAAAAATAATCTTGATAAATATCCTGAAAGCCTTTCATATGATACTATTAGGGATGTTTTAGATTTATCTGAAACCAAAGTTGTTGATTTATTAAATTCACTTCAAAAGAAGAATTTTATATTTGTTGACCAGGATACTAAGATGGTCACATATAATGACCTTGACGTTGAAGTTAAAATTGTTGAAGATAAATCTGCTTTGAAGACTTATATGCTGAATAAAACTGAAGAGGAAGCTTATGTTATTATTCAGGATGTCATTTCTCAATATGATGGATATGCACCTAGATATATTTTAGAGGGAGCATTGCTGTATGGTGAATTAGGATTGTCAACTAAGAGAACATATAATATTACAGTAGCTCTGGAAAATAAACAATTATTAAAACGTGTGAAAAGAGCTGATGGTGAGTATTACACTATTTAAGCTTAATTTATGCGTAGAATATTCTTTATAATTTTTTTATAATATTTATTTGATTAATTAAAATTTTTTTCTTGGTGATATTTTGATATTAATTGTTGGTGGAGCCGGTTACATAGGTTCACATGTAAATAAAGCTTTAAACGAAGAAGGATATGAGACAGTAATCTTAGATAACCTAAGTTATGGACATGAAGAATCAATTAAATGGGGTACATTTTGTAATTGTGATTTAAATAATATTGATGATGTAGATGAGGTATTTAATAAATATGATATTACAGCTGTAATGCATTTCTCATCATTTATAGATGTGGGGGAATCAGTGAGAAATCCCGAGAAATACTATCATAACAATGTATTAAACACAATGAACTTAATACATGTCATGTTAAAACATGATGTTAAGAAATTTATCTTCTCATCAACATGTGCTACTTACGGAGTACCACAAAAAATACCACTAGTGGAAGACCATCCACAAAATCCAATAAATCCATATGGATGGACAAAACTAATGGTAGAAAGAATATTAAAAGATTATGATAAAGCATATGGATTAAAATCAGTAATATTAAGATACTTCAATGCATCTGGAGCAGATAAATCTGGTGAAATAGGAGAATGGCATAATCCAGAAACACATTTAATACCATTAATACTGGATGCAGCGATGGGAAAAAGAGAAGATATAAAAATCTTTGGAACAGATTATGATACACCTGATGGAACATGTATAAGAGATTACATACATGTAACTGACCTGGCAGATGCTCATATACTATCACTAAAATACTTAGAACAAAACAACAAAAGCAACCAATTTAACCTAGGAAACGGCCAGGGATTCTCAGTAAGAGAAGTAATAGAATCAGTAAAAAGAGTAACAGGAAAAGATTTCAAAGTAACTGCATCAGAAAGAAGAGAAGGGGATCCTGCAATATTAATAGGAAGCTCAAAAAAGGCAAAAGAAGTATTAGGATGGAATCCTCAATACACGGACATAGATCAAATAGTAGAAACAGCATGGAATTGGCATCAAAAACTAAATAAGGAATAAAGAAAATGGAAAACACTGTATGTACAGTAGTAGTAACATATAATAGAAAGGATTTGCTCATAAAATGCATAGAATCACTAGTAAATCAAACACTAAAACCACAGGCAATATACATAGTAGATAATAATTCAACAGATAACACTCCTGAACTATTAATAAAACATAACTATCTAAAAACAACACCGCAACTAGAAAATAATATATGGACATCATCAACGGAATATGAACAAATAACCATCAAATACATTCATCTACCTGAAAATATTGGGGGAGCAGGAGGATTCTACTACGGAGTAAAACAAGCATATGAGGATAATTATGACTGGGTATGGATAATGGATGATGATGCATTTCCAACACCAGCATGCCTAGAAAATTTAGAACCTTACTATGACTTAGAGGATACTGTTGCATTAGCAAGCTTAAAAGTAGATTTGAATAATAATATCCTATATCATCACAGAGGATATTTTAATTTCAATCATGGACTGCCTATACAGGAACATATAACTTCAGAGGATACAAAAGTACCGGTAAAAGACATAGACATGGCATCATTTGTAGGATTATTAGTTAAGAAAGATGCAATAAAAAAAATAGGTTATCCCAAAAAAGAATTCTTCATACATACAGATGACCTAGAATACTGTATTCGGTTAAGAACAACTGGAAAGATTAAACTAATAAATAAAAGCATAATTAAACATGCAGAAGGAAGTGTGCAAGGAACATACAAAAAAACAGTACTAGGCGTTACAGCAAACCGCAGGCCCTACGATAAATTATGGATAAACTACTATATGCAAAGAAATTTAATATGGATAGGACGAAAATATTCAACAAATAAACTATCACTATATACAACAATAATAAAAAACTATATAATGACCCTAATAGGAATCATTGTTTTTGATGACCATAAATACAGAAGAATAAAATTCTTTACAAATGCATATTATGATGGTTTAACATCTAAATTTGACAATAAAAAACCAAAACAAATATTATATGATTAAAGATAATATGGGATGAAAGTATGGGAGTAAAATTTAAAGATATCACAGATCCAGAACCAATAGAAATGAACGACCTCAAAGGAAAAATATTAACAGTTGATGCATCAAATGTAATTTATAAATTTTTATCAGGTATGAGACAAGGAGATGGAACACCACTAAAAGATATGAATGGAAATATAACATCACACCTAAATGGAATAATGTTCCAAACATCCTCATTAATAGAAAAAGAAATAAAACCAGTATACGTTTTTGATGGAAAAGCACCGGAACTCAAAAAGAAAACACAGGAAAAAAGAATCAGTATCAAAAAAGAATCAAAACAGAAATACCTAGAAGCAAAACAATCAGGCGATAATGAAAAAGCAAGAAAATATGCTGCAAGAACTGCAGAACTAAACCATGAAATAATAGAATCATCAAAGAAATTACTAAAATTAATGGGAGTACCATACGTACAATCAAAAACAGAAGGAGAAGCACAAGCATCATACATGGTGTCAAAAGGGGATGCATGGGCAGTAGTATCACAAGATTATGATTGTCTACAATTTGGAGCAACAAGAATGTTAAAAAACTTCAAATTATCAAGAAGTCAATCTAAGAATCTGGAAATAATATCATTAGAAAAAACATTAAAAGACTTAGATTTAACAAGAGAACAACTAGTCGACGTAGCAATGTTAGTAGGAACAGACTTCAACAAGGGAGTATATGGAATAGGAGCAAAAAAAGGAATCAAACTAATTCATAAATATGGAACATTAGAAAAATCATTAGAAGCATTAGATGAAACAATGGAAGTAGACCCTAATGAAATACGTGAAATATTCTTAAACCCTGATGTAGTAACAGATTATGATCTAAAGTTCAGAAGACCTAAAAAAGAAAAATTACTGGATTATCTATGTGGGGAACATGATTTTGATGAACATAGAACAAACAATGCAATACAAAAACTACAACTAAAAACAGCACAAACAAGCTTAGAAAGTTGGTTCTAGAAAGGATATATTTTCTAACTAAACTACTTTTTTTCATTATAATTATTTGTATTAATTTAAAAAATAGGATTTAAAAAAAAGATTTTTTGGGAGATTAAGTGTTCTATATATTAGGTAGATTTATGTTCCTACATCCCAACTGTTCATGTAAACTTTCTGATCATCACTTAGTTGGTCTATTTCAACACCCATAGTTTTAAGTTTAAGTTTAGCAATTTCTATATCAGTTTCATCTCTAGTTTTGTATACTCCAGGTTCCATGTCTTCATTAAGTAATCTTTTTGCTGATAATGCTTGCATTGCAAAACTTAAATCCATAATTTCAGCAGGATGTCCTTGTCCATATTGTCCTGCTAGGTTTACAAGTCTTCCACCAGCTAATAAATAAATACTACGTCCGTCAGGCATTTCATAACTTTCAATATCTGGTTTTAAGGATTCATGACTAACAGCTTGTGCTAATAAATCATTTTCATTAATTTCTACATTGAAGTGTCCAGAGTTTGCTAACATACATCCATCTTTAACATGTTTAAAGTCATCTCCAGAGATAATATCTTTGTTACCTGTTGCTGTTATTGCAATATCTGCTTCTTCTAATGCTTTTTGTACAGTCATTACTCGGTAACCATCCATTTTTGCTTCTAGTGCTCTTATTGGATCTACTTCTGTTACAATGACATTTGCTCCAAGACCATCTGCTCTCATAGCAATACCTCTTCCACACCATCCGTACCCACAGACTACTACAGTTTGTCCTGCGATTACAGAGTTTGTTGAACCCATTATTGAGTCAAAAGTGGATTGTCCAGTACCATATCTGTTATCAAATAGATATTTCATGTATGAATCATTTACAGCCATTACTGGTATTTTAAGTGCTTTGTCTTTGTGCATTGCTTTTAATCTATGAATACCTGTTGTTGTTTCTTCACATCCTCCCCGGAGTTTTTTAAGTAGTTCTGGTCTTTCTTTATGAATCATAAATATTAGATCTGCTCCATCATCAATTACTATGTCTGGTTCGTAGTCTAATACATTGTTAAGTTGTTCATAGTATTCTTCGTTTGTTTCACCAGTCCATCCATACATATTTAATCCTAACTTAGCACCTGCTGCTGTTGCATCGTCCTGTGTGGATAAAGGGTTACATCCTGTCATAACTACTTCTGCTCCACCTGCTTGTAATGTTAGACCTAAGTTTATTGTTTTAGGTTCTAAGTGTAGGCATGAACCAATAGTTATTCCTTCAAATGGTTTTTCTTCTTTGAATTGTTTTTTGATTGTTTCTAGTACAGGCATATGTCTTTGTACCCATTTGATTTTCTTTTCTCCTTCTGGAGCTAAATTAATATCTTTTATATCATATGTCATTAATTTCATCCTCTTTCAACAAATATTTCTTAATAATATATATCTATTTGATTCTTATTATTAGTTTATATTTTATTTATGGTTGAAAAATAGTTGATATTTGTTAAAAAAAATAGAATATTACTTTATTTATAAAAATTAGTTAAATGGAGAAATCAGGAATGTAGATAGGAATTCTACATTCCTATTTTAGTATTATACTTAGTTGTATGATACTAGTTCAGTTTCTTTTTTAGGTTTTACTTTTTTCATTGCTTTTTCGAATTCTGACATGTATACTTCTTCAGATTCGAGGTCTTCTCTTAATGTTAACATTACTGCTTCACGGCATACTGCTTCAATATCTGCTCCTACGAATCCTTCACTTTTTCTTGCTAATTCTTCTATGTCTACATCGTCTGCTAATGGCATGTCTTTGGTGTGTACTTTGAAGATTGCTTCTCTTGATTTTTGATCAGGTAAACCTACTTCTACATGTCTGTCGAATCTTCCAGGTCTAAGTAATGCTGGGTCTAATATATCTGGTCTGTTTGTTGCTGCAATTACTGATATATCATGTAATTCTTCCATTCCATCCATTTCAGTAAGGAGTTGGTTTACTACTCTTTCTGTTACACCACTATCGTTTCCTTGTCCTCTTGTTGATGCAATTGCATCTATTTCATCGAAGAATATTACTGTTGGTGCTGTTTGTTTTGCTTTTCTGAATATTTCTCGTATTCCTTTTTCAGAGTCTCCTACCCATTTGGATAATAGTTCTGGTCCTTTTACTGATATGAAGTTTGCATCACTTTCGTTTGCAACTGCTTTTGCTAGTAAGGTTTTACCAGTTCCTGGAACACCTGTTAGTAGTACTCCTTTTGGTGGAGTAATTCCGAATTTTTTGAATTTTTCAGGATTTTTAAGTGGCCATTCTACTGCTTCTTTTAATTCTTGTTTTGCATCTTCTAGTCCACCTACATCTTCCCATTTTACGTCTGGTATTTGTACTAGTACTTCACGTAGTGCTGATGGTTGTATTTCTTTTAATGCTTCTTTGAAGTCGTCTTTGTGTAGTACCATTTTTTGAAGTATTTCTGGTGGTACTTCTTTATCTGTCTGTATTTCTGGTAGTACTCTTCTTAGTACTCTCATTGCGGCTTCTTTACATAGTGCTTCGAGGTCTGCTCCTACGAATCCATGGGTTACTTCGGTTATTTCATCGAGATTTACGTCCTCTGCTAGTGGCATACGTCTTGTGTGTACTTCAAGAATTTCTTTTCTTTCGTCTTTGTCTGGTACACCAATCTCTATTTCTCTGTCGAATCTTCCTGGTCTTCTTAGTGCTTCGTCGATTGCATCAGGTCGATTAGTTGCACCAATTACTACTACTTCTCCTCTGCTTTTAAGTCCATCCATTAATGTTAGTAATTGTGCTACGGTTCTTCTTTCAACGTCACCAGTTACTTCTTCTCTTTTTGGTGCTATTGCATCGAGTTCGTCTATGAATATAATTGATGGGGCATTGTCTTCTGCTTCTTCGAATAGTTCTCGTAGTTGTTCTTCTGATCCACCAACGTATTTACTCATGATTTCTGGTCCGTTGATTAGTATGAAGTGTGCGTTTGTTTCGTTTGCAACGGCTTTAGCAAGGAGTGTTTTTCCTGTACCTGGTGGGCCGTGTAATAGTACTCCTTTTGGAGCAGATATTCCTAATTGTTTAAAGAGTTCTGGTCTTTTTAATGGAATTTCTACCATTTCTCTTATTTTTTTAACTTCATTCTGAAGTCCACCTATATCTTCATAGGATACATCTATTAGGTTTTCTACTCCTTCGAATTTACTTGGATCCACTGGTTTTGTTTCCATTTCTATTTGAGTGTTATCTGTTATTTTTACTGGGCCTAAAGGTTTGGTGTTAATTACTGCTAATTTTATTTCACCGATTGATGCCATGTTAGACATCATTTGGTTGAATAGGTCGTCGAACATCATGCTTGAGGTTCTTGGTTGTTGTTTTCGGATTCCTGTAACTATGATGTCTCCTTTGTTTACGGTTCTGTTTAGGAAGACACTATTTAAATTTCCTTGGATTGCTATTTCCTGGTCTACTGGTGCTAGTTTTACTTTTTTTGCTTCTTTTACTTGTGCTGGTCTGATTGTTACTTCTTCCCCTATTGATGTTCCTGCGTTCTTTCTGAGGTAACTGTCTATTCTTAGTATTCCTAGACTTACATCTGATTGTGATGCTACTACTGTTGCTGTGGTGATTCTGTTTCCTTCGATTTCTATTACATCACCATCGTGTAGTTTTAGCTCATCCATACATTTTGGATCGATTCTAGCTAAAGATTTTCCAATATCTGATTGTGAGAATGCTTCGGCTACTTTTAATTTTAATTCGTCAGCCATAATATCATCTCCTAATATTTATTTTGTATGATTTGATAATTTTAATTATTTTTTTTATTTACTTTTTGTAATTATAAGTCTATATCTTTTAGTATATAAAGGTTATTAAATTATTTATTTTTTAATCATCTTTTAGTTACTTTTTGTAATTATAAATATAATCATAATATTATATAAAGCTTTCGGTTCAGTTATCAAAAATATAAAATAAAAATCGATTACAATAGTTTAAAATAAAAAATAAGATAAATAAATCTGTTATAAATTTAAATAAATTTTAATAACTAGTATTAATTAAATTAAGAACTAATTTTAAAAAGATATATAAGAAGAATGAATAATAAATTGCTATAAATTATTTAGCGTATTGTACCACCGATTCCCTCAAGATACTTTTCAACAACTTTCCTGTCTTCTTTATTAAATGTTGTATATGTAAATGTTATACTAATATATCCATCTTCAATCTGTTCTCCAGTATATACTTCTTTTACTTTAACATCAATTACAGGGTCAATATTTTTAAACATATGTACGAGAATATTTGTATCACATGTTTCAGGTAGTATAACGGAAACATCAAACCTATGTATTTGAAGGTTATTCTTCTTCCAACTATACACTTCTTCACGTGGTAATATATTTACATTAGAAATTTTTAATGTAACATCATTACCTCTTAAATCAGTTATTGTTACTTCATCTGATGTCACAGATTTCACAATACCTACATGTATATTCTTTGAATATTGATGCTCTAATCCTATTTCTTTACCAATAGATGCTTTCAATGTATTTAAATCCTGAGTAAGTAAACTGATTGCTTTATCAGATCTACCTAATGCTTCTTCAAATTCATCAAGATGTTTTGCTGATTCACTCATTTCATATACAAATTCTTCTTCTTTTCCTTCATCAATAAGTTTTGCTAGCCTATTACTTTCTTCAATCAGAGTCTTTCTTGATATTGCAGTTTGTTTGTTTGATTTTTGTATTGAATAGTAGAGGTATGGGTTTTGGGAGACTATACGACTAATCATATCTAACATTAAACTGTATACTGGACTTGCAAATTCCCGTGATTTTTTCACACTTATTCCCAGTTTTCTAATTGTATTAGCTATACTAATATATGAAAAATGAGTTAATCCCTGGACTACACTCATTGTTTTATCATGTTCTTCAGGGGTAGTTATAACAACATTTGCATCATGTTTCTTTAGATATTTAACTATTTTATCATACCAAGAATTACATCTATTTTCTATAGGTGTTAATATAACAACCTGTCCTTCTAATGAGGGTACTCTTGGTCCAAACATTGGGTGACATGGTAATATTTCAGTATTTTTTGGAGCATAGTCCTCCAATGCTTTTGCTGGTTCTGTCTTTACTGATGTGATATCCATTAATAATGCTTTTTCGGGTGCGTGAGGTGCAACTTCTTTAATAGTATCTAACATGTATTCTATAGGTACACTAAATATTATCACATCTGCATTTTTTATGGAATCTATATTGTTATTATTGTAGTTTACTCCCATTTTTTGTGCAATCTTTTCTCCGGAAGATTTGTTACGACTTGTGATTGTCACGTTATAATTGTCTTTTTTTAGTTCTTGGGCAATCCAGTTTCCTAGTCCTCTTGAACCTCCAATTATTGTTATATTTATTTTTTCTTCACAAGTCATAAGTAATCCATCCATTTTTATTATTAGTTGTATTTCTTTTTGTTTTTATTAGTTTATATTTCTATTCTAGTTACACTCTGTCTACTGTAGTACTGAGTTATTGTATCTAGTAATTCGTGTATTTTGGGGTTGTTGATAATTTCCTGGAATGCTTCTAGTTCATTAATATTTTTTAGATATACTCCTCTCTTTTTTATGGGCTGTCCTTTTATTGAAGGATTTAATTCTACAAATATGGTTTGTATATTATTGTGTTCTGGTGTTTTAACTACAAACACGCCTTCTATGCTTGTAGGTATTCTTTCCCAGGGACTTGTTTGTTCGATTGCTTTTACTAATATCTTTTTTTGTTCGCTATTCATGATATTGTTTTTTTCACCTTGTATTTTTTTTGTATTATAATGTTTTATTATTTCCACTATAAAAAAGTATTACTTTTTATATTAATATGTAATACTATGTTTTAATTAAATAATTATGCTAATCAAATATTAATATATAATTATTAAAGTAGAACAACAAGGAAAGAAATATGCAAATAAAAAATCAAGACAAAAAAATAGGATTAATTGAAGTAATACCTGAAACAATTGATGACTTATGGCATCTATCACACATAGTGGAAGAAGGAGACTATGTTTCAACATTAACAACAAGAAGAATACAAGATAAAACTAGTGGAAAAACAAGGGCAGACAGGGGAGTTAAAAAAACATTCTTCCTAGGGATACGAGTAGAAAAAATTAATTTTCATAAATACACTGGAATGTTAAGATTTACAGGAATAATCGAATCAGGCCCAGAGGATTTAGTACCACTAGGTTCACATCATACTATAAATGTACAAATAAATAACAGTATTAAAATACAAAAAACATGGAATAAATGGTCATTGGAACGATTAAATACAGCAGTAAAAGCATCAAAAAGACCCACTGAAATAATCGTAGCAATGGAAGATAATACAACTGATTTAGGAATAATAAAACAATATGGAATTGAATACATAGGCCCTATAATGGGAGATATATCAGGTAAACGTCAAATACAAAAAAATCGAAAAGAAAAAATAAACCAATACTATGAGGAAGTAACAAAAACAGTTCAGCAACATGAAAACATTAATAAATTAATAATAATAGGTCCAGGATTTACAAAAAATGATTATTATAATTTCTTAGAAGATAAATATCCTAATTTAGCAAAAAAATCCATACTGGAAAATACAGGTTCAGGGGGACATGCAGGAATACAGGAAGTGCTTAAAAATGGTCTAATTGAATCATTATCTAAAGATGCAAAAGTTGCTACTGAAACAGCCTCTGTAAATAAGCTATTAGAACAGATAGGTAAATCATCAAATACTGTAATATATGGACCAAAACAGGTAGCTGATGCTGCTAATATGGGTGCTATTGAAAAACTATTAGTACTTGATGAATTAGTACGTAATAAAAATACACAGAAAACAATGAATACTGTTGAGAATATGGGTGGAAAGGTAGAAATAATTAGTAGTGAACATGATGCAGGTAAACAACTTCAAGCTCTAGGTTCCATAGCAGCATTTTTAAGATTTCCTATATAATTAATTATGCTAATTATTTTATACTTACGTCAATAAACTATTAATATAAGATATTTTTTTTCAAATATCTGTAAAATCAATAGATTTAGGTGAATATATGGAAATTTATCAAATGTGGATAGCTGCATTTATTCTTTCACTGATTTTAACAATAATATTCACAGTATTATTTACTAAAATCAAAGGAAATCTATTTGAAGACATACGTGGTGGAATACCTAGAGGTGTTGGTATAGCACCATTTATTGTAATGGTGTTATTTTTCCCAGTGCCCTATAATTATCTTATAGCTGTCATAGGTATAACTGCATTTATTGATGATATTATTGGACGCAGGAAATTAGGTCCATATATGGAAATTGGTCAATTCTTTAGGGGAATAGGTATTCTTGTAGTTATGATATACGGTTACTTTGTAATGGGACCTGTAGCAATTCTAGTGGCATTAATGGTACAAATATTTAATATTGCAGATATGCAACCAGGAACTGCTTGTTTAACTGTTGTAATAATGTCAGTGATATCATTTGCAATACTAGCAATTCTACGTTCACCAGCATATTATTTGCCTGTGCTTCTGTTATTTATTTGTTTAGGTTATATTTCACAGGATTATTCAGGATATATTATGATGGGAGAAATAGGAAATCATTCTTTCGGAGTAGCTTTAGGTATATGTCTTGCATTAGTTTCAGCAGCATTAGCTAAAACAGTGACAGCAACTGCTTTCTATCCTGTAGAATTCTTAATAATGATTGTATTATTCTTAATCACAACAATGATTATTGCTAAATTAAGAGAGGAAACGTTACATTATTATTTAGAAAACTACCTACACATAGAAAATCCAACATATGGTGACTATGTGATGGATGTTCTAACAGGTGGAGGATTAGGAGATTTATTTAGAAGATTAATCTTAGAAAACAAGCAATATGCTGTTAACAATACATTAGCAATAAAATTAGGTGGTAGAAGATTAGCCTATAATCCCCACGCAAGAAATTCAAATAAAAAAGAATCATTAGAAAAACATCCACACCTACGAGAAGATGAAGAAGGATTACTATAATCCTAAACAAAACTCTTTTTTTTATTTTTTTTTAAAAATACTCAATATTTATAAATTCTTATTATACTAATCTCATAAAAAAACAAAACATTTATATATGCAACGTACTAACATTATTTTAGAATATATATATTTTTTCATGGGAGATTAAAAAAATGTATGAAGTAATATTAGTTAGAGACGATTGTACAATGTGTGGACACTGTATAGACGTTGATGATACACTATTTGAATTTGACGATGACGACCGAGCTACAATAATAGGGTCAACACGGGACGATGAAATCGACGAATATGAAGTAGACGACATTGAAATATATAAGGAAGCAGCAGATAACTGCTTAGGTGAATGTATAGAAGTATACGATGATGAAGGAAATCCAGTATAAATAACTTAAGGTTATGGGAAATAATCACTGCTTTTTTTACATTTCCCTTTTTCACACCAATTCAAGATAACCTCCCTTCCTTTTTCTATCAGTGGATTTTATTAATAAATTACAATATAACATAATATTAACTAAAAAAAATATTATAAGGGATATTATTTTTTCTCATATAAACTAGAGTAGGTTATATAATGAAGTATTTAATTTTTGTAACAGGTAGAGGAATTGGGGGAGATGCTGTAACAGCCTACAATATATCAAAAGAATTAGAAGAAGTAGGTATAGATACTAAAATAGTATTAGATCCCTCAGCTCCAGGATACTACTTAAAAAAACGTGATATAACATGGTTACAATCACCAATACCTGCTGCAGGTGGACATGCAGCATCAAAAACAAAATTATTCAAAGCAGCTTTAAAATCTATACGAGCAGCAATATCTGGGGCACGTTTAATTAAGAAAGAAAAAGCTGATGGTGTAGTAGGTGTTATTGGTGGTGGTGTTGTAATAGGATGTTTATCTGCTAAACTAGCTAGAGTACCAGCAGTAGGAATTGTTGCAACACCTACTGATACCAAAGTTTCACTTAAATGTAATCCAACATTAATATTACCAGAATCACCACTATTTACTAGTAATAACATAGAATCAAAATATGATTTTGAAAAACAATACTCTCCAATTAAACTTGATATAATAGAGGGTAATAAAAATAACATCATGGATATATTACCTGAACAATTTGACCCAGATAAGAAATCAATATTATTTTCTTCAGGATCAACATTATTCGATGGTATGGCAGAAGCAGCACGTAATTATGCAGAGGAAAATGATGATGTCAACATATTTTTAATTGGTGATCCATTACATGATGGTATTAAAGAGATTATAAATCATCCTAATATTATTAATTTAGGTTATATTAATTATATTAAGGATTTATATGATCTTGTAGATATAGCAGTTATAACTGATGATGGTTTAACTTTACATGAAACTCTTGCCTGTGAAATACCAGTTGTTGTTGTGATTGGAGTTAAATATGGTAGATATCATGGATTATCAAAGGTATTTGATGGTGCAGTACTAGAAAGTCATGCTGATAACATAACAGAAGTTGTTAATAAAGCATTAGATAATGAGACAGAGATGAAAAAAGCCGCTGCTAAGTATTCACAGGGAATTATTAATGGACCTCATCATTTAGTAAATTTTGTAATGAAACATATGAAATAAATCTTTACTATTTTTTTCTTATTTTTACTCTCTTTTAAATACTTATTTTTTAATGAAAATTATTGTTATACTATTTTTTAAAAAAAAGATATTGGGGATGATTATCCAGTAATTAAAGATACCTTTTGAAATATTCTGCTAACTTGAATATTCCATCAGTAGATGGATGTATTTCTAGGAAGTTATCAAAATCAGTTATCTTGTTACCATCTTTTATTGATTTAATCATGTAAGGTAATGCAATGTTGGATGAAGGCGTAATTGCAAGTATGTCTGTTATTTCACCATCGCTATTTACTACTTCTTTTGTATATCCTAATTTTCCATCTAACATGTGCCAGAATGTTCCAGGTCCTGCAGCTCCAGGTAGTTTTGCACTAGTTCCTATATCTGAAACTTGATTTCCTAGTACATAGCTTACATCATATGGTAATGTGATTGTTAATGGTATTAATGAGTAGTCTGGTGTTATTTGTTCTCCCATTATATTTTTAATTGCTGTCATTCCTTCCATTCGTGATACTGGTGTGGAAAGAATTCCGCCAATAACATCACCTGCTGCATATATGTCTTCATTTGATGTTTGCATGTACTGGTCTACAATGATATTGCCTTTTTCGTCTAGTTTTACTACGTCTTTTACTATTTCAGAATTAGGTGTTACACCTGTTGCTAATAATACTGTACCTTTAATTTCTCCAAAATTTGTTATAACTGATGTATCTGTAATCTCCTTAATTTCTACATTTTCATGTATTATTGTATTTTTAAGTAAATTCCTTACAATATATTCCTCAGCTTCTGGGTCATTTAGCATTTTAAGGAACTGTGATCTGCATAATATTTCTACCTGACTACCCATACTAGAATAGATTCCGGCATATTCTGCAGCAGTAGAACCACCACCAATAATAACTAGTTTTTCAGGAACTTCTTTAAACTTCAAAGTATCTTTATAAGTATAAGCTTTATCAGCACCATGAATGTTAGGAATGTATGGTGAAGATCCAGTACAAACTAGTAACTTATCATATTCATACTCATCATCCTCATTAACAATAACCACTTTTCTCTGAGCATCTACCTCAGCTGTACCATGTACATAATTAACACCAGTACCTGTAGTTTCCTTGGTTATAACATGTCTTATTTTCTTTTGAGTTTCCTTAACTAGGCTAGTAGCAACACTATAATTTAGTTTAGGTGTAGCTTCAATCACTCCTAAATTATTAAAATTCTCTACATCAAGTAAGTGTTTAGAAATGTCACTGAGTGCACATACAACCATACATGCCTGATTTAAACATTTTCCGCCTATATGTTTATTTTCTATAAGTGTTACATCATTTCCCTTTTCGGCAGCAGCCATAGCAGAGAATCTTCCTGCAGGTCCTGCTCCAATAATAATTATTTTAGTCATATTAATCACTTAATATTGTTCTAGTATATGATAGTATTTATAATTAATATAATAAGTTAGTTTGTTAATATACTAAATTAAATATTCTGATAAAAAAAGATAATAAAATAAATTATAAAAAAAAAGAAGGGAAGTAATTATTCATTACTAATTTTAATAATCTTATCTAACTGTTTTCTAGCAGTTCCATCTTCAACTATTTTTCTTGATAATTCAACGCCTTCCTCTAAGGAATCTACTTTCTCAGTTAAATATAATATACAAGCAGAATTCATAAGACATAAATCTAGACGAGCCTTATCCTTACTAGTATCAGTTACATTATCTATGATATTATAAATAATTTTTAAATGTTCTTCAGAACTCTCGGGAGCACGAATATCATCGGGATTAGAGAACTCAAGACCGAAATCATGAGGACTAATATACTTAACTTCAATATCTCCATGATCTATGAATGCAACTTTAGTTTTTCCAATATTAGATACCTCATCCATAGCAGGATTACCTTCATCATCAAATCCGTGGACAATCATACCTCTTTTAACTCCTAAATTACTAGCAACTCTGGCAATAGGTTCTACAAGGTCCGGATCATATACACCAGTTAATCTAGCAGTAACATTGGATGGACAAGATATAGGACCAAGAACATTAAATACAGTTCTAGTTTTTAATTCTTTTCTAATCATCATAACATTTTTAGTAGCTTTATGATAAATTGGTGCAAATATGAATGCAAAATTACATTTTTCAATGGAATTAATAACCTGTTCTGGTGATAACTTAATATTTATACCTAAAGCTTCAAGAGCATCAGCTCCACCGAACTTACTACTTACACTTCTATTACCATGTTTAGATATTTTAGCCCCACCAGCACTTGCAATAATTGATGAAGCAGTACTAACATTAAATGTTTTAAAAGTATCTCCACCGGTACCACATGTTTCAATAAGGTACTCATCAGGATCATAATCTATTTGAACAGCATGATCTTTCATACTCTTAGTTAATCCTGTAATTTCATCAATAGTTTCACCTTTCATTCTTAATGCAATTAAAAAAGCTGCAACTTTAACATCAGGATAATCTCCACTTATTAAATCATCCATACATTTGTATGCTTCTTCTTCTGTTAAATCCCGTTTATCATCAATTATGTCTTCTAATACATCATCAATCATAATTACTCCTTCTTAGTAGCACTTTTCATTTCTTGAATATATTCTGCTATTTTTCCAAACATTACATCTTCATTGTCTAAATTATCTTCAATAATATTTAATATAGCACTTCCAACAATAGCACCATCAGAACCAGCATCTAATACTTCTTTAACATGCTCTGGTTTAGATATTCCAAATCCTACACATAATGGAAGATTCGTGTGTTCACGTACACGTTTAATTAATTCTGTTGAGTCATGTTCTACTTCTTTACGTGCACCTGTAGTTCCCATTACAGATGCTATGTATATAAACCCACTTACTATCTTAGTTATATCTGCTAATCTTTCATTACTTGTAGCCTGTGATACTATAAATACTTCTTCCACACCATATTTCTTTGAAGCTAGTATAACATCATCTGCTTCTTCTGGTGGAAGATCAGCTATTAATACAGAATTCACGCCAATTTCACTTAATTTTTTGTAAAATTCATCAATTCCATGTTGATATACTAGGTTATAGTATAATAATAGTCCAAATGGTTTATCAGTATATTCCCGTAAATCTTTTAGGAATGTGAAACATTTAGCAATAGTCATACCACTCTTGAATGCTCTGAGGTCACCATTTTGTACACTTCTACCATCAGCAACAGGATCTGAAAAAGGAAATCCTATTTCAAGAGCATCAGCACCATTATCAATTAATGTTTTAGCTATTTGTAGAGAAGTATCATAGTCTGGATCTCCAGCTACTATGAAAGGTATGAAAACTCCCTCATTATCTTTTTTGGTTTTTTCAAACATTTCCTGATATGTCTGCATATTCATATTTCCACCCCTAATTCTTTTGCGACTGTGAACATGTCCTTATCTCCACGTCCTGATAAATTTACAATAATTGTTTTTCCTTTATTCTCTTCTTTCTTAGCATACTTAATAGCATATGCTACTGCATGTGCACTTTCTAATGCCGGGATAATTCCTTCAATTTCACATAATGCTTTAAATCCTTCTAATGCTTCATCATTATTTATTGGAACATATTTAGCTCTACCTATTTCTTTTAGATATGCATGTTCTGGTCCAATACCAGGATAATCAAGTCCTGCTGATACACTACTAGTCTCCTGAATTTGTCCTTCATCACTCTGTAATACTAGTGATAATGCTCCGTGTAATATTCCATCAGTACCTTTTGTCATGGTTGCACCATGTGCACTTGTTTCTATACCTTCACCACCAGCTTCAACTCCTATAAGATCTACTTCCTTATCATCCATAAATCCGCTGAATATTCCTATAGAGTTACTTCCACCACCAACACATGCTATGACAGTATCTGGTAGTTCTCCTTCTAGTTCTAATATTTGTTCACGTGCTTCTTTTCCAATTACACTTTGGAAGTATTTGACCATTGTTGGATATGGATGAGGTCCCATTGTTGTTCCAATTAGGTAGTGCGTGGTATCTAAATTAGAAATCCAATACCTGAATGCCTCGTTAATGGAATCTTTTAATGTTTGTGAACCCATATCTACAGGTATTACTTCTGCTCCAGATAATTCCATACGGAATACATTTAATTTCTGTCTTTCAACATCTTTTGATCCCATGAATATTTTTACATCCATTCCTAACTTTGCACCTATCACTGCTGTTGCTATTCCATGTTGTCCGGCTCCTGTTTCTGCTATTAATTGTGTTTTACCCATGTATTTTGCTAGTAAGCCCTGACCTATTGCATTGTTTATTTTATGTGCTCCTGTGTGTAACATGTCCTCTCTTTTAAGATATATTTTGCATCCTAATTTGTTAGAAAGATTTTCTGCGTAGTATAATCCTGTTGGTCTACCTGCAAACTCTCTGGAATAATATTCTAAATCCTTCTTAAATTTCTCATCATCTTTATATTTATAGAATGCATCTTCTAATTCTTCTACTGCAGGTATTAGTAGTTCAGGTACAAATATACCTCCATATTTACCAAATTTTCCGTCATGTTTCATAATATCACTTTTATTCTTCGTTTACTAATTTTATAATCTTTTTTATCTCTTTAATATTCTTTCTTCCAGGTTTATCTTCCACACCACTATTTAAATCAATTCTATCAAAATAGTGTAGTTTATCATAAATTTCTTCTAAATATTCGAGATTTAATCCACCAGCTAATGTTACTTCTGTTCTATTATCATATTTCTTAACTAATCTGCTTGCTTCTATAGCAGTGTCTATTGGAATGTGTGTGTTAGTTCCACCTGTTTTTCCATCTTTAACATAATCAAATAATATATTATCAGAGTATAAGCAATGATTTTTTATTTCTTTTTCATCTTTTCTATTTATTTTATCTCTTAATCCTATTACTTTTGTTATATTTAATCTTTCACCATTGTGGTATTGATTTAACCAGGTCATATATCTTATATCAAAACATGTAAGTGAATGTAATTGTAAATTAAATATTTTAGTTCTATTTGCTTTTAATAAAGCTTCATATGCATTGTTTGGTTCTAGAACTATTGTACTTAATCTTTTATTTAATAATTTTTTTTCTAAGATTTCTATTTCTTCTAGAGAAACATTTCTTTTTGATCTTTCAATATTTATAAAACCTATGCGGTCAACATTTAATTTTTCTATTTCTTTCATTTCCTTTTCATTTGTTATTCCGCATACTTTTATTTTAAGGGTCATTTTAATACCTCAATAGCCGTGTTTTTTTTTAAGATTTTAATATATTATCTAATTTATTTATGAATTCCACAATTTCCGTATCATTATTATTTTTTAGAAGACTGGTACCTATTAGCAGTGCATCTGCACCATAGCTTTTTAGTTTTTCTGCATCGTTTAGAGTTTTTACTCCACTTTCTGATATCAGATAGTTAGGTACATATTCTCGTAAGTTCTTCGTTGTTTCAAGATTTATTGATAAATCATTGAAGTTTCTATTATTTACACCTATAATTTTAGGATTATAATCTACTACTTGTTCAATGTCATCTAGTGTATGACATTCTACTATGGCATCTAATCCTAAATCATAACATGTGTTTAAGTAATCTTCTATATCTGGACATACTCCTGTGATTAATAAAGCTGCACTAGCATTATTTGCAGCTGCTTCATATAACATGTATTTATCTATAACAAAATCCTTTCTAAGTATTGGCTTTTCTGTTAATGTTGTTGCCTTTTTAAAGTTGTTAAGGTTACTTTTGAAATAAGACTCCTCTGTTAGCACTGAGATCATATCTACGTTGTTTTTATCATACAGGGGTATTACATCTTCAGGTTTAAGTGTACTGATATCTCCCTGTGATGGACTTGCTGGTTTGTATTCTGCTATGAGTTTTGTTGAGTTTTTATCTTTTAAAATTTCTTGAAATCTGAATTTATTATTTTTTGTTGACACGTAATCTATGGCTTCTTTTCTTATTTGACTTGTTGATTTAGTTTTTTTTAGTTCTGTTAATGTTTTCTTCTTGTTTTTAACTATTTCTTCTACAACATTCATGTTATCAGCCATTTATTTCTAAGAAGTTTTTTATTATAGTATCGCCATAGCTACTTCCTATTGATTCTGGATGGAATTGTATTCCAAATGTTGGATATTTTTCATGTTCTATGGACATTATTATTCCATCTTCTGTGTAGCTAGTTATCTTAATATCCTCTGGGACATCTGTTTTGTCACAGATTAATGAGTGATATCTTACAATTTCAAATTCTTCAGGTACATCAGTAAATAGTGAAGAATCACCATGTTTGATAGTATCTGTTTTACCATGCACTGGTTTATTTTTTGATATTTTTCCTCCATATGTGTAATATATTCCCTGGTGTCCCAGACATACACCTAATATTGGAGTTTTCTTAAATTGTTTTATTACTTCACCACATATACCGAAATCTTTTTTATTCATAGGATTTCCAGGTCCTGGAGATATTATTATATGATCCGGATTCATTTCCTTTATTTCTGAAATGGTTATTTTGTCATTTCTCACTACTTTTATATCTGCTGTGAATTTTCCTACTAGTTGATATAAATTGTATGTGAATGAATCATAATTGTCTATTATGAGTATCATTGTATTACCTCACTACCTGATTCTTGAAGTGCCTGTACAATAGCTTGTCTTTTTCTTCTACATTCCTCATATTCTGATTTTGGAATAGAATCGTAAACTATTCCTGCACCTGCCTGTATCTCTGCTCTTTCTTTGTTAGTTGTTAATGTTCTTATTGTTATTGCAAAGTCTGCATTTCCATTTAAGGAGAAGTATCCTACAGCTCCTCCATATGGACCTCTTGCATATTTTTCTTTTTGATTGATTATTTCCATGGCACGTATTTTTGGAGCTCCACTTAATGTTCCTGCGGGAAATAATGACATGAACGCATCTATTGCATCTAATTTGTTTTTGATTTTTCCAGTTACATGTGATACTATATGTTGTACATGTGAGAATTTTCTTATTCCATAAAATTCTTCTACTTCTACGGAATCTCTTTTACTTATTTTTCCTATATCATTACGTGATAAATCAACTAGCATTAAATGTTCTGCTAATTCTTTTTCATCATTTAATAATGACTCTTCAAGTTCTTTATCTTCTTCTGGTGTTTTTCCTCTTGGTCTTGTCCCTGCTATTGGGTATGATTCTATTATTCCTTTTTCTAGTCTCATTAACATTTCAGGACTTGATCCAATTATTTCTCGTTCACCTAATTTGATATGATACATGTATGGTGATGGATTTATTTTTCGTAAGTGTTCGTATAAGGGTAGTTTACTTCCTTTTAGTACAATGTTTTCTGAATTTGATATTACTGCTTGGAATATTTCTCCATCAGTTATTAGGCCTTTTGTTTCTTGGACTGCGTCTTTATATTCATCTTCTTCGAAATCTTCTTTTATTATTTTGTATTCTAATATTCCGTTTGTGTGTTCTTCTTGGTAGATTTTTTTTATTAATTCTGTTCTATCTTCATTTAATGTTGTATATTCACATGTTTCATGGATATTATCATATACTACACAGTCTAGGAATAATCCGAATTCGAAGTCAGGATAAATACTTTTATGTGTTGGTACGTCTTCGAAGTATTTGATGGATTCATATGAGACATATCCCATTAAGCCGCCTCTGAATCCTTCTTGTTCGTAATCATTATTTATTAATGATTTTAAGTCAAGTAATGGATTTTCTGCTTCATATTCTATTGTTTCAGTGTCTGTAGTGATGGTTACATGGTGGTCATGTGCTTTTATTTTTGCTACAGGGTTAAATCCTACTATTGAATATCTTGCTAGTCCATTATCTGATTCCATTGATTCTAATAGAAATGCATCGTTATAGTTATAATATAAATTTTTAAATAATTTAAATGGATTATCTATGTCTATTTTCTTAGTTGTTGGTTTTTTAATTAATTTTTTTAAGTTGCCAAAAACATTCACTCTTATTCATATTTATCAACCTCTTGTTGTTATATAATAATTACATCAATGTACTATTTAAATGTTTGGTGTATAAATTTATACATTATTGATAAATAGTAGATATAACAAAATAAAATATAGAACAATAAAATAAAAAAAGGAATTAATAAAATGTGGAACAATATAATGGAAAAATTTGAAAAATATCCATCACAACAAAAAGTAGTAAAAAAATTACTAGAATTAGGACTGAGAATTGATACGAATAACAAAATCTACTGTAAAGATGTAGAAATAAACATATCCTCCCTAGCAAAATCATTGAACACAGACCGAAGAGTAATCACCTCAACAATTAAAAATATATTAAAAGATGAAGAATTAAAAAAAATATTCATGAACATATATCCTTCAGGACCAGTATTAACAAACATATCTAATGTACTAGGCTTAGGAGTAATAGAAATAGAAGGACTAGGACAAAAAGCAGGAATATTATATAAGATTGCAAAAATACTAGCAGAAGAAAATATAAGTATAAGGCAGGCATATGCAAGTGACCCAGAAATAGATCCAATACCTCACATAACAATAATTACAGATAAACAATTAGAAGGAGATTTAATTCAATTATTATTAAAAATAGATGGTGTGTCAAAAGTTTCATTATATTAAAAAAATAGTCTCTCTTTTTTTATAAAAAGATGAAAGTGGTAAGAATTACTTACGTAATTCAAATAATCTACTTTCATTAAGTTTTTTATCAAAGTATTTAGCTCTTTTATCAAGTTTTTCTTTGACAATAATACCAATAGCTAAAGCAGCGATTAGGAATATTATAAGGAATCCAATATTTCTTATGAATGTTGGCCAAATTACGCCGAATACTGCATCTTTTAATAGTAATATTGCATATGTCATTGGTAGATATGGCATTAATCCTTGGAATAATGGTGACATGATTTCAATAGGATAAATACCATTAGTTCCGGATATTTGGAATACTAATATAATTAAAGCTATTGCTTTACCTATATTACCCAGTAAGGATACTAACGTGTATACTATTGTCATGAAAACCCATCCAATTAGTAACATAACAAGCAATACAGTTAATCCACTACTCATAGGTATTCCAAGAATACATAAACCAATAAATGTTACAATAGATTGACAAGTATTCATTCCTAAGAATAAACCAATTTTACCGAAGTAAACTTCTATAGGTGAATATTTATCTTCATCTTTCACTGGTTTAACACTTAATAATGCTATTAATATAATACAACCTACCCATGAAGCTAATGCAGTATAGAATGGTGCTACTTGTTGAGCATAACTATCTGCTTTGTAATATGTATGATTAGTTAATTCGGTAGGTGAATTGAAGTATTCTGATACTTTTTGATTATAACTTGCCTGAGTTAATTCTGCAGTAGTCATATTAGATGTACTAGCATTAGTAACATTTCCTGTTGCAGCATTTTGAGCTGTAGCAGTTTGTGTTGTTGCGTTTTGTGTTGTAGCATTTTGTGATACTTGAGTTTGTTGAACTGCTACTGGGGATTGAGTAGTTGATCCATAAGTTCTAGTGTTAAATTTTTCAATTATAGCATCACTGACTGCTGTATTAACATTAGTAGCAGCATTACCTGTGATTTTAGGTGCTACTGGACTAGTTTTATCATTAACTAAGTATTCAATTTGAGCCTGTGTTGGATTACCGGAATACACTGATAACACATCTTTTGTGAAATCAGGAGGTATTATTATGGCGGCGTAACTCGTTCCATTTTTTACCATATCCCTTGCATCATCTTCATCTTTATACACCCAATTAAAATTGTTATTTTCTTGTAGGCTTTGTATTACCTGAGTACCATAAGAATAGGTTGTACCATTGACTGTTACAGGATTATCATTATTTACAATAATAAAATCTATATTATCTGTATCACCATATGGATCCCAACAAGCATAAACATTTATAACGGAATATAGTGATGGAAGAATGATTAATGCAATTAATACAATAACTACTATTGGATTCTTAAACATTGCCTCAGAATCGTCTTTAATAATTTTCTTAATATTATCAATCATTATATCACACTTTATTAAATTAATAATTCTAATTTTTCTTTTTGTGTACTTAATTTGAAAATTATTAGAAAAGTTAATTTTTTAAAGTATTCATATAATTAGTGTATTTTTTTTTATATATATAATTTTTTATACATACTATTTATTATATATAATATTCTTTTTTCTTTTTATGAACCTATAAATAATAAAACTAATATATAATTAAATGATTAATAATATAAAAAATAAAGTGATTAATTATAATTTTTTTTTAATGATAAGGAGGAGTTAATATGTGTATTGCAGCACCTGCAAAAGTATTAGAAATAAATGATAATGTAGCAACTTGTGATTTTGGTGGAGTTAAACAAGAAGCAAAACTTGACTTAGTTGATGCAGATATAGGAAGCTATGTTCTTATACACTCTGGTTATGCTATAGAAGTATTAACCGAAGAAGCAGCTAAAGAAACATTAAACACTTGGAATGAATTACTTGATGAATTAGAAAATGAATAATCTTTTTTCAATTCTTTTTTTTTATAATCTGAATTTTACTCACTATTTTTTACTTTACGATAAATTTAATATCAGGATACTTATTCTGAACAACTTCCATAAATTTATATATTAATTTATAATTCATTTTTTCCTGATTAATATTATTTATTATTTTAAGATTATAAACACAGGATAATAGTGTAATAATATTCTGAATTTTTGATATATCTATTTTTTCAGGTTCTTTTGATGTAATATTAATTTTTGATATAAAATTAGGGTTATAATCTTTTGTATCAATTTTATAAGTTATAGGATAAAGTCTTGTTTTTTCCAGATTTAGTAATGCATCAAGACTGTTAATGAATACACTTTCCTCTTTTGATTTTTTTAATTTCTTTTGGATGTTATTAATGGTATTTATTTTCTCTAATGGGCTGATATTATTATCTTCAAAAATTAGTATTGCATTTCTACTAAGTTCATATTCTCTATTTATTATTCTGTTATTTTTCTCATATTTTCTAATAAGTTTTATTAAATCGTATGTAAAATCATTTATTTCTTCAAGTTGTACTTTATCCTCTCTGTTATCGGGCTGGATGTCTCCATTTAATGTTATTTGTTTTATAGAGTGGGTGTTGCTAGCATAGTCAACTATTTTCTCAAGAACTTCTGTGATTATTGTACCATGATCTTCAGCAAATCTTTGAATTGTACGTTCTGATGGTACTAAACCGCCAGTAAGGTATCTATAGTATATATTATATTCGCAGGATTGACTGATTTCTTGAAATGTTTTTAAATTATCATATGTTCCATATAATATTATGTTTAGTAGTGCTGTTTTGGGAAATGCTGGTCTTCCACGTTTTTTCTCATATTTTTCATCTATTTTTTTGAAGTGTTTGGCTGTGAATTTCTTTATAAAATGGGAAATATGGTTATTAGGAATGTTAGAATCTAGTCTATTAAATGTTAATCTTGTCTGATTTTCATCATTATTCATATATGACATATAAAACACCTTTTTCATGATGTATATTATATAATAATTTATATGGTTTAAATAATAAAGATGATTCTTTTTTTAATTATTAAATAAGTAATAGTGTTAAAATTAGTAGTTTTTAATGAATTAAGTAGGTAAAATATGGTGAGTTTTTTTTAACCGTATCTTACCATTTGCTCCATTTTTTTTTATATTAAAATTACTTAATATATTTTATTAATTTATTTTTTTAGGCTTTAAAGTAGTGTATATTTTATATTATTCCATATAATTTCTTATTTTTCTATTATTCTTTTTAAGAAAATAAGGTTATTGTTATTATTAGTTTTTTTTCATTGAATTTATTTTATATTTTATGCAGATTATTTATTGTGGTGTTTAATTAGTTTAATTGTGTTATGTTCTATTATTTCTTAATATTTCTATCTTGTGTTGTTTTTTTCATGTTATTTGATAATGATGTTTTATTTTTTTAGTAGTCTAATTTTAAATAAATTTGGATTAATTAGTATGAATAAAAATTAATAGTCATGAAAAAATATATGTACTGAAAAAAATAATTTTTAAATCTTTAAAAATAGAAAATAGTTTTTATTAAATGGGCACGCTGGGATTCGAACCCAGGACCTCACGGTTATCAGCCGTGCGCGCTAACCAAGCTGAGCCACGCGCCCTCAAATGTTTAAAATTAATATTGCTTGTGCTTTGTAAGCAACTATTATTATATTGTATGTTTCTTATATATATACTTTATCTTTTTATGTTGTTCAAAAAAAAATATGATGTGTTAAACATCAAAAATGATGGAATATTTATTCTTCTTTATTGACCATTTCATTTATAGTATCTGCCATCATATGGTCAATAACAGTAATTTCTGCTTTGTCAACGTCTTCTAATTTTTCAATTTCTAATTTAGAAGCCATTGCTACATTTGCGATACTCATACATCCAGGGTTTGTAGGTGATAGGGTTATATTTACTTTTTTATTTTCCTCATCTATTGCTATATCTCTTACTAAACCCATATCTACGATACTTATACCCATATGATGATCAGCGATTAATGCTAATTTATCTTTAATTTCTTGTTTTAATTCTGCTTCTGCCATTTTTATCTCTCCATATTTACTTATTAAAATTTTGTTTATATATACTTTTTTATTAAGTTTATTTGATTTGATGTCGTATTTTTACACCTACACCTTTAGTAGAGTCAACTAATTCTCTACCATTCATCATAGATTTTCCAACACCAATGACTTCATCATCTTTTATTATCACTACTTCGTCACCCGGGATGATATTTTCATCAGCATCATCAATTCCAGGGGTAAATAATGTGTTTGATTGTAAATCAAAGTTAATATATACTCTGTTTATTTCATTTTCTTTAAGTATTTCTCCTGCTGGTAAGTTTAATGTGAATAATCCTGTGTCAAAGTGCAATGTTGCAATTTGAGTTTTATCTACAAGTATACGTGTATTAAATCTGCCTCTAGTCTGAGTATTTTCTGGTATTAATGCATCCGCTTTTTTTGTGTTAAATTGGTATCTTGCTATTGATCTAAGATCATGTATCTTATGTTTATTATGACCAATTTTGTCAGCTTTCTTTACTTCTGCTTTTAGATTATTTAATGATTCATTTGATCTTGTGTTACCATCATCACACGTGTACACCACATTATCTAGGAATTCTTCACATGCTGCACGGTATCCTCCAGTTACGTGTGCAATTACTTTGTAATCTTTAACATATTCTTTTAGACATTTTCCGGATGCTTTTATTTCCTCATCAGACCAGTCACCTGTGGTTGATGCATCATAAGATTGTATAGGATATGTTCGTTCCATTTCTCTTGGACATATCCCAAATGGTGAAGTTAGTATTACTTCCTGTAATCCTTTAGTATACTTCTTGAATATATTATGTGATTTAGATTGTGAATATGGCTTTTTCATACTACATGGTAGAACTATGATAGTATCACTGTATGGTTCTAACAGTTTCATTCGTTCTTGCCATCTAATTACTTCTGGTCTATGTAATGATAATTCAGTTACACATGGTATTTTTGTATTATTCATACTTATCTTCTCTTTAAAAATATGTTAAAAAAAGGTAAAAATAGGGGATTAGAATAATTTTCCTAGTTTTAATAATGCTTTAGGAGATACTTTAACTAGCATTTTTATTAATGATCTAGGATTGACTTCTGAGAAATCTGCTTTTTCAAATTCTTTTGCTATATCATTTAATTCATCATCATTTAATGATAATAAATATTCTTTAGCTTTATCGTATTTTTTATAGTTTTTACCTATATTCTCGTCAGTTAATTTAACATATTCTTTAAATTTTTTCTTACTGTAATCTCCTTCTTGAATTGCTTGAGCAGCTACTATTCCTGCATATACTCCTGATTCAAGGGCACTGTTGATTCCTCCACCTGTTAATGGATTTACAAATCCACCAGCATCTCCTACAACTAGGATATTATCACCAATACGGTCTTTTATTATTCCACCTACAGGATCTCCACCTACATTTAATTCAACTGGCTGTGCATTTTTTGTTTCTGGGCAGTTTTTTACAAATTCATTTAAGTGTTCTATTGCTGTTTTATCTGTGTGTGTTTTTAGTACACCTAATCCTACATTTGCTATGTCATCGCCTTTAGGGAAAATCCAAGCATATCCTCCAGGAGAAACTGATCCAAAGAATAGAGCGATATCTCTATTATTTTCCATTTCTACTCCAGCCATTTCATATTGAGCACATGATTCCATGTATTCTGGTGCAGTACTAGATTCTAATCCAGCCCAGCGACCAATTTTTGATTCTGGACCATCTGCTGCAATAACAATATGTGCGTGGATTTTTATTTCTTCACCAAAATGGTCTGCAGTAATGATAATACCATCTTCTACTCTTTCTAATGCTGTAGCATTAGTTTTTATCATTATAGTTGCACCAGCACGTGCTGCATCCATTGCCATATGTTTATCAAATACTTTTCTTTCCAGAATATATCCTGATTCTGGTAGTTGTATTGTGTCATTATCTAACCATACATTTGTACCATTAGGTGCTACTAGTCTTACTCCCTTTAAATCTCTTGCAATCCATCTTGGGTCTGGTTTTATGCCTAATTCTGCTAATCCATTCTTGGATACTCCTTCAGCACATCTTTTTGGTGAGCCTATTGCTGATTTTCTATCGATTAGTATGACTTTTGCTCCGTGTAAAGCAGCTTCTTTTGCTGCAAGTGATCCTGAAGGTCCAGCTCCTACTACTAAGATATCTGTTTCTATCATATTATCACCTATTCTAGTTCTAATGCATCAATTGGACATGCTTTTACACATATTCCACATTTTGTACATGTGTCATCATCAACAACTACTGTTAGTTCTTGTACTTGAATTGCATTAGTAGGACAAACTCCTGCACATGCTCCACAGTACATACAAATATCTTTCACTATCATAATTCAATCCCCTTATTCATCATATTTACTCTTCTTTTTTATTTTCTTCTAGTTTTTTCTCTTCTGCTCTTCTCATATCTATTGCTTCATCTCTAGTAATAAATATATGTCCGCAGTTGGAACATTTTAGTTCAGCATTAGATCCATATGCTAGAAATTCTCTGTCAAAATCTCTATGTTGGGTCTTGTCTCTGGAACCACATTCAGGACAAGGTTTTAATAATTCCTCTATTTTCATATTCTAGTCTCCTTCTTTATCGGAATTGTTTAACAAGTCAAGAAGTTTAAATTGTGCTGCTTCTAAGTGTTTACAGAAAAAACTACCGGGTTGTCTTTGATTTCTGTACTGGTAGTCTGCACAGTCACAATTCCAATATCCATACATCATGGATACGAGATAATAATCTGTATTTTTTTTGTTTTTTACTTTGAATATAACATGGTCTGGTTCATAATGTTCTACAATTACAGCATTATCCTTGTATAATTTGTATCCTTCTATGATTCTTGCAGACATGTATTATCCTTCATATTATATTATCTCTTGTTTAAAAAATTAATTATTTATATTTATATTTTTTTTAGTTTATTAACTCTTTTCATAGTATGTTGATAATATTATATATCTATTTTCATATATAAATTATAGTGAATCCAATTAATGTTTAAATAAATATTTCTTATATTAATTTTCTAAATATTTTAAAAATGATATATTAATTCTTATAAATGTTTTTAAATAATTTATTAGAAGAATATATTAAGAGGAAAAGTAAGAATTAGAGTAATTATATTTCCATTTTAAAATATACTATTTAATATTGTTTAATAGGGTTATGTAAAAGTCTTGGTTAATATAAATTATTTTTTTCGTCTACAACATATTATAACATCCATAACTTGAATTAAATAGACTACTACTAATACATATATTACTTCCTGTTTAATTGTTGAGATATATCCTAGTATTATAGCTATGAATAGATATATAATACCTTTTATGTTTTGTTTTATGTATAGATGTCCAAATCCTGGAAAAAGAAAGCTTAGAAATATAGCAATTAAGTCATTGTTTTCAATATCTTCATCATTGTTCGTATTATTTTGGTTTTGAGTTGTTATTTCAGGACCTTTATATTCAATAGAGTAGTAATCATTTTCCTTTTTTTCTTTATTTTTTGAAGGTATGGTTATCACTGTAATAACAGTAGGTTTTGTTTTTTCAGGTAATTTTTTACCACAATTAATACAGTATGTTTCATCATCAGGGTTTTCATAATAACATCTATCACATTTCATGAATAATCACTCTATTTTAATATTAATGGTAATTTTTTGTCTGCTTCTATTATTAAGGAATCATTTTCTGTTTTTGTTATCATATGAAATGGGTATATTTCCACATTATTTTCATATGCTTTTTTCAGTGTATTACTAAATTCAGGGTCTGTATCATAGTTTGGCATGAAAGTCTCTGCTTTGTTATGTAATATTAATATGACAACAGCACTGTTTCCATGGTTTTTTCTTATATTTATTAATTCGTTTAAGTGTTTTGTACCTCTTTTTGTAGGTGCATCTGGAAATTTTGCTAATTTATTTATTTGTAATGTACAACCTTTAACTTCTAAATACATCTTATTTTTATATTCATCAGTTAAAAGAAAGTCTAATCTGCTATTTCCATAGGTATATTCTGGTTTTTCAACATGATATTTTTCAAGTCCCGGAATTTCATGATTATCAATTAATTCTTCTACAATTTTGTTATGGTAATTACTGTTTAGTAATATCCAATCTTCTTTATCCTTAATGGCTATTACATTGTATTTAGTTTTACGGTTAGTTTTTTTGTAGGTAGGTACATATTTTATTAAAATGGGCGTATTTTCTATTAGTAATTCTTTTAATCTTCCAGGGTCATGTAAATGTGCTATATCTAATTTATTATCCGAGTTTTTAAATTTGATTGTGAAGCGATTAGGTCTTGATATGTATTTAACTTCAATTAAATCATTGATTTTCATATTAATTTACTCAACTAGCGCTTATATAAAATTATATTAAATGCTAGTCTATATAAATATATTATATAAAAATGATAAGTGACTGATCATGGTTAAATGTAAATGTTGTGGATATGAGAATGTTGAGGGAAGTAAATATTGTATGCACTGCTCTAAAGCTTTATTTTCTCAAGATGCTGATTTTAACATTATCATTCAAGAAGATAATCAAAAAAACAATGATTTAAGAGATTTATATTATTCTTTTTTATCAAATAATTTTATGAATGATGATTACATCAAGGGGAATAATTCTACAAATACAGATTCTTATTATCCTGATAGTTATTACACAGTATCAAAAAAACAATTTATTGCAACATTATTATCAGCTCTTTTCACGGGAATTGGATATTTCTATATACATAAATTGGACAGAGGTTTAGTATTTCTGGCTAGTCAATTATTTTTATTATTTTTCACAATAATATTATTCAATTTATTAGAATCATATATAATTGTGTATATGATGTTTTTAGCTAGTTTATTAGTATATATTATAGGTATATGTGATACATATCGACAAGCAATGTTATTAGATTAAGGGAAGGAGATTCATATGATTAAATGTCCAAGGTGTGGTTTTCATAATCAAAATAATGACAAGTACTGTATATACTGTGGATTTAAATTAATAAGTAACTTAGATAATGCTTCTGATAAAACAGTTATAAAACAAAAAAATATGGTAATTAGTATATTATTAGCAATATTTCTGCCAGGTATCAGTTATTTTTATATTGAGCAGTGGTATAGTGGAATTTTATTTTTATTATTAATTCCATTAATTTTTATTAGTTATGCTGTAATTGCAGCATTTTATTCTACAACGTATAATATTTCTTCAGAAATAGGAGTTTATTTGGTTGTGTTAACATGGTTTGTATTATATATATTTCAAATATACAAGGTTATTAAATTAACAAAGTTAATAAATCAAGGAATCATTCGATTCTAAACTTATTATTACTATTTTTATTAATTAATTAGTTTAAGATATGAATATTTAAATATCAAATGAGAAATATATTATATATAATATAGTTACTGTTAAATAGATAATACGTACAACTAAAGGAGTTACAAATAATGGAATATGAAATGTACAATGAAATAATGGAACAACCAATTTCACTGAAGCGCACTATAGAATCAGAAAAAGAACATTTAGAACAGATATCCGAAGAATACTCAAAATTTGATAAAATATACTTAATTGGTTGTGGAAGTTCTATATCTACATGTTACACAATAAAAGATGCAATAAAAACAATATCAACAATAGATATAGATGTTCAAACAGGTTATGAATTTGTTGATAACCAATATTTAGAGAAAGATAGTAATGTTGGAGTTATATTAACTTCACAATCGGGTGAAACATCTGACACATTATCTGCTTTAAGAAAGGCAAAGGAAAATAATATAAAAACAGTAGCAATAACAAATGAAAAAGATAGTTCCATGGCAAAAGAAGCAGATGAAGCAGTAATAACATTAGGCGGCACTGAATTAGCAATTATAGGTACAAAAACATATGTAACCCAGTTATTTGCATTATATCTAATATTCTTTAAGATGGTAAAATCTGAAAGAGCAGAGCATGTTCTAGAACAATTATACACAGTACCTGATTTAATAGAAGAATTAATTAAATCAACAGAAGAGAAATCTAAGAAAATCGCAGAAGAAAATAAGGATGTAGACTTATTTTACTGCATGGGTAGTGGATTAAACTTCGGATTAGCATATAAACTAGCAATGACAATGTTCATGGAAGGATCATTAAAACATGCTTGTCCAATATACTCTGGAGAATTCAGACATGGTTTAATAGAACGTGTAGAAGAAGGAGTTACAGTAGTATTTCTAAGATCTGGTGACCAACCGGATGAAGTTACAGATAGAGCAATTAAATTCTGTGAAAATCTCAGAGTAAATAATATAGTATTTGACTTACAAGAATACTCAGATATAGATCCATTATTAACTCCATTTGTACTTATAATTCCATTAGAATGGTTCATATATCATCTTTCAATATTCAATGGTGAAGACCCTGGAAGTACTAGACATATAGGAAAAATAAGATATTAACTTTAAAATATCATCACCATATCAACTTTTTTTCATCTAAATTATTTTCAAAAACTATTTTTTATAGTATAGTTTAAATTATATAGTTTATAAAATAGAATATAGATATAAGATAAAAATTTTTATAAATTAATATTTTGGAGAAGTGATTTTTTGTATTCTATAACATCTAGTGAAGACTTTAGAGAACTAAGTCCATTTATCATTATAGGCGCTGGTGGAGGTGGAGAGAAATTTTCCAATTTCACAGGAGTAGAAACAGCAGGCTTCTTAGATGATAATGAGAAAAAACAAGGAAAAGAGTTCTGTGGTCATATAGTAGGCTCTGATTTAAAAAAATTAATTGAAGAAACTAATTCAAAATCAGTTGCTATAATGTTACCTATAGGAGCTGAAGGAGCTGCACTAAAATATGCTGTTCAAGCAATTGATTTAGGACAAAATGTTTTAACATCATTCAGATCATTACCACTCGAAGAAAATCCATCCTTAATAAAATTTGCTAATCAAAAAGGTGTACAAATCAAAGAAATTAGCTCACGATTAGATAATGTTAAAAAAGTTATGGGAACAGCACCAGATAAAGTAACAGAAGTTTTACCAAAAATAACATACTATCACAAAAAACCAGTAATATTTGTAGGTGGAACCTCACAAGAATGTGGAAAAAGAACCACAACAAGAAAATTAGGTAAAGCAGCAAAAGAATTAGGACTTAATGCTATAATATTTTCAACAGATGAAATGGGATTAGACGAACCAACAGATATAAATTTCAGAGCAGGAAGTTTATCAGTAATGGATGTTCCAGCAGCAATAATGGGAACCGTTAAATACATGGAAGAAAATAAGAATCCTGATATTATATTTATTGAAGGACAATCTAGTCTTACAGAAACAGGAAACCCTCATCCAAAAGGACTATCTGCAGCAATATTATTTGGAGCAATGCCTGATGCTGTAATATTATGTCACAGACCAAACCATCCATTCAGAGAACCAATAGGCATATCTGAAGAATTAAAAGCTATAGAAGCAGTAGAACCTACTAAAGTTATAGGTTTATCAATTAATAGAAGGAATGCTCCGGATGTATCTTTAGAAGAAATTGAAGAGAAATTTAATCTACCAACAGTTGACTTACATACAGACTCTAATGGTGGTTTAAAACGTTTACTTCAAACAGTCTTGGATTATGTAGGTGAATAACATGGAAAACACATTAAAAGATTTTACTATTAATATAAAAAAATCTATAGACCGGGAATATGATGGGGATTACAATATGCAGCCAAATTTTGATAATGATCAAAAAATGTTAAATGATAATGTAATATCCTCAATAGAGAATGAATATGATGATGATTATGAAGATATTGTAATTGATCATTCTGATGATGACGATGTTTTAATTGAACCAAATCAAGGAAATAATATTGATACAATACGGTTAATAAAAATACGATCATTAAGTGCATTATCTGATGAATTAGATAATATTAATAAGACTGGTGTTCCAGCAATTATAGATTTTAAATATCTTCAAGAAAGAAAACTATCCGAATTCAAAAAAGTAGGGTCAACATTAAAAGCATTCAAAAATACAACAAATGCAAACGTAGTTCTTTTAGGTAGTACTGGTAATGTTATTGTAGTAACTCCAAAAGAGATAAGATTACTTAAACAATAAGATTATTTTACAGTATTCTATTTTTTTTCAACTTTTTTTTAAATATTTACTTATTTCAGTCTTTTATAAAAAAATAAGATAAGGAAGTTTAAATTTTAAGATTATGGAATTTAACAAGATTTTTATATGTGACCTTATCAATATCATTCTCATTAAATCCATTTACTTCTAAACTATGCTTAGTTTCAGGAAGTGACATATGATTTGATGGTGCTGAACTCATATCACTATCTAGGACAAACTTATCAAAACCATACTCATCTAACATTTTAACAGTATCATCAACAGACATTTTTTCCGGTTGAACTGTAATTCCAAGAGTATACTCTTTATCAATAACCATATCTACAATAGAATAATCTATATGATCTAATTGAACTTGTTTAGGATTAATATATTCATCCATTAATTCTATTGTTCTTTTAGTTACAGTAGGTTTATCTGTTCTTGGCGTATGAACAATAATATTATAGTTATTTTCATCAGCATATTGTAACTGTTTTATAAAAACTTCTTGTTCTATTTGTGCTGTTGAGTTTAGTCCAATCTCTCCAACTGCAATTACATGATCTTCCTTCATATAATTAGGTAATTCTTTTAGAACATTCTCATAATCATCAGGTATTGCTCTTGGATGTATACCTACCGCTGCATATACTTTAACATTATGTTTGCTGATTCTTTTAGGTTCTTGATATACTACTCTGTTTAAGTGTTCGAGAGTTACATTTGATTTTTTCATTTCAAGGGGGTCGTGGGCACAGGTTACTACTGCATCTACTCCAGCCATTTTTATATCTTTAAAGTTCTCTATTGGTCTTGTATCTGCATGCATATGAGCATCAATTATCATTTTAATCACTACTATTCTTCTAATTCCTCAAAAGTAATATTTCCTTCTACAAGTTCTTTAATTATTATTGGTAGTCTTCTTATTGCTACTCTCTTCTGTTCAAAGGTATCACGATTACGTATTGTAACCTTTTTATCATCAATAGTATCATAATCTACTGTAACTGCAAATGGAACTCCTATTTCATCTGCACGTGCATATCTTCTTCCTATGGTTCCACTACCATCA